>CAKTAM010000235.1 GCA_934527255.1 uncultured Oscillospiraceae bacterium | reverse complement strand
GTGATCGGGCGTGATACGGAAATCCGCAACGTCATCCGTATCCTCAGCCGGAAGACCAAAAACAACCCGGTGCTTATCGGCGAGCCGGGCGTCGGCAAGACCGCCATCGCCGAAGGGCTGGCGCAGCGCATCGTGCGCGGCGATGTGCCCGAAAACCTGCGCGACCGCAAGATATTTTCGCTTGATCTTGGCGCGCTGGTGGCCGGGGCCAAATACCGCGGCGAATTTGAAGAGCGTCTGAAAAGTGTTTTGCAGGAGATCAAAAAGAGCGAGGGCGAGATCATCCTCTTTATTGATGAGCTGCACACCATTGTGGGCGCGGGCAAGACCGACGGCGCCATGGATGCGGGCAACCTGCTCAAGCCCATGCTGGCGCGCGGCGAGCTGCACTGCATCGGCGCAACCACTCTCAACGAGTACCGCCAGTACATCGAAAAGGATGCCGCGCTGGAACGCCGTTTTCAGCCGGTGCTGGTGGGCGAACCGACGGTGGAGGATACCATCTCCATCCTGCGTGGCCTGAAGGAGCGGTACGAGGTCTATCACGGCGTCAAAATTCAGGATAACGCCCTCATTGCGGCGGCTACCCTGTCCAACCGTTATATTTCCGACCGTTTTCTGCCGGATAAGGCCATTGACCTTGTGGATGAGGCCTGCGCCATGATCCGTACCGAGATGGATTCCATGCCCGCAGAAATGGACGATCTGCGCCGCAAGATCATGCAGCACGAGATCGAGCAGGCGGCCCTGAAAAAGGAGACCGACGCCCTTTCGGCAGAGCATCTGAAGGAAATTGAAGCAGAGCTGGCAGCCTGGCGCGATGAATTCAACGCCATGAAAGCCAAATGGGAAAACGAGAAAAACTCCATCGGCAAGGTGCAGCGCCTGCGCGAGGAGATTGAGCAGGTCAACGCCGAGATTGAAAAGGCGCAGCAGCAGTACGACCTCAATAAGGCCGCCGAGCTGAAATACGGTCGGCTGCCCGCCCTGAAGAAGGAGTTGGCAGAGCAGGAGAAGCTGACGGCCGGACAGGATGCGACCCTGCTGCGTGACCGCGTGACGGATGAGGAGATCGCCCGCATCGTCGCCCGCTGGACGGGCATTCCGGTGGCCCGCCTGATGGAGGGCGAGCGCGAAAAGCTGCTGCATATGGAGGATATTCTGCATCAGCGCGTGATCGGGCAGGAGGAAGCGGTGCAGAAGGTGAGCGAAGCCATTCTGCGCAGCCGCGCCGGCATTGCCGACCAGAACCGCCCCATTGGCAGCTTCCTGTTTTTGGGGCCGACCGGCGTCGGCAAGACCGAGCTGGCCAAAGCGCTTGCCCAGTGCCTGTTCGATGACGAAAAGAACATGGTGCGTATCGATATGAGCGAGTATATGGAGAAATACTCGGTCAGCCGCCTGATCGGCGCGCCTCCGGGGTATGTCGGTTATGAGGAGGGCGGCCAGCTGACGGAGGCGGTGCGCCGCCGTCCGTACAGCGTGGTGCTGTTCGACGAGGTGGAAAAAGCGCACCCGGATGTGTTCAATGTGCTGCTGCAGGTGCTGGATGACGGCCGTATCACCGAC
>CAKTAM010000234.1 GCA_934527255.1 uncultured Oscillospiraceae bacterium | reverse complement strand
ATTATACCAACTCCTCCGCCCTTTGTCAACACCCTTTTTCACTTTTTTGCATCTTTTTTCTAAAAACATTTTGCGCGCCCGCTCACGGCCCCGCAAGCGCCCTGATATGGCACCTTTGTGCGAGGCGGCTTTTTTCAGGGCGGCGGCAAAAAAAGCCTGCATGCCCCGGCTGGGGCGCTGTAGGCGCTGCAAGCAAAAGAAAAAGCGAACGCCTCCTCACCTGATATGCGAGAATGCACCGCCCTCTTTTATTGCTCCACAGCAAAAGCGTTATTTCAGCAGGCGTCCGCGCAGGGTCAGCAGGATCTTCCGTTCGCGGCGGGAGACCTGTACCTGCGTGGTGTGCAGCAGACGCGCCGTTTCACTTTGTGTTTTGCCGCCAAAAAAGCGCAGACGGATCAGCGCGCGATCCTGCGCGGGAAGCTCCTGCAGAACCTCCTGCAGTGCCAAATGCTCGGAAAGCTCCTCCTCATGCGAGGGCACCGGCACATCAAAGCCGCGGCCGTTTTCATCCTCCGGGTCGGGCGTAAGCGAAAGCGTCGGCAGCGCCGCATTGATGGCCAGCACCACCTGCTCCTCCGTCACATGAAGCCGCTGTGCCAACTCGGCAACGGTGGCCTCCCTGCCGTTCTGCTTTAAGAAGCTTTCACGTGCCGCCGTGATTTTCAGCGACAGCTCCTTCAGCCCACGCGACACCTTGACCGTGCCGCCATCACGGAACAGCTTGCGGATCTCGCCCAGAATGACCGGCACCGCATAGGTGGAAAAGCACACCTGCCGCCCCACATCAAAGCCGTCGTATGCCTTGACCAGCCCCAGACACCCGGCGGAGTAGAGATCGTCATATTCGATCCCCCGCCCGCGAAACCGGGAGGCACACAGATGCACCAGGCCAAGATTTTCCTGAATAAATTCTTCCCGCGGCGGCAATACAGTCAGCATAGCGACCCTCTTTTCTTTTTATTATGTAGGCCGCCCGGTTTTAGAGAAGATGCGCTTTGTCATGGTCACACGGGTTCCCCTGCCGCTGTGCGACATCACACGCAGCGTATCCATAAAGCTTTCCATCACGGAAAAGCCCAGACCGCTGCGCTCGCCGGGGTCGCCCGTTGTAAACAGCGGCTGCATCGCCTGCCGGACGTCTGCAATGCCGCAGCCGTGGTCGATGACGGCCAGCCGCACCAGACCGCCCTCATACACGCTCATATCCAGAATGATCTCGCCCGGACTGTCGCGGTACGCATGAACGATGCAGTTGGTGACCGCCTCGCTGACTGCCGTTTTGACGTCCGTCAGCTCGGCCAGCGTCGGGTCCAGCGCCGCCAGAAACCCGGCCGCCGCCGTGCGTGCAAAGTTTTCGTTGACGCTTTTACTGTCAAACGTCACACGCATATGATTTTGCCGTTTTGCCTTTGTCATACCAGAACCTCTTCCCCGGTATTTTCTACCGAAATCTGTGCCAGCCGCAGAATGCGGACGATCTGCATCGGCGGGTTTTGGATGGTCAGCCTGCCGCCGAGCACCTTCATCATGGTATGCCGCCCCAAAATAAGCCCGACGCCGGAGGAATCCATAAATGTGACG
>CAKTAM010000233.1 GCA_934527255.1 uncultured Oscillospiraceae bacterium | reverse complement strand
GCCGGGTACAGTGCCGCGGGCAGTCGCTCCGCACGGGCTTTTCGGGCCGTGAAAACGGCCCGCATCGGTCACAGACGGGTACGGGCCTTCGGCAGCATTATTCTTTATTGCCGGTGATGAAATAGTCGCAGTATTCACCGCCGTTTGCCAATGTCTGCTTGCGGTGCAGTACGCCGTGCTGCAGCGTGACCATCACCTCATCCAGCTCACAGAACAGCGGCATCAGCTCGGCAGCGCCCAGCTTTTCTGCGTACAGGCAAATGGGGCAGCGGGTAATGCGGTAGTAGCATGCGCCCTCATAAGGCTTTCCGACAAAATCCACCTTGAACGAAGTCGGATACCGCGCTTCCTTTTCCGGGGTGTACCACCGGGCATATTTTACAACGCTCTTCTGGTTTTCCGCTTTTCCCTTGGCGGTGTTCAGGTCGGTTCTGGCAAAGTACCATTTTATGTGGTACAGCGAGCGGCGCATCATCTCCTGCACCGTTTTTGGCGAGATCTTTTTTTCGCTTGCCAGATAGGGCGCGACAAAGGCCAGCGCGAACAGCTCGTTATAAGCCATGGGGTTGTCGTCGCCGATGTCGTCCGCCTGTGCCACCAGCTGACGATAAACCGTCTTGCTTTTTTTCATGATCTCGGCGGCGTAGGCCTTGCCGTACTGCTCGGCCAGAACCTTTTTCATGGGGCCTTGAAACATCCAAAAATAAAACCCGTTATACTTCATCGGAAATTCCTCCCTGCGTTTGACTGGAGGAACGGAAAAGCGCCGTCCAGCCGCCAAAATGATAGGTCATCAGTGCGTCCATATATTTTTCGGCCGTCTCGCGGTCGGGGCACTCCGCCACGACTCTGCGGTAACCGTCGAACTGTGTCAAAATCAGAAGCCCCAGCAGCTTTTCCTCGATCTCCATACCGCCGACCGTGCGAAAAAGGCGGCGCTTTCGTCGATCTTGCTCTGAACCAGCCCGTCAAAAAAGTGCTCCAGACTGCTTCCGGCGCTGCGGCACAAAAGCAGTACGGCCTCCTCATAATGGGAAAAGATCAGCGTCAGGATCGCGGCGGATTCATGCCGCATTGAGGCCGCAAGGTTTGCCGGAAGCCCGGCCTCCGCGCAGGTGTAATAGTCTGCCCTTGTGCTTTGAAAAAGAGCCGCGATATCTTTCAGCAGCGGCTGAAGCAGGGCGGTGAACAATGCATCCTTCGAGCGGTATCGGGTTTGGATCGCGCCGACGGTCACACCGGCCTTTTCTGCAATTTTTCGCAGCGATGCGCCGGTGTAGCCCTTGCTTTCAAACTCCTGCCGCGCGGCGGCGGCAATTTTGTCATCCAGAGAATGGTCGCGCAGTGCCATCTGTTCACCTCACAATAATTACACTGTAATTGATTACAACGTAATTGTAAATCGAATGGCTGCCGCTGTCAATGCTTTTTTAGAAAAGCGGACGAAAAAAAGCCGCCGTGCCTGCGGCGGCAGGCACGGGGCTTGGGGGATGCCAGGGGATGCGGCTGCCGCTGCAGGTCCTGTGCGGCTTTGTGGTGGGGGCGGCAGGGCAGGAGGCAAAAGGTATGCCTGCCGGCAGCCGTTCAAAGC
>CAKTAM010000232.1 GCA_934527255.1 uncultured Oscillospiraceae bacterium | reverse complement strand
AAGTTTTTATATCTCCTTTGCATTTACACGATGGCCCAACGCGGGGCTGTCGTGTTTTTTTGCGTTCTTTTCGCGCACGCATGGAAAATTTTTCACAGGTGTGGTATGATGACGATAAACAAAAAAGGCGTATGATGGAGGAGACCTTCTATGCAGATACCGGCGGCGATCCGGCAATATCTTTTGCAGACCTATCAGCCGGAGGCCATTCTGGTTTACGGCTCGTTCGCGGATGGAAGCGCCGGGGAAAACAGCGACTTTGACGCACTGGTCATAGCCCGGGGCGAAAAGCGGCACGATGCCTCGGTGGTGGGCGGTATTGTTCTGGATGTGTTTGTGGTTCCGCCGGAATTTTTTGCCGGGGCGTATGACCCCGAGGAGTTCGTCCAGCTGGCGGACGGAAAAATTTTGCTGGATAAAAACGGAACGGCGGACAGGCTGCAGTGGCAGATTTGCGATCACCTTGCCCGCTGGAGGCCCAAAACGGATGCCGAGCTTTGGCAAGAGCTGGAATGGTGCCGGAAAATGCTTGCCCGCACGCAGCGCGGGGATGCCGAGGGTTATTATCGCTGGCATTGGCTTTTGACGGACAGTCTGGAAATTTATTTTGATGTGCAGCGCCGGTATTACCGTGGCCCCAAAAAGGCTTTGCGGCAGCTGGCGCAGGAGGCGCCGCAGGCCTATTGCCTGTACACGCAGGCGCTGCAGACGCTGGATCGGGATGCCCTGACCCGGTGGATCGACTTTTTGAGCGCGCAGCGCCCTGTGCCTGGCGAAAAAAACGGTTGACATTGCGGCGGGCGGGTGTTATAATCTGCCTACAGCTGAATAGAAAAGCGATGACGAAGACACGGAGCGGATGTGCGCGCCTTGCAGAGAGCCGGGGGTTGGTGAAAGCCCGGCAGGCAGCCTCCTGTTTCCCATCCCTTCCGAGCTGACCCCCCAAAGCCGGGCAAGTAGGGGGCTCCGCGCAGGCTGCGTCAGTGCCTAGGGCTTGTCAGAGCCTGAAGCGGCGCGCATCGGCGCGCAATTTGAGTGGTCCCGCGGGTATTGTTGAAAAAGCAAGGCTCGTCTCAAAGCAATTTGAGACGGGTCTTTTTGTTTTTGATAAAAAGGAGGTTTTTGCATCATGAAGCTGGGCAAGGGGAAAATGCTGGTCGTTACGTTTATGCTGTTTTCGCTGTTTTTTGGGGCGGGAAATCTGATCTTTCCGCCGTTTTTAGGGCAGAATGCGGGCACGGCCACACCGGCGGCGCTGGCGGGCTTTCTGGCAACGGCCGTGCTGCTGCCGGTGCTGGGGGTCATTACCGTTGCCCGCTTTGACGGGCTGGAACCGCTGGCCGCCCATGTGGGCAGGCGCTTTGCCGCGCTGTTCACCGTGACCATTTACCTGTCGATTGGGCCGGGGCTGGGCATTCCGCGCGCCGCCTCGGTGCCGTTTGAAATGGCGGTCGCGCCGTACCTGCCGCAGGGGGCCAACACGGCGGCATGCATGGCGCTGTATTCGCTGGCGTTCTTTCTGGCGGCCCTTTGGCTGTGCCTGAACCCCGGCCGCCTGGTCGATCGCATCGGGCACTATCTTACTCCTGCGCTGCTCACGCTGCTGGCGGTGC
>CAKTAM010000231.1 GCA_934527255.1 uncultured Oscillospiraceae bacterium | reverse complement strand
ATATGGCCCTGACGACCGATTACAGCGGCTATATGCTCTTCTTCTTTGCCAGCGGCAAGGTCGCCAAGGTGCCGCTGGCCAGCTACGCTACCAAGCTCAACCGCAAAAAGCTGGTCAACGCCTATAACGACAAGGATCAGCTGGTTTACCTTTGCCAGCTTCAGGAGGAGGGCGAAATGGCCATCCGCACCAGCGGCGGGCGGCTGCTGCTGTTCGGCACGGCGCAGATCGCGCCCAAAACCACCAAAAACACCGCAGGCGTCAGCGTTATCACGCTGAAAAAGAACCAGCACATCGACCGTGTGTGCACTGCGGCCGCACTGGAGCTGGCCAACCCGCACCGCTACCGTGTGCGCAGCCTGCCCGCGGCGGGCGCCATTCTGCGGCAGGAGGATCTGGTCGAGCAGACGACGCTGGGCGAGGAGCAGCCACAGGCCTGACGGTCGGCCGCCCGGTGCACAGAACATTTTGAGCAACCCGGAAAAAAGCATTGCTTTTTTTGAAAAATGCAGGTATAATAAGAAAAAATGCCTGTCTGGCGTAGCGGCGCAGGACGGTCGGGTCTGCGGTGCGTCTGCGGGGCAGCTTATCAGCTTTGGAGGATAAACCATGAACGTAGTGATTATTATTGTTGGCATTCTGCTGTGCCTGTGCAGCGCGATCCTGATTCTTCTGGTCGTCAGCCAGGAGCAGAAGGGCCGCGGCCTGTCCGGCGCGATCGGCGGGGATGTCGGCGGTATGGCCGAGGGCCGCGTGCGCAAAAGCGACGAGGCCATGGCTCGTCTGACCCGCATTTTCGGCATCGCCTTTGCGGTGCTGGTCATTGTGGAGGGCATTCTCAGCCTGCTGAAGTAAACCGTCCAGCCAAACGCCCCTGCGGAGAAGCTTCTCCGCAGGGGCGTTTTTGCGCGTCAAAGGCGGTTATACATCAGGTAGCTGGCAAGCGTTTCCTGCCGTGGGCGCGCTGTCCTCTTTCCCAAAAGCAGCCGACAGCGAGAAAAGACGTTTGCCGCCGCTGTTGTCGCCCCAAAAACAGCCGGGTGGAAAACGCAGAGAGGAGGTGCCGCAGGCAGGACGGTGCAGGGCAAACGCTTCTGCAAAAATGGCACGGAAAAGGGGCCGGCACCGGAAGAACTGCCAACCGTCAGCAGAGAAAAAGCCGCCGGACAGTTGACAGGTATTTGACGGCAAATTATAATGGATAGGGAAGCTACAGGGTGGAGGAAAAGAAAAAATGAAGCAATGTATGGATGCCGACAACCTGCATCGCCGGTTGAAAAGGATCATCGGTCAGGTGCAGGCCATTGACCGTATGATCGACAAGGACGTTCCCTGCGAGGATATTCTGTCCCAGATCAACGCTGCAAAGGCTGCGTTGAACAGCTGCGGCAAGGTCGTGCTGGAGGGGCACATCCGTCATTGTGTGCGCGATGGGCTGGAGCACGGCGACGCAGATAAAACCATTGAAAGCTTTACCAAAGCGGTGGAACGCTTTGCCAATATGCAGTAAAGCCTGCTTTGCCGGAAAAATCATTGCCTTTGAACCGTTCTGATGTGTGCAGTCTGTACAGATCAGAGCGGTTCTTTTTTTTGTTTGTTTTTCCGGAAGGCACTTGACAAGCATATACC
>CAKTAM010000230.1 GCA_934527255.1 uncultured Oscillospiraceae bacterium | reverse complement strand
CCTTTGTACAGTTTTCCAGGCAGGCTGCGCTGCAAAGCCCCGATGATGCGCCGCTTGAATTCACCTACAAAGAAACCAACTCCATGAAGGCCATTCACAAGGTTCTGAATAACGAGTATAACCTTGCCATCGTCCGCTATCAGACCATTTTTGATAAATATTTTCGCGAACTGTTTGACGTAAAAAAGCTGCACGCGGAAATCGTCGCCGAGTTTCCATGCCTTGTCACGCTCTCTGCCCAAAACCCTCTGGCACAAAAGGAAACGCTTTTGCTGTCAGAGCTGCGCGACGGCCCGGAAATTTTGCACGCCGATCCATATGTTCCCTCGCTCCCCCCCTCTGATACCCTGAAGGCCGAGTCCCCCTCTGCCTCTGCCCGAAAAATTTTTGTGTTTGAACGCGGCACGCAGTTTATGCTGCTGGAGCAGCTGCCCGGCGCTTTCATGTGGACATCGCGGCTTCCGCAGGCAATGCTGGATAAATACCGACTGGTACAGCGCCCCTGCGCCGACCACACCGGTAAAAGCCGGGATGTCCTGCTGTACCGAAAAAGCTATCAGCCCAACGAGCTGGACGAGCTGTTTATAGCAGAGCTTTCCCGCTCCCGACAGCTCCACCTGGACAGGACGGAAAGGAATCCCGTATGAAGCCTGCTTGCAATCTGCACACGCATTCCACCTTCTGCGACGGCCAGAACACACCGGAAGAAATGGTACAGGCCGCCATTGCACAGGGGCTGCTGTCACTGGGCTTTTCCGGCCACAGCTTTACGCCGTGCGACCCCAGCTATTGCACATGCTGCCGGAGTCAACAGCCGCTTACCGTGCCGAAATTTTGCGTCTGCGAGAGGTATACCGCGGCAAAATTGAGCTTTACCTTGGTGTCGAGAGGGACTTTTATACCGATCAGGAGGAATACCTTCCACCGTATGACTATGTGATCGGCAGCGTGCACTACCTGTTCAAGGGCCGGTGCTGCCTGCCGATCGACCATGCCCGTCAGACATTGGAGGAGGCTGTCCGTCAGCTCTACGGCGGCGATTGGATGTCACTGATACGGGATTATTACGAGCTGGTCGCCCGCATGCCCGCCCGGGTGCATCCGGATATCGTCGGTCATTTCGATGTTATCACCAAATTCAACGAGGGCGGCTGTCTGTTTGATGAAGATTCCCGCACCTATCAGCATCTGGCTATGGAGGCCATGGACGCTGTTTTGGCCCACACGCGGCTGTTTGAGATCAACACCGGTGCCATTGCCCGAAAAAAGCGTACCGCACCCTACCCTGCGCTGTTTTTGCTGCGGCATCTGCACCATCGCGGCGGCGAGATCATTCTGAACAGTGACTGCCACAATGCGGAATATCTGCAATGCGCGTTTCCGCTTGCCGTTGACCTCGCGCGGGCAGCCGGGTTTACCCACGCAAAAATTCTTCTGCATGGGCAGTTTACCGATGTACCGCTGGAATGACAAACAAAAAGCTCTGTGGAAGAGAAGCACTCTCTTCCACAGAGTTCTTTTTATATACCAAAGCAGAAACAGCTCTCTCTTTTACGCTTCGCCGCTTTGCACTGCGGCCATGAAGCGTTCCAGCTGCGTATTATCCCTGTCAAACTCATGCTCGCCGTCAAACATTTGAAAATCGACCCAATCCGTCTTTTCCCCGCACAGC
>CAKTAM010000229.1 GCA_934527255.1 uncultured Oscillospiraceae bacterium | reverse complement strand
GTATCCTGATGGGTGATGAGAATGTGCCGAATGTCCTTCGGGTCAAGGCCAAGCCAGCTCATTTTTTCTGCCAGCCGGTCATAGTTGTAGCCCGCGTCGATCATGATGGTGGTATCGCCCTTGCGGTAGAAAAAGATGTTTGCTACCCATTCCCGCACGCAGGCGACGTGCTCGTCGATCCAGCCGGTGTTCAACGGCTTGAAGATCTCCTTGCCGCGGTACATTTTGCTCATTTCCTTTTTCTGAAACTCGGTTGCTTTCCTCGACATATCCTTTCCCTCATTTCCGGGCGGCTGCGCACAGCCAGCCCTTTTCGTTCCGGTGAAGCTGCACAGCGCCAAAACCGGCCTGCTCCAGAGCAGACTTCAGCTCTGCCTGTGTATAAATGGTCATGCCGTCGATCAGCTGCAGCCATTTTTCATCCTTTTTGGCATCGCCGCCGCCTTCGTTGCAGATAAAGAAGGTTCCGCCCGGCTGCAGCACCCGGTAGACCTCGCGGAAGCTCTGCGCAAGGTCGGGCCAGAAATAGACGGTCTCAAACGCCGTGACCAGCGAAAACTGCGCATCGGCAAAGGGCAGCGCCGTTACGCTGGCCAGCAGCACCTCGCAGCGCCCGTCCGCAATGGCCTGCCGGTTGACCTCCCGCGACTTTTCCACGCTTACCGGCGAATAATCAATACCGGTCGCTCTGCCGTTTGGGCACTTTTTCAGCAGCCGGGCAAGGTTGGCTCCGCCGCCGCAGCCGCAGTCCAGCACGGCGGCGTCATCGGCCGTTTCCAAAAAGGAAAGGCCCCAATCTGCCAGCGCGCGGTGCCCGACGTTCATCATGGAGACCATGACCCTGCCGCCTGTGCCGGTCGGCTTGCGGGTGTTTTCCCAAAAGGACATTTTAAGGGCCCTCCTTACAGCTTTTTCAGTACTCAGTACAATGATGCGGTTGGAAATGTTGCGGACGGCAGGCAGCTTTTTCAAAAAACGGTAGATCGGTACAAACTCCGCCATGCCCTCTGCCAGGCTGTGCTCCTCTACATAGGTGAAGCCCGGCAGCTTTTCGGCAAGCAACCGGCCGTTTTTTATCCCCCAGGTAAACGCGGCGTGACTGCCTTCAATGGATTTTTCCTTAAAATGCCGTACCATCAGCGGGTTCATGACCTCTACAAACACGGTCGCCCTGGCAAACCGGTGCGCGATCACGGCAAAAATGCGTTGAACATCCGCTTCGCTCAGGTACATGGTCAGCCCTTCCATGACGATCAGCACCGGGGCGTCCGTTTGGGCAATTTCGCCGCCCCAGTCATCCATGGCCGAAAAAGCAAGCTGGGTGATGACGCCCTCCTCTGGCAGCAGCCTCTGCCGTACGGCAATGGTCTCCGGCAGGTCCAGATTATACCAGTGGGCGTAGCCCTGCATGCGGTAGCAGCGCGTATCCAGCCCGCAGGCAATGTTGATGACCACGCCGCCGGGGTTTTCGGCCAGCCACGCTGCCGTCAGCCGATCCAACACAATGGTGCGGGCAATGACGCCGCTGTGCATGGCGGCGTCGCTGTCGGCCAGCGTAAAGTCATAATTCAGCCCGGACAGCACCTCCTCGGCTTTCTTGTCGCGGATGGCGCCGCGCGTCCGGCTTTCCTTGGCCCGGGCGTACAGGGTTTGCAGCATGGTCTCCGGTACGC
>CAKTAM010000228.1 GCA_934527255.1 uncultured Oscillospiraceae bacterium | reverse complement strand
GTCATACACCGGGCGCATGGCCTCCATCAGCACAACGCCGTTTTCTTCGGCCGCCGCACGCATGGCAGCAAACTCGCTTCCATTGACGGCAATTACCTTTTCGCACAGAATGTGCTTGCCCGCCGCAGCCGCCGCCAGCGCCTGCGCACAGTGGGCGACATTGGGGCTGGCGATGTACACGGCATCCACCTGCGGGCTGTGCAGCATGGCTTCGTAATCGGTAAAGACCAGCGGAATGCCGTGTCGGGCGGCAAAGGCATCGCCCGTGGCCTGCGCCCGGGAGTAAACGGCCGTCACCTGCACCGGCTCTGCCGAAAACTGCGGCAAAGCCTGCGCGGCCTGTACCAGCCAATCGCTGACAAAATTGGTTCCCACCACGCCGATGCGCAGCGGCTGTCGTTCTTCTTTCATAGGTCGTTCATCCTTTCCGCCGCGCTTGTGCGGCAGCCTTCCGTCTGCGGATGGCAGTTTCCCCGCGCCTGCCGTTTTGCTGCAATCACGCCGCGGCAACCGCATTACAGCAGTTGTACTGCGGCCTGAGGGGCGTTCTGCGCCCCGCTTTGGGTCAAAAAGCCTATATTTATCCTATAGAGCATACCGTTCAAACTGCCCGCAGCTGCCGTACCGGGCGCCCCTGCGCCGTCTGCCAGCCATGCGCCTTTTCGTCACCGAGAAAGCCTCACGCGCGGCGGCTTTTTTCAGCCGTACACCTGCCGCAGCACCGCCAGCGAGGCCGCGCCCTCGGCTTCAAACGCAGTAAACGCCGCCTCGACGCTGAGCGTACCGTCATATCCGGCCGCCGCCAGCGCCGCCGCCTGTGCCTGCTGCTGCGGCAGATCTTGCGGCTGCAGGCCCTGACGTGCAGGCGAAGCCGTGTGCGCATGTGTGACCATGCCCGCCGCCTGTTCCAGCACGGAAAGCGGCTCGTTCTCCTGCTGCAAATGGAAGAAATCGACCGTGACGCCCAGCCCCGGCTCGCCCACGCGGCGCACAAATTCCAGCGTCTGCGTCAGGGTGTTCAGCAGGTTGGTTTCGGCACGGTTCAGATGCTCCATGCCGACGGCAATGCCCGCCCCAGTCAAAAAGCCTTCTGCCAGTCGTGCCGCCGCCTGCAGCTGCCTGTGCGCCTGCTGCGGGGCCGTACCCTCCGGGCAGCGCCGCGCGCTGCCGCTGCCGAACACCACCTTTCGCACGCCCAGCTGCCGCAGGCGCGGCAGCAGCCCGCTCAGATAGGCGGCGATTTTCTGTTCATCCGCCGCAGGCCCGACCAACGCCAGCCCGCCGGGAAACAGCCCGTTGCAGACCAGACACCCCGCAAAGCGCCCGCTGCGCAGCACACGGTTTTGTTCGGCAAAGGCGGCAAACTCCGACGGCGTCATGGCGGCAATGCCCACCGCAGACGTCTCGAAATAATCGTACCCCAGCGCACGCGCCGTGCACAGCTGTGCAGGTGCGCCGCAAATTCCCAGTTTCATGCTTCTCTCTCCTTCTTTCCGGCGGCACTCCGCCCACCGGTATTGGCTTTACCCCTATTGTACCGCCCCCGCCGGGCAATTGCAAGAGCTGCAGGGCAAATTGTGCGGCAAACGCTTTCCGGCGCATTTGCACAAAGAAAAAGGTACGATTGTGCAAAAAACAGGCCCGATTGGCCCTTTTCCCCGCGCCGCTTTCATGTTAGGATGAAGGCAGAAACA
>CAKTAM010000227.1 GCA_934527255.1 uncultured Oscillospiraceae bacterium | reverse complement strand
CACCATGGACAGCCAGATCAAAAAGGTGCTCAACGGCATGGGGTTCCCCGCCGCCACGCTGGAAAAGCTGCTGCGGGTGCTTTCCGGCGGCGAGCGCACCCGGCTTTCGCTGGCCAAGCTGCTGCTGCAGAAGCCTGACCTGCTGATTTTGGACGAGCCCACCAACCATCTGGATTTTGTCACCATGGAATGGCTGGAGGAATACCTGCGCGGCTATACCGGCGCGATGATCGTCGTCTCGCACGATCGCACCTTTCTGGATGCCGTGACCGGCCGCATCTGGGAGCTGGAGAACCACACGCTGACAGCCTATAAGGGCAATTACTCCGCCTATCTGCCGCAAAAGGAAATGGCCGTGCGCCTGCAGGAAAAGCAGTACCGGGCCGACCTGGAAAAGGCGCAGAAGCTGCAGGATTATGTGGACCGCAACCTGGTGCGGGCCTCCACCACCAAAATGGCGCAGAGCCGCCGCAAGCAGCTGGAAAAAATGGAGATGACCGAGAAGCCGCAAAGCTTTGTCACCGACGTGAAAATTCGGTTTGAATATGACGTCGAGCCGTACAACGAGGTGCTGACGGTTAAGGATCTGTGTGTGAGCGCCGGAGGACGGATGCTGATGGAGCACCTGTCGTTTGCCATGCTGCGCGGCGAGCGGCTGGTGATCGCCGGGCCAAACGGCGCAGGCAAAAGCACCCTGCTGAAGGTGCTGGCCGGGCAGATGCGGCAAAGCGCCGGGGCCTTTCGCTTTGGGCCGGGCGTCCGCACCAGCTTTTTTGAGCAGCAGCAATCGCGCCGCGCCTGCCGGGTGATCGATGTCATCTGGGATAAATACCCCAAATTTACCGAGCTTGAGGTGCGCAGCCTGCTGGCCCGCTTTGCTTTTCGCGGCGAGGAGGTCTTCAAGGAGGCCAACACCCTGTCCGGCGGCGAGCTGGCGCGCCTGCGCTTTGCGGAAATTCTGCTGGAGCGCCCCAACTTCATGCTGCTGGACGAGCCCACCAACCACCTGGATATTTACATGCGCGAGTCGCTGGGCGAGGCGCTGGCGGCCTACACCGGCACGCTGATCCTTGTCACGCATGACCGCTATCTGATGCACCAGCTGGCCTGCCCCATTTTGTACCTGGAGGCCGACAGCGCGACCCTGTACCCCAGCTATGAAGCGCTGATGGGCCGCGCCGCACCGGCCGCACCCGCGCCGGTACAGCCCGCGGCAAACGCCGCGCCGCGCCCCGCCCAGAACGCGCGGGAGCTGCGCCGCCGCAAGGCGGAGCTGCGCGCCGCCATCAAGGCCGCGGAGGAAGAAGTGGAGACGCTGGGAGCGGATATTGTCGAAATGGAAAACCAGCTGAATGACCCCGCCGTGCTGGCCGACCATGTGGCCCTGCAGCAGCTGTGCGACAAGCTGGAAGATACCCGTTTTCATCAGGAGGAGGCTTATACCCGCTGGGGCGAGCTGATGGAGGAAAGCGAGGCGCTGGCCGCCGAGGAGGATTGAGCGGCCGCCGCCGGCGCAAAAGCACGCAAAGAAAAACGGTCCGCCGACCGTGACAGACGCCCGGCTTTTTCCGTGCCGGCAAAAGCGTCTGTTACGGCCGCAGGCCGTTTTTGTCTGCCCGCCCCCGGTGCTTATGCTCCGGGGCGGGCTTTTCGGTTATTTCCGTTCATCCAGATATGTCTGAATACGCGACTGCATCAC
>CAKTAM010000226.1 GCA_934527255.1 uncultured Oscillospiraceae bacterium | reverse complement strand
GGCATACTGCCGGACGATACCGGCTTGTTTTGCGCCGTGTTCTCCTTTATAATGAGGGTGCCAAAGCACGCGCGGACAAGCGAACCGGCTTTGGAGGACAATGAGGAAAAAGAAAGAATTATCAGGAAGGGAGAACATTCTATGAGCGTTCTGCAGATCACCGGAAAAGATTTTCGTAGCCGCGTGCTGGAGCACGCGCAGCCAACGCTTTTGCTGTACTACAGCCCGTGGAACCATGACAGCATGCCGCAGCGTGCCGTTCTGGCCGAGCTTTTGCCCTGTGCCGAGCAGCTGCAGGTGCAGCTGGCCGAAACCAACGGCGATGAAGAGGCCGAGCTGGATGCATGGTTTCGCATCATTGATTTTCCGACGGCGGTACTGTACCGCGGCGGCAAGGAGCTGGATCGACTGACCGGAGCGCATACAGCGGCCGAGTACGAGCGCTTTTTGCGCATCGCACTTTCCCGCACGCCGCTGCGCGATACCATGCCGGATACCTGGACGGCTATTGACCGGCTGGGCCGGGCCCTGCCGGGCTTTGCCGAGGTTGGCGGCCCGCGCCCGGAAAAAACCATTGCCATGTTCTATTTTATCAGCTATGGCGAAAATGACCCAGACCCCGCCAAACGGTATGGCCCTTATGATATTACCAAAATTCTGCGGGAGGAGCCGGACGCCATGGATAACCCGGCGTCGCCGCCATGGGGCCCCTATGGAACGGTGCATTTCTGGGGAGAATCGGCCTTTGGCTATTACCGCAGCAAGGATGAATATGTCATTGCCAAGCACGCGCAGCTGCTGGGCGATGTCGGGGTGGACGTCATTATTTTTGATGTTTCCAATTTTCAGCATACCGACCCGCCGGGGGCCTATTTTTATGATACCTTTATGACAGTGTTCCGTACGTTTGACCGGGTGCGCCGTCAGGGGCGCCGTACTCCGCAGATCGCTTTTCTGTTCAATTTCTGGTATGGGCCTTATGCCGTGCGGCAAATCTACCGCGACCTGTACGCAAAAGGGCTGTATGCCGACCTCTGGTTTCGCTGGGAGGGGAAGCCGCTGGTGATGTTTGATAAGGAGAAGATCCCCCAGCAAGAGCAGGATCTTCTGGAGTTCTTCACCTTCCGCCGTCCCATGCCGGATTATTTTTACGGCCCGCAGGGGCCGGATCAGTGGGCGTGGTGCGAAATTCATCCGCAGCATGGCTTTGCCAGTGCACGCCGTCCCGGCGAGGTGGAGGAGGTGCCGGTTTCGGTGGCGCAGAACGCCGTACCGGATGCGGCGACCCCGGGCGGCTGGACGCTGGGCTGTATGAGCCAGCGAGACGAGGACGGCCGCTGGCTGGCGCGCGGCCGCAGTTTCTGCGGCGGGGTGCAGCCAAGGGAATATCATCCCGAGCTGGGCGCAAACTTTGACGAGCAGTGGGCGCGGGCGTATCAGCTGGATCCGCGGCTGGTTTTTGTGACGGGCTGGAACGAATGGGTCATGGGGCGCATGCCGCAGTTTATTCATGAGAAAGCCGCCAACGTGATGGTCGACCAGTTTAACGAGGAGTTTTCGCGCGATCTCGAGCCCTCCCGCACCGTGATCGGCGACAACGCGTATTATCAGTTTGCGGCACATGCACGCCGCTTCAAGGGAGTGCGTCAGGCGCCGCGCTCTACCGGCCGCCGCACCATTGATCTGCACGCCGGGGTCGAACA
>CAKTAM010000225.1 GCA_934527255.1 uncultured Oscillospiraceae bacterium | reverse complement strand
CTGCTGTATAGGGTGTTGGTACGTCGTTGGCCGGTACTACAGGTGGGGTTGGGCGGCATTGCCCTGCAGTGGCCGTTTTTTACGGCGGGGGCGGGAGCTGAGGCAGCCGTGCTTTTGGCCGGGCCGGTTCTGAATTTGGGCGTGGCGGCAGTGTGCCTTGGGGCGGCGCTGCGGCAGGCAAGCTATTTTCGGTATTTTTTCGGCGGCATCAATTTGCTGCTGGGCGCATTCAATCTGCTGCCGCTGGGCTTTCTGGATGGCGGACGGCTGTTGTTGCTGTTGCTGCTGCGAATATTGCCTGCCTCTGTTGCGCTGCGGATATGCCGCGTTTTACAGTGGCCCTGTCTGCTGGCACTGGGCTGCTTCCTGCTGGCAGGCAGCGGCGGTGTGGGGGCGCGCCTGACGCTGCTGTGCTTTCTGATTTATTATTGTGGAAAAAGCTTTTCTGCAGGGGATGGCCCTTCATAACCAAAAGTGCTATACTTTATGAAGCAAAGTACCGTCGCTTTCCGTGTTTTTTCGGCAATGGCGCCGCGCAGGGCGCTTTTGCGATGCGGACGGAAGCTCCTTCGGTAAAATACGCCGTTTTGCCCAAAATAAAGCTTGCTTTTCCGGGGCGGATATGCTAAAATAATAAAGCTTGAGCTCCACTGGCCCATCCAGTGCGGGAATGTGCAAACAGGAAGCGGATAGTCCTCTGCCGATATGATCGGGTATGAATGTCCGGCAAAAAATGGAGGTTTTTCAAATGGACGCAATCAAAGTAATGACCGAGGGCATGATCAAAGCCGAGCAGCCCAAATTTGAAGTTGGCGACACCGTCCGCGTGGATGTGCGCATCAAGGAAGGCGACAAAGAGCGTATTCAGGCGTTTGAAGGCACCGTTATTGCCAAGAAGCATGGCGGCGTTTCCGAGACCTTTACCGTCCGCCGTGTTTCGTATGGCGTCGGTGTCGAGCGTGTGTTCCCCGTCAACTCTCCGTTCGTGGAGAAAGTGACGGTCGTGCGCTCCGGTAAGGTTCGCCGTGCCAAGCTGTTCTATCTGCGTGAGCGCACCGGCAAGGCCGCCAAGGTCAAGACCCGTCTGTAAGTACAGTCGGCTTCATCCGGTGCTGGATGAATGCAGCGTTTCGAAAAGGGGCAATGTGTATTGTCCCTTTTCTTTTTTATCATTTTGCCTGTTGCCTCTTTACCGAAAATGAAAATTGTAGTATGATGTTAGTCGGAAAGGGAGGATGACCCGATGAAAACGGAAACCAATACCGAAAAGCATATCTATCGTGATATTGTGGAATGGATGGAAGCACTGCTGATCTCCTTCGTTCTGATCGTGCTGCTGTATACCTTCTTCTTCCGTGTCATCACGGTCAGCGGCGGCTCCATGGAGAACACACTGAATGACGGTGACCGCATGATCGTCCGCTGCGTGGCCTACACTCCGCGGCGCGGAGATGTCATTGTGGTGGACAGCTATTCGCATTACGGTGCGCCGCTGGTCAAGCGCATTATCGCCGTGGCCGGGGACGAAGTGGATATTGATTTCAAAACAGGTGCTGTAATGGTGAATGGGCAGCAGTTGGACGAGCCGTATCTGTACAACGGCGAGCTGACCCATGCCAGCCATGATGTAACGTTTCCGCTGACGGTGAAGGACGGCTGCGTTTTTGTGCTTGGCGACCACCGCGCCGTCTCATTGGACAGCCGCTCCAGCGAGATCGGGCAGATCGACA
>CAKTAM010000224.1 GCA_934527255.1 uncultured Oscillospiraceae bacterium | reverse complement strand
AGCTTTTATACCAGCGCGGCCTTGCGCCGACCATCATCTGCGAAAGCGCCGGTACGCAAAGTGAGGACGCCGCCGCATCAAGGATGAAAGCGAGTGGAAGGACATCTGCACGGCGCAGTCCATCACCGATGCCGCGCTGGAGTATATTCTGCCGCGCCTGACCCCCGGCCGCACCGAAAACGAGCTGGCGGCCGAGATGGAGTTCTTCATGCGCAGCAACGGCGCGGGCAAGCTGGCGTTCCCCACCATCCTGATCGCGGGCGCCAAAACCAGCATGCCGCACGGCGTGCCCGGTGACAACCGCCTGAAAAAGGGCGATTTTGTCACCATGGACTTCGGCGCCAACTACAACGGCTACTGCTCGGATATGACCCGTACCGTGGCCATCGGCAGCGTCAGCGACGAAATGCGCCAGGTGTATAACACCGTGCTGAAGGCACAGCTGACCTGCTGCGCCGCCGCAAAGGCCGGTCAGCGCGGCTGCGATGTGGATAAAATTGCCCGCGACATCATTTACGGCGCGGGGTACGAGGGCTGCTTCGGCCACGGGCTGGGGCATTCGGTCGGTATTGAAATTCACGAAAGCCCGCGCTATTCGCCTGCCTGCACCGATGTGGTCGAGGCCGGTACCGTCATGACCATCGAGCCGGGTATTTATCTGGCCGGGCGCTTTGGCGTGCGCATCGAGGATACCATCCTCGTCAAGGAGGACGGCATTGAAATTCCCGGCAAGACCAGCAAGGAGCTGCTGGTTCTGTAAGCCGGGGCCGCGGCCGAACCGGGCGGCGCGCTGAAAATGCAGGAAATAGGGCCAAGGCTCTTGCAATCCGCTGCTTTTTTGTGTAAAATAAATACGGTCGTTTTACGGAAATATTTTTGGATAGTATAAAGGAGACAGTTTCGTATGATTACAGCAGGCGATTTTCGCAATGGCGTGACCTTTGAAGAGGACGGCAAGGTGCTGCAGGTCGTGGAGTTCCAGCACGTCAAGCCCGGCAAGGGTGCGGCTTTTGTGCGCACCAAGACCAAAAACGTCATCACCGGCGCCGTTACCGAAACCAGCTACAACCCCACTGCGAAGTTCCCGCAGGCAGTCATCGAGCGCCGCGAGATGACCTACAGCTACAACGACGGCGACCTGTATTACTTCATGGATAACGAGACGTTCGAGCAGGTGCCGGTCAATGCCAGCGACCTGTCGGACAACTTCAAGTTCGTCAAGGAAAACGAGATCTGCAAGATCCTTTCCTACAAGGGCAAGGTTTTCGGCATCGAGCCGCCCACCTTTGTCACGCTGGAGGTCACCAAGACCGAGCCGGGCGTCCGCGGCAACACCGCCACCAATACCCTGAAGCCCGCTACGCTGGAGACCGGCGCGGAGATTCGCGTGCCGCTGTTCATCAACGAGGGCGACGTCATCCGCATTGACACCCGCACCGGCGAATATATGGAGCGTGCCTGAGCAGAGGCCGATAAAACGCCTCTGAACCCGGCGGAATATGCAACACAGAAAGGAAGAACACGGGATGAACCTGACAGAAAAAGCATCGTATATCAACGGTCTGGTAGAAGGGCTGGAGCTGGACACCACGACCAAAGAGGGCAAGGTCATTGACGCCCTGCTGGATCTGGTCAACGATCTGAGCAATGCCGTCAGCGATCTGTCCGATGATGTCGAGCAGATCTATGATGAGCTGGATGCCATCGACGAGGATCTGACCGATGTGGAGGACTACATCTTCGACGACGAGGACGACGA
>CAKTAM010000223.1 GCA_934527255.1 uncultured Oscillospiraceae bacterium | reverse complement strand
TGTGGAGCGCAGCGGCGACCTTGCACTGGCACTGCAGCACAGCGGACGGGTAGAAGCCTTTGTGGAGGGTGCAGCCAGGTATGTCGGCCCAAGCGGCCTGCTGGAAAACCTGCCCTTCATTTTCATTGACTGGTCGCAGTCGAACGACTCGGCCAACACCCAGCCCATCTCCACGGCGGCCAACGCACTGTATGCGCGCATGCTGCAGCGGCTGGGGCAGCTGTACCGGCGGGCGGATTGGCTGGCGGCGGGCGAGCGGGTGCGCGGCATTTTGCGGCAGGCGCTGCTGCAAAGCGATATGGGAGATTTTCGCAGCCGTGCTTATTTCCCGGACGCTCTCAAGCCGGACGGAAACGGCAGCCTGAAAATGATCGACCGCAGCAGCGAGGCCTGCCAGTATACCATTCTGTGGGCAGAGCTGTTTGATAAGGAAGAAATACCTGCCATAGTAAAAAACGTCTGTCGCAGAATGGGGCCTGCGCCGGTTCTGCCGCATGATCCGCTGGTAGGCATCGCCGAGCTGTTCATCGGGCTGTGCATCCGGCAGGATCTGCTGGCCAAATGGGGCGAAAGCGAGACCCTCCTGCGAGAGCTGCGCGCGCTGTATCTGCCGCAGCTGGCCGAGGGCCCCGGCACCCTGTGGGAAAACCGCTCGCTCAACAACAGCAGCCGCTGCCACGGCTTTAATGCCCATGTGGGCGTGCTGCTGCTGCGCGAGCTGCTGGGACTGGATATTCCACAGGCGTTTGATCTGGATACCCGCCGCGCGCTGACGCAGGACGAGCAGCGCGCCCGTATGCAGCGCCCGGCACACCTGTGCGGCCTGCGCTGGATGCGCGGTGTGGTCCCCACCCCGTTCGGGTTGGTCAGCCGCGCCGTTTCGGCGCAGGATTGACGGCGGCCTTGACGCTTTCCGGCGGCATTTGCCGCCAGCCGGCCTGTAGGCGTTCTGTGCTGCGGCCGGGGGCCTGCCGGCAAGGGCGGGTAAGTCTTTCCAAAACAGAAGAGTGCTTTTCCCGCAGCGTATAAGCTTTCTGTAAAAAAGCCGCCTGCGAAACCAAACGGTTTCGCAGGCGGTTTTTCGTTCGTTCTGATCGCTGCCCTGCATGGTAAAGCGGGCAGGGGACAAGGCGGCAATGTCTCATCCGACCGGGAAAAAGGCGTCTCCCGCTCCGGCGGCCGTCTGCCTGTGCAAATGCCGCTGGACGGCAGGCGGGTCACAGCCCCAGCATGGAGGTGGCAAAGCGGAAATAGATCAGCAGTGACAGCGCATCCACAATGGTGGTGATAAACGGCGAGGCCATGACGGCGGGGTCAAACCCCAGCTTTTTGGCCAGCATGGGCAGCACGCAGCCAACCAGCTTGGCGCAGATGACGGTGCACACCAGCGTCAGGCAGACGACGGCGGCAACGTTGACTGCCAGATGGTCAAACAGCAGCAGCTTGGCAAAGTTGGTGACGGCCAGTGTGACGCCGCACAGCACCGAAACGCGGAACTCTTTCCAGATCACGCGGAAAATATCGCTGAAAGCAATGTCGTTCAGCGACAGGCCGCGGATAATGGTGACGCTGGCCTGACTGCCGCAGTTGCCGCCGGTATCCATCAGCATGGGAATATAGGCGGTCAACACCACACAGGTGGCCAGCGCAGCCTCAAAGCTGGAAATGATCGCGCCGGTAAACGTGGCCGAGATCATCAGCAGCAGTAGCCAGGGAATGCGCTGCTTCCAGGTCGTCCATACGCTGGTGTGCAGGTAATCCTTTTCCGAAGGGGTGATAGC
>CAKTAM010000222.1 GCA_934527255.1 uncultured Oscillospiraceae bacterium | reverse complement strand
GTCTTGCACACCCTGCACGGCTTCTTCCTGTGCTGATTTTGCGGCTTTCTGCGCAATGGGCATCGCTGCGGCGGTGTCCATTTTTGTTCTGCTGCAGGATGCTGCCATTCTGCTGTCGGTACTGGCGGCTGTTCTGGTACTGGTCGTGGTACGACTGTGCGGCATTCAGTTGGTACGAATTTTTACCGCAAAAGCAAAAGGACGAAATAGCAGAGGGCTTGCCCAATAGCGGGCGGGTGTGGGTTTATAGAAAAACCGGTTCTGCTGTTTTGGCAGAACCGGTTTTTTATAATATTTCCGTCCAGACGGGCATATCCGGCCGGGATGCTCGCCTGCGGCGGAACACAGAGAGGGATGGCGGCAAAGGGAAAAGCCGCCGGGGAAAAACGATATTGTCTGACCATGTAAGGAGGTCACAACCATGAAAAAGCTTTTTGCAATTGTAATGGCAGCCATTATGTGCTTTGCCTTTCTGACGGCCTGCAGCTCGTCCACAGCGGGCGGCTCTTCCTCTGCGGGGGATACTTCCGATAACGGCACAGTGCTTCGGCTGGGCGGCGTCGGCCCGTTGACGGGCGACTACGCCAACTACGGCACCTCCGTGCGCAATGCCGAGCAGATGGCTGTGGATGAGATCAATGCGGCGGGCGGTGTCAACGGTATGATGCTTGCGCTGGATTTTCAGGATTCCGCAGGCGACCCTGACAGCGCCGTCACGGCTTACGGCAAGCTGGTCGACAACGGTATGAAGCTTTCTTTGGGTGCGGTGCTTTCCGGCGAGACGGCCTCCATCGTGGCCGCCGCCCGCGAGGATGGCATCCCGATCCTCACCCCGTCCGCTTCTGCAGATATGGCGATCACCGGCAACGACGCCGCGTTCCGTGTCTGCTTTACCGATTCCTCGCAGGGCACGGCCTCTGCCGACTTTATCGCCGATAACCAGCTGGCAGACAAGGTAGCCGTTTTCTATCAGAGCGATATCGACTATTCCGTCGGCTTGTACAACGCCTTCACGGCAGAGTGCGCGGCCCGCGGCATCGAGATCGTCGAGGTGCAGACCTTTACCTCCGATACCTCTACCGATTTCTCTACGCAGATCAACGCCATCAAGGATTCCGGTGTCAACGTTGTTTTTATCCCCATTTACGCGGCAGAGGCATCCTCGCTGGTGACGCAGGCGCAGGGCAAGCTGTCCGATGTTATCTACTTTGGCTGCGACGGTCTGGACGGCATCCTTTCCAAGGTTTCTGATCCCGCGCAGGCCGAAAACGTCATGATGCTGACCCCCTTTGCCGCGGATGCGACAGACGAAAACGTGCAGACCTTTGTCAAGGCCTATGAGGAGCGCTTCGGCGCGACGCCCGACCAGTTTGCGGGCGACGGCTACGATGCCGTTTACGTCTACAAGGCGGCCATCGAAAAGGCCGGTATCACCGACCCGAACGACCCGGAGATGAACGCCAAGATCGTGGCTGCCATGACGCAGATCACGGTGGACGGCGTGACCGGTACCATGACCTGGACGGCGGATGGCGAAACAGTCAAGCCGGCCCGTGCCATGATCATCCATGACGGTGTGGCGGCGCTGTATGAAAAAAGCGCGGGTTGACCGTCGGTAACAGCGTCCCGACCGCCGCAGGCGGCGGGTGGGGCCGGAATACGGCAGAGAAAAGGATTTGTGTTTTATGGTACACTTTTTTCAGACACTGATAAGCGGCCTGAGCCTGGGCAGCATATACGCGCTCATCGCTCTGGGCTATACAATGGTGTACGGCATCGCCA
>CAKTAM010000221.1 GCA_934527255.1 uncultured Oscillospiraceae bacterium | reverse complement strand
TGTCAACAGTGAAAGTACATATAGACGACGTGCTTCAACCATTAGAAGTTGGATTAATTGGATAGTCGGACGTATCAATGATTGAGTTTACCTTTTATATTTTAAAAGTTAAGTTGTTGAAGCTGTTTTTTATGAAGCGCCGTAGGGATACGGCGCTTTTATTTTTTGTATAGGACGCCGCTTGTAGCGGGAAGACACAGGCAATGTACGGCACTTGCACAAAATCCCGAGTGCTAGGTATGTGGTCGATAGAAAGAGGGGCCGTTGGGAAGATATCTTTTAACATTTTTGGCAGCTAGGCGCCACAGCATCAAAAACTGAAAACCAAAATAGTAGTGTACTTTTTCTATGTATAACGCAAATGGACATTGAAAAAAGTCGGACATAGTTGTTTTTTCAAAACCGCTTTCCAATGCCTACTGTTTTCAGCGTACCGTTCACATAAAATTTGCAATTAAATTTATATAAAACGATTGACAAATTACATAAACCGTAGTACAATTTTAAACGTGAAAGGGAGGCGGTAAAGATGAGCCGAAGCGTATACAGCGTGGTGCTGGATGACGACGTGGTGGCGGCTGTGGATATGGCAGCCATGCGGGCGGGCACCAACCGTTCGGTGATGATGAACCGCCTGTTGGCAGCACAGCTGCATTTTGATACGCCGGAGGAGCGCATCCGGACGGTGTTTGAAGCGATGGAGCGTCTGGCGGCCAGCCAGGCGACCGCGCTGCAGGTGATGAGCAGCGAAGCGCAAAGCCAGCTTTCCATGCGCAGCGTGCTGCGCTATAAATATAATCCGACGGTGCGCTACGCCGTCGAACTGTTTGCCCATTCCGCCGATTATCTCGGCGTTCTGCGCTGTCAGCTGCGCACCCGCAACCCGGCGCTGACCCATGCGCTGGAGCAATTTTATCGCCTGTGGGCCGCGCTGGAGCAGGAGGCGCTGCATACGGCCCCCGCGCTGTATGAAGTCAGCGGCGTGCGGTTTTCACGCGTGCTGCGCCTGCCTCAGACCGCGTGCAGCGAAGAGCAGATCGCCGCGCGGCTGACGCGCTATGTGTCACTGCTGGACAGCTGCATGAAGCTGTACTGTGAGCATCTGGAGGAGCCGGAGCTGGCGGCGGCGCGTGTGGCGCAGTATTGGCGCAAGCACCTGCCGGAGGATGCCGCCTGTTTCTAGCGGCGGTGCCGACGGCTGAAAAATAAGACCTGTTGACCGGCCGGGGAGACCCGGGCCGTTGAAAGGAGAGTATCCGATATGAATATGCAGAAATGTACGCAGAAAAGTCTGGAAGCATTGCAGGCGGCCCAAAGCCTTGCGATTGAGCACCAGAACCAGCAGCTGGATTGCGAGCACCTGCTGGCGGCGCTGTGCGCGCAGCAGGACGGGCTGATTCCGCAGATGCTGAAAAAGCTGGAAATTGACCCGCAGGCAGTGGCAGAGGCCGCGCAGGAGCGGGTGCGCCGTCTGCCGGGCGTTTCCGGCACGGGCCGCGACCCGGAAAAGGTCTATATCAGCGCCGATCTCGACCGTGCGCTGACGGCGGCCGAAAAAGCGGCGGCCAATATGAAAGATGAATATACCTCGGTCGAGCATTTGTTCCTTGGCCTGCTGGAGGCTCCCAACGCAGCCGTGCGCGATATTTTCCGGACGTTCCGTCTGGAGAAAAACCGTTTTCTGCAGGCGCTGGAGCAGGTGCGCGGCAACCAGCGCGTGACCAGCGACAACCCCGAGGGCACATATGACGTGCTTGCAAAATACGGGCAGGAGCTGGTGGCGCAGGCCCGGGC
>CAKTAM010000220.1 GCA_934527255.1 uncultured Oscillospiraceae bacterium | reverse complement strand
CGGCCGCGCGCCGCCGGGCCGGACAAGGCGGCAGGGCAAGCCGGGCATTGACATTTTCCCGCAGGCGGCGCATACTGAAAAATTAGCTGATGCGGTCGCTTTGTTCGGCGCCAGCCGGCAGGGCCGCTGCACCCGGCAGAATGGCACGCCAAGGAAGTGTTTGGTATGAGTAAAATTCTGGTCGCCCATTTTCGGCAAGCGGAGAAACGGCCCGTCTGGCCGCCACCCTCGCCGGTGTGACCGGCGGAGAGCTGTTTGAAATTTGTCCGGAGAAGCGCTATTCGGCCGCCGACCTGAACTGGCAGGACAAAAACAGCCGCAGCTCGCTGGAAATGGCCGACAAAACCAGCCGCCCCGCCATCGCCAGCCATGTTGCAGACATGGCGCAGTATGATACAGTGTATGTCGGGTTTCCCATCTGGTGGTACGAAGCGCCGCGCATTATCGAAACATTTTTGGAAAGCTACGATTTTTCCGGCAAGACGATCATTCCCTTTGCCACCTCCGGCGGAAGCGGCATGGGCAAGACGGACGAAATTCTGAAGGCCAGCTGTTCGGCCCAGACCCATTGGCGGGCCGGAAAACGCCTGAGCAGCACAGCCAGCGCCGAAACGGTAAAGGCCTGGGTGGAAGCCCTGTAACCGCACACAGCAAACGCCCGGCACGAAAGCATTCGTGCCGGGCGTTTTTGCACTGCTGGCGGGGGGCGAAAAGCCAGCCTCCCGCAAGGCCGGGGTTTTCCGGCCGCGATCAATGATATTTGGGCAGCCAGTCGCCGTGCGCCTCGATGAGGTCATCACACAGCGAACGAATCTCGTCAATGGAAAGCTCGGAGGAGGTGTGCGGATCCAGCATGGCGGCCATATAGATGTATTCCTTTTTCAGGGTCTCGGCCGCCTGAATGGTCAGCAGCTGCACATTGATGTTGGTGCGGTTGACGGCGGCGCACTGCTCGGGCAGGGCGCCCACGTAGCAGGGGTTAAAGCCGTTGCGATCCACCAGCACAGGCACCTCCACGCAGGCGTTCTGCGGCAGGTTGGTGATCAGGCCGGTGTTCAGCACGTTGCCGTGGATGCGGTAAGGCTCATCTTTCAGCACAGCGCGAATAATGTAAGAGGCGAATTCATGCGTCTTTTTATGCTCAATGTGCGAATCACGCAGTAGACTGTCGCGCATTTCGTTCCAGCCATTGATCTGCGCCACGCAGCGGCGGGGGTATTCATCCAGAGGGATCTTATAGCGCTCGATCAGCTCGGGGTATTTCTCCTTGATGAACCAGGGCGTATACTCGGCGTTGTGCTCACTGGATTCGGTCACATAATAGCCGAACTGGCGCATCATCTCCAAGCGTACCAGATCCTGCATTTCGGTGTTGCAGGCCGGATCAAACGCGCGGCGCTTGACCTCCGGGTAAAGGTCGTTTCCCTGCAGATCCTCCAGCTTCAGCAGCCATGCCTGATGGTTGATGCCGGCGATCTCCCAGCGGTTATTCTCCAGATATTCCTCCATGCCCAGCTCTTTCAGCAGATGCGGCACGCACACCTGCACCGAATGGCACAGCCCGACCGTGCGCACATTGGTATAGCGCTGCATATACCCGGCCAGCATGGCCATGGGGTTGGTATAATTAAGGAACAGTGCATTGGGACACCAGCGCTCCATATCGTCGGCATAGGCTTTCATGACAGGAATGGTACGCAGCGCGCGGAAAATGCCGCCGATGCCCAGCGTATCGGCAATGGTCTGGCGCAGGCCGTATTTTTTCGGCACTTCAAAGTCGATGATGGTGCAGGGATCGTAGAGCC
>CAKTAM010000219.1 GCA_934527255.1 uncultured Oscillospiraceae bacterium | reverse complement strand
GCATATAGCCGCTGTAATCGGTCGTCAGGGCCATATACAGCGGATTTTCGCCCTCGTCAAAGCCAAGCCGTGCCGGGATATATTCGCCCAGCTCGCTTGCCTTGCAGGTCTCCAGATCATTGACGCGGCACTTGTACACCTGCTGCCGGTCGGTAAAGAACAGCAGCTCGGCCCGGTTGGTGGTCTCCAGCTGGCAGCGCAGTGCGTCGCCCTCCTTCAGCTTCTGCTCGCCGCTCATGCGCAGCGACTGCGGGGTGATCTTTTTGAAATAGCCCGCCTCGGTGTAAAAGACAAAAACCGGCGTATCCTGGATTTCCGGCTCGCTCTCCTCCTCCTCGGGCAGGTCGTTTTCGTACAGGATCTCGCAGCGGCGGGGAATGCCGTACTCCTTTTCCACCCGGCGCAGCTCTTCCACGATGATGGCGCGAATTTTCTTTTCGCTGCCGAGAATATCAGCCAGCCGGGCGATCTCCGCCTCCAGCTCGTCGATCTCTCCAGTGCGCTTGAGAATATACTCGCGGTTGAGGTGGCGCAGCTTGATCTCCGCCACATATTCTGCCTGCTCGCGGTCGATGCCGAAACCGATCATCAGGTTGGGCACCACCTCGGCCTCTTCCTCGGTCTCGCGGATGATCTTTACCGCCTTGTCGATATCCAGCAGGATGGTACGCAGGCCCTTGAGCAGATGCAGCCGCTTTTCGCGGGCGTTTTTGTCAAACCATGTGCGGCGGCGGATGCACTCGGTGCGGAACGCGATCCACTCCAGCAGGATGTCACGCACGCCCATCACCCGCGGCATGCCGCCGATGAGCACATTGAAATTGCAGCTGAACGGATCCTCCAGCGGCGTGGTGCGGAACAGCTTGTTCATCAGCTTGTCGGGATCGATCCCCTTTTTCAGATCCAGCGCCAGCTTGAGGCCGTTCAGGTCGGTCTCGTCGCGCATATCGCGAATTTCCGGCAGGCGGCCTGCCTTGGAAAGCTCGCCGATCTTATCCATCACCGCCTCCACCGTTGCCGTGGGCGGCACCGAGGTGATCTCGATGATGTTCTGTTCCTTATCAAACCGATAGCGCGCGCGTACGCGGATACTGCCGCGGCCGGTCTCGTAAATGCTGTGCAGCTCTTTTTCGTTATAAAGGATATAGCCGCCGCCCGCAAAATCCGGCGCGGGCAGCGTGGCCGTCAGGTCGCAGTCGCGGTCGCGGATAAGCGCAATGGTGGTCTCGCACAGCTCTCCCAGATGGAACGAGCAGATGTTGCTGGTCATGCCGACGGCGATGCCCAGCGTGGTGTTGGCCAGAATGGTGGGGAAGCTGACCGGCAGCAGGCTTGGCTCCTTGGTGGTGGCGTCGTAGTTGTCGACAAAATCGACGGTATCCTTGTCAATATCGCCAAACAGCTCCGCCGCCAGCGGCTCCAGCTTGGCCTCGGTATAACGGGGCGCCGCATAGGCCATATCGCGCGAATACGCCTTGCCGAAGTTGCCCTTGCTGTCCACCAGCGGGGCCAGCAGCGTTTCGTTGCCGCGCGACAGGCGCACCATGGTGTCATAAATGGCGGCGTCGCCGTGCGGGTTCAGCCGCATGGTCTGCCCCACAATATTGGCGCTTTTGGTACGCGCGCCCTTCAGCAGGCCCATCTGGTACATGGTGTACAGCAGCTTGCGGTGGCTGGGCTTAAAGCCGTCGATCTCGGGCAGCGCACGGCTGACGATGACGCTCATGGCATAGGGCATGAAATTGCTTTCCAGCGTACCGGTAATGCCGCTTTCCAGCACAATGCCTGCGTCGGCGATCTCTACCC
>CAKTAM010000218.1 GCA_934527255.1 uncultured Oscillospiraceae bacterium | reverse complement strand
GCATGTTTTTTTCCTCCCTTTTTCCGTCAGCTGGCCAACAGGCGACAGCGTTCTCGGCAAAAACCGTTCTGGTAACAGCTATATGAAAACTGACGGTCAAAAAGAACCTTTCTTCAACAGGGCAGGGAAAAGCAGCTGTGCTGGCAGAAAAGAGCAGAAAAAGACACCGCCTGCCCAAAGGGCAGACGGCGCTTGGAGCGACCGGAGTCATACGTTGCTTTACACAGCAAACTGGCTGTTGTACAGCCTTGCATAAAAGCCGTTTGCCGCCAGCAGCTGCTCGTGGCGGCCCTGTTCAATGATTTGGCCATCCTTCATGACAAGGATCACATCCGCATCCCGAATGGTGGAAAGACGGTGCGCGACAATAAAGCTGGTGCGGCCGGCCATCAGCCGTGCGAAGGCATCCTGAATTTTCAGCTCGGTGCGGGTATCAATGGAGGAGGTTGCCTCATCCAAAATCAGCATGGGCGGCAGGCACAGCATCACGCGGGCGATGCACAGCAGCTGCTTCTGTCCCTGTGAAAGGCTTCCGCCATCCTCATTGACAAAGGTATCATAGCCCTGCGGCAGCCGCCGAATAAAGCTGTCGGCATGCGCCGCCCGGGCGGCGGCCACCATTTCCTCATCGGTGGCCTGCGGGCGGCCCATTTTGATGTTTTCGCGAATGGTGCCCTCCTTCAGCCAGGTTTCCTGCAAAACCATGCCGTAGCTTTGCCGCAGGCTGTGGCGCGTTATTTGCCGAACGTCAACATCCTCTACGCGGATACTGCCGCTGTCCACATCATAAAAGCGCATCAGCAGGTTGATGACCGTGGTTTTTCCGCAGCCTGTCGGCCCGACGATCGCCACCCGTTCGCCGGGCTTAACATCCAATTGAAAATCCCGGATCAGCGGGCGCTCCGGCACATAAGAGAAATCGACATGCTGCAGGGAAACGTGCCCGTCGACCTGCCCCAGCGTAACGGCATCGGGCGCATCCGGCTGCTGGGTAGGCTCATCCAAAAGGGCAAACACCCTTCCTGCGCAGGCAATGGCATTCTGCAGCTCGGTGATGACGCCGGAAATTTCGTTAAACGGCTTGGTGTACTGGTTGGCATAGCTGAGGAAACAGGAAAGCCCGCCGACCGTCATACCGCCGGAGACCACCGCCAGCGCGCCGGTAAGCCCTACGCAGGCGTACACAACGCTGTTGACAAAGCGGGTGCACGGGTTGGTAAGGGAAGAAAAGAAGGCTGCGCGCATGGAGCAATGCTCCAGACGGTCGTTGATCTCGTCAAAATCAGACAGGGCTTGTTTTTCGTGCGAAAACGCCTGCACCACCTTTTGGTTTTCCACCATCTCATTGATGAAGGAGGTTTGCTCACCGCGCGTTTCCGACTGCAAACGGAACATGGAGTATGTGCGCCGTGCGATAAAGCGCGCCATCAGCAGGGAAAGCGGCGTCAGCAAAACCACCAGCAGGGTGATCCACGGGTGAATGGTCAGCATAAAGGCCAGTGTTCCCAATATGGTGATGACACCGGTAAAAAACTGCGTAAAGCCAAGCAGCAGACCGTCGGCAAACTGATCCACATCGGCAATAATGCGGCTGACGATCTCGCCTGTCGGGTGAGAATCCAGATAGCTCAGCGGCAGTCGGTTCAGATGGGCAAACGCCTCTCGGCGAACGTCGCGCACCACCTGATAGGTCACCTTGTTGTTCAGCATGTTCATGATCCACTGCAGCAGCGCCGTTATGCCCACCAGCAGCGCAATTTGGGTCAGCAAAGCGGCGATCACTGTAAAATCGACCTCGCCGGGGGCAACAATGTGGTCGATGGCCCGTCCCAGAAGAATGGGTACATAC
>CAKTAM010000217.1 GCA_934527255.1 uncultured Oscillospiraceae bacterium | reverse complement strand
CGGCCTGATCAAGGCTGTCAATACCTTTGTGCCCAGCAAAAAGATCAAGCTGGCCACCTATGCCTCCCGCTGCATTGAAAACGAAATTCTGATGTATCTGCGCAAAAGCAGCAACCGGCGGCAGGAATCCAGCATTGAAGAGCCGCTGAACACCGACAGTGACGGCAACGAGCTGCACCTTGCCGATATTCTCGGCTCGGGCGAATGCGTCAGCACCCGCATCGAGGAGGACGATGAGCGCCGGGCACTGTATCAGGCCATTGATACCCTCACCCCGCGTGAGCGGCAGATCATGGAGCTGCGCTTTGGCCTGCGCGACGGGGTGGAGCATACCCAGAAGGAGGTGGCGGACAGCATCGGTATCTCGCAGAGCTACATCTCCCGGCTGGAAAAGCGCATCATCCGTCAACTGCGCCAGAAGCTGGAGCAGGCCTCCTGAAAAACGGCCGCCCGGCCGAAAAAACACGGTGAAAACAGCGGCCCGCAAAGGTCCTGCGCTGCCGGCAGGCGCGGTGCGCGGCGTATAAAGCGCAGCATACAAAAAAGAATAACGGGTAAAACACGCTCTCTGCCGTGAGACCTCCGGCAGAGAGCGCCGTTTTTTGCGCGGCTGTACCGTTAAACGCCGCAGCGGGCGCAGCAGCCTTGCTATTTGTTGGGGCGACGCGGCGGCTGCTTCGCCCGTCGGCGTCGTCCGGCGCTTTTACCAAAAAGCAGTCGCTTTGCGCCCGGTCGGCGTTTGGCGGCATACACTGAAAAAAGAGGACGGCCGCGGCGGAAAAGCGCTTGTCAAGCGCGGCGATACAGGGTATAATGAATACAGTCCCGACAGGAAAAAGAAGAGACAAGGAGAGTGTATATGCAGGATTTTTCCATACCTCTGCAGAAGGTGGTTTCCCAGCTGAACGTGGAAGTGGTGTATACCCCCTGCGACCTGAAGGATATTCCGGTCTATTCGGCGGATGTCAACCGGCCGGGCCTGCTGCTGGCAGGCTATAACAAGTTTTTTGATGCCACCCGCATCCAGGTGTGCGGCATGGTGGAAATGTCCTACCTGAAAGAGGTGCCCGAAAACGAGCGCCGCGCGCACATTCATACGCTGTTTGCCGTTAAGCCGCCCGCGGTGCTGGTCAGCCGCAGCCTGCCCATTTTTGATGAGATGGTCGAGTTTGCGCAGGAATATCACGTGCCGCTGCTGCATTCGCCCGAAAATACCACGCATTTGATCAGCGCCATGAACTCGATCATGGCGGTGGCGCTGGCGCCCCGCATCACCCGCCACGGCGTGTTGGTCGAGGTTCACGGCGAGGGCATCCTCATTCTGGGTGAAAGCGGCGTTGGCAAAAGCGAAACAGCGATCGAGCTGGTCAAGCGCGGTCACCGGCTGATCGCTGACGATGCGGTGGAGCTGCGCAAGGTCTCCAACCGCTCCATCGTCGGCAACGCGCCCGAAAACATCCGTCATTTTGTTGAGCTTCGCGGCGTCGGCATTCTGAACATTGCCCGCATCTTCGGCGATGGCGCCATCAAGCCCAGCGAAAAGGTGGATATGGTGGTGCAGCTGGAGGTCTGGGACGGCCAGAAAAACTACAGCCGCACCGGGCTGGAAAAGGAGACCATTGATCTGATGGGGGTCGAGCTGCCGCTGTCGGTCATTCCCATCCGCCCCGGGCGCAACCTGGCCATCATTCTGGAGGCTGCCGCCATCAGCAACCGACAGAAGAAAATGGGCTACAATGCGGCCGAAGAGCTGATGGAGCGCCTTGGCCTGCAAAACGACATCACCGGCTGAGCCGCTGCGGCGCACAGCGCCTGCGGCATTCTGAACAGGGGAGAAAACGCATATGAAGCATTATATCGGTATCGATC
>CAKTAM010000216.1 GCA_934527255.1 uncultured Oscillospiraceae bacterium | reverse complement strand
AAGCCCACCTTTCGGCTGTGGCGGCGGCATTGGGCCGCCGCTTTTTCTGCTTTGGGACGTATTGTCCCACCGGCAAAGCCGGTGACTGGCAAAGCCGGTGACTGGCAAAGCCGGTGACTGGCGGAGCCGATGGCTGACCACACCGGCGACGCCCCGCTGCCGCGCAGCTCGCACCGCTTTTTCATTTGGCGGCATCCCGGACAGACTGGTACACAAAGGCTTACAAGCGCGTTTTTTCTTTTACCTTTTTGCCCCGGATGGGCAGCCGGAAATGCACCTTTTTGCGTACGCCGCTGCGCCCTTGACAAAAGAAATCGTTTTTGTTACGATAAGGACAAAGAACGCCGTGCGGCTGCAGCCTGCTTTGCAGCATGCGGGCGGCAGCACGCCGCCGGGGCGCTGCCGGAAAAAAGTACTTTGCGGCTGTGCAAAGCCGCAGAGCTGCCGCTTTGTATGACTGCCGCTTGACCTCTGCAGCTTGACAGCTGCGGCTGTCAGGCCGCGGCTTTTTCTAAAGGGCATGGTTAGCGTCGCCTAACTTGTTATTTCTGACGCATTCCTGCCTGAGCGCCTGCCCACTGGCGGCTAGCTGCCGCACAGCGGTGCAGCCCTTTTGCGCGTGCAGAGGCACGGCTGCGCTTTCGCCGACCTGCGCCAAAAACAAAACCGGGAGGTGCCGCCCATGCATATTTTAGAGCACGGACAGGGGCAGCCGCGAACGCTGCTGTTTTTGCCCTGTACCGCCGAGCCCGTCTGGACATTTGAGGACACCATCGCACTGCTTGCCCGGGAGTGGCACGTTTTTCAGGTGGTCTATGACGGCCATCAGCCGGAATATCCGGGCGATTTTACCTCCGTAGAACAGACCGTGGACGAGGTGACGGACTATCTTGAGAGTCGGGGCACTGCCAGACTGGACGCCGCCTATGGCTGCTCGTTGGGCGGCGCGTGCCTGACCCGCCTGTTGGCGCTGGGAAAAATGCCGGTTGGCCGGGCGATCATTGACGGCGGCATCACACCCTATCAGCTGCCCTATGCCATACGAAAGCTGCTGCTGGCGCGCGATGTGCTCTCCTTCAAGCTTGCGGCAAACAACCGCAGAATTCTGGAGGCGGCGTTTCCGCCGGAACGGTTTACGCTGCCCGGGCGCGACCCCGTAAAGGAGTACGACGCCATAGAGCGTTATCTGCAAACCTACTCTGACCGGACAATTCGACATATTTTCTGGTCCGGCAACAATTATGCCCTGCCCAAAGCGCCCGCCGAAAGCGGTGCAAAGGTGACCTATTGGTACGGCAGCGGCGAAAAGCGCGCACGCCGCAGCAACCTTCGCTTTATCCGGCGCTATTTTCCGCAGATCACACTGCACGAGTTTCCGGGCATGGAGCATGCGGAACTGGTCATGATCCATCCGGAAGAATTTTACCGGCATGCACAGGCTTTTCTGGCCGCCCCAACGCAGTCGGAAGCCGCACGGCAGAACGGATGACATCACGATGAAGAACGCGGGCCGCGCACCGGACGCAGGGCCCGCCGCGCACACTGCAACGGGAGGACATACCGATGAAGGACAGCAGCGTACCCTTTGACCGCACATGCCATGTGCTGTACTCCAAGCCCTGCAAAAAGGAGATCCTTTCCAAAATTGCTCTGCACTACCCCAAGGCGGAGCAAGAAGCGGTTTGGGAAAGCGTACAGCGGCAGTATGCGGCGTTTCTTTCCGACTGGCGCACCGACCTTGGCGGAAAAAAGAACTTTCACAACGGCGCGGGCGGCACCTACGACTGCATTGCCATCATGAGCTATTATGTCGTGTGCAGAGATGTCACCAGCTTTCGGGAAATTGAGGAAATGGAGGAAAGCCTGGTAC
>CAKTAM010000215.1 GCA_934527255.1 uncultured Oscillospiraceae bacterium | reverse complement strand
TTTTCCTCAGCCATATTGGTCAGCGCCACAAACGATTCGGTGATGGAAAGCCCCTCCGACTGCAGAAACTGCCGGTCGGTACCGTCGCCGTGCAGCACGGTCGCACCGGGAAGGTCGGTGGCCAGCCGCTCGCAGCGGGCCAGATCCTGCTCGATGATGCGCACCGGAATGCTGTGCGCCAGCAGATCCTTGGCCAGATAATACCCGATGGTGCCGCCGCCAACGATCATGGCGCTACGCACCGGCCGGGTGGGCAGGTGCAGCCGTGCAAAAAAGGCAGTGGCCTTTTCGTGCGTGGCCAGAAACGACACCGTGTCACCGCTTTGCAGGGTAAAGCTGCCGTCGGGAATGCAGACGTCATTGCCGCGCTCGACGGCGCAGATCAGAATGTCGCAGCCCAGCCGGTTGGGAATATCCCGCACGGGCATACCGTTCAGCCCGTGTTCATCCTTCAGCTCAAATTTGATCAGCCGCACGCGGCCCTCGGCAAAGGTGTCGATCTTGCTGGCGGCGGGAAACCGCAGCAGCCGCGAGATCTCCCGGGCGGTGGTCAGCTCGGGGTTGATGATGGTGGAAATGCCCAGCTGCTGCTTGATGAACTCCAGCTCGTGGCTGTACAGCGGGTTGCGCACGCGGGCGATGGCGTGGCAGTGTCCGGCCTTTTTGGCAAACATGCAGCAAAGCAGGTTCAGCTCGTCCGAGCCGGTGACGGCAATCAGCACGTCCGCGCCCTCCATACCGGCCTCGGAAAGCACGGCAATGGAAGAGCCGTTGCCGACGATGCCCATGACGTCCAGCTCTTCGGTGATGACGCGAATTTTGTCGGGGTTGGTGTCGATGACGACAATACTGTGCCCCTCGTTGCTCAGCTGCTGCGCCAGCGCCGAGCCGACCTTTCCGCAGCCGACCAGAATAATATCCATATATCGCCTTCCTGTTCCTCTTTTTTCGCCGCCGCCAACGTGCGGCCGCGGCGAAACGCACCAAACGAAAAAACGCAGCGGTTCCCCGGCGCGCGGCCGGAAAAGAGCTGCCCCTCTGGCAATGACCCTGCGGCTATTATATCACCTTTTAAAAAAAAGTCCATGGGGAAACCGCATTTTTCCGCCCGCGGCCCGGCTGCGGCGGCGGTTTGCCCCCAAAAGGGCCGTGTCGCCGTGTGTTTTTGCCCGGCCGTAGGGGGGGCTGCCCTGTCGGGCGGTATGGCGGATGTTTTGTTTGAGGGGACATCCGCCGCCGCGGCAGTTTTTTTACTATTGAGAATGATTTTTAATAAAAAGCCCAAAAGGGCTTGCGCTGCCGCAGCCGGATGTGGTATGATAACAGGGAAAAAAGCGCGGCCGCCGCAGGCACGGCGCGCCCGACTTGCGAAAGAAAAGAGAGGTCTGCTTATGGAATGCGCACGCAGGATCTGTGAGGATCTGTACTGGGTTGGCGGCAACGACCGCCGTATCCAGCTGTTTGAAAATGTCTACCCCGTGCCGGACGGCGTTTCGTACAACGCCTATCTGTGCATGGATGAAAAAACCGTTCTGCTGGATACGGTCGACCGGTCGGTCTCCGAGGTGTTTTTGGAAAATCTGGAGGCGGTGCTGGACGGCCGCCCGCTGGATTATGTGATCGTCAACCATATGGAGCCGGACCATGCCGCCACCCTGGCCGAGACGGCGCGCCGCTGGCCGCAGGCCGTGCTGGTGATGAACGACAAGACCCTGCGCATGGCAAAGCAGTTTTTCAGCTTTGATGTGCAGCGGCGTGCCCTGCTGGTGAAAGAGGGCGATACGCTGTGCACCGGCCGCCACACGTTTACCTTTGTCATGGCCCCCATGGTGCACTGGCCGGAGGTCATGGTCACATACGATACCGTCAGCCGCGCGCTGTTTTCGGCGGATGCCTTCGGCACGTTCGGGGCACTGTCGGGCAATC
>CAKTAM010000214.1 GCA_934527255.1 uncultured Oscillospiraceae bacterium | reverse complement strand
GGTCAGCGTACGGCGGGAAGCGCCGTTGAAAAACTCCTCGGTCTCCAGCGCATCCAGATAAACGATTTCGGCTTCATTGACAAATTTTGCTTTCAGCATTGATGATTCCTCCTGCAGATAATCTGTTTTTCTTTTGCCGCGAACGGCAGCTCATTTGCGGATGAACAGGATCAGATCCGTTGAGACATAGGTTTTTTCATCGTTGGCCTTGACCTCGATATTGCGCAGAAAACCGCCGCTGCGATTGTTTGAGGCGGCCTTGATATTGCCGGTGAACGTGCCGCCGCTGCGCGGCAGGCCCTGCCCCAACGCATAAAACGTCAGCGTGGTTCCCTGCGCCGTGCAGATAACGGTATCACCCGCCCGCCAGTAGTTTTGCGGAAGCGCCCCGTCATACCCCTGAATGCGCAGCGACATCTGCACGCCGTTGAGCTGCACGGTATCTCCCGCCGCAAACGGCTCCGTCGCTTCAAAGCGCAGGTTGCTGCCGGTGCCGATCAACTGGTGCACTGTGCCGTTTTTGCCGTATTCGCAAAGGGTAAAGCCGCCCATATTGCGCACTGCGCTTTCCACGGCGGCCGCAATGCCGCCCTGCTGGGCGATACTGCCGTCGGCATCGTAAGCGCTTTTGGCCATAGCGTACCCGGAGATGCCGCCTGCCGTCCCGGCCACGGTACCCTGTGGGTCATAGTCGCTTTGGGCCATGGCATAGCCGGAAATGCCGCCTGCCGTCAGTACGCGGCCGTCGGGGTCATACTCGGTTTTCCACAGGGCTCCCTGCTCCAGCGTTTCATTATCCTGTACAAAATCACTACGCATGGGCTTGTCACTGGCCGCCCAGTTGTTCAGTCCATGCGAAAATTGGTTGCTGCTGCTCATTTCTCCACTCCTTCCAAAACTGTCTGCATCAGCGTCAGCACCGTGCTGCCGGTTCGGCGCGCAGTAAAGCCGGCATGAAACGCCGGCCCCGACCACGCAGCCCCCGCGGCAGCGGCCGCCGGGGTGCAAAAGGTCAGCCGCCCGGCCGTATGCGCCAGCAGCTTCAGCGGTGCGCCCTCCGCCAAAGCCGCACTGCCTGCCGCAAGATATGTCAGCTGCAGCGCCGATGGGTCATACAACAGAGTATACAGCAGCTGGGCAGGCTTCTGCACCTGCTGCAGCACCGCCTGCACCGCCAGCGGCTGCCCGGCGCTGATCGCCGCCGTCTGCGAAAGCGTTTGCCGCACCCGCAGCGCATCGGTGACCGCCGAAGCCTTCCATTGTGTGCCGCTGCCCGTCTGCAGGCGAAACGCCGCCGTCCGCGCCCCGTGCGGCAGTGTGACGGTACAGCCGCTGTGCGGATCGGCATCCGCCGGGGCGGCATCCCGCGCGGCCCTGCTTTCGCCGGCAGCCTCCCACTGCGACCAGGTCTGCAGGCGGGCGTCACGCCCGGCCCAATCCAGCAGCGTTTCGCACTGCGCCTCCCACGCGCGCCAGTCACGGTTGGCTGTTTCGCACTGCAACCAGCTCAGCCCATCCGCATCGCAGGTTTGCCACGTGCGCCCCACCGCCGGGGCGGGCACGGTTTCGCATTTGCCCTGATAAGCCGTTTTCCATTCGCCGCCGTTGACCTGCTGCTCGACCAGACAAAGAGCCTCCTCGCCGGGCGACTGCCAGGCCAGCGGCGTCTCGCCGTCGTGCAGCACCGGAATATGAAAACAACACTGGTTTTCCATTTTCTCACCTCCTTTTCGTCCTTGTTGCTGTGCGCAACTATATTGTAGCATCACGATATGCAATTGTCAAGTAGAATTATGCAATGAAATTTGCGTAAAATTTCGTAAAAGTTGCGTATTGATTTCTTCATGCAACCGTGATATTGTTTTATATGCTGTGCGCAACAGTTGTTATTCATTAAGCAACTTAGAAGAAACCACTTTCATTGCAAAAGGAGGACGCA
>CAKTAM010000213.1 GCA_934527255.1 uncultured Oscillospiraceae bacterium | reverse complement strand
CCGCTTAAAGCGACCGCACCGCTGCGGCGGCCGTCATCCGTGGGGAAGCCCTTAAAGCCCACCGGCCCATCAAAAATGTACTGCAGCGTCAACAGCTGCCGATAGCCGGACAGGAAATAAAACTCCAGCAGGGCATCCCCGTTGGCAAACAGGGGCTTGGGGTCAACGGTATAGCCATCCTCTCGGCCTTCATATGCCGCAAAGCTCTGCAGCCGCTGCACAAAATCGGGCGTATCCAAATGTGCCTGCCCGGCGGCATAATCCACATATCTTGTGCCGCCCAGCTGCACCAGATACAGCAGTGCTGTGTCACGCCCCAGCGGATAATAGGGGTCAGCCTGCGGGTGGGCGGCGCACAGCGCGTCGAACTGCTGCCAGCTACAGCCCATGTCGCTACCGACCACATCGGCTGCGCCCACCAGCGTCAGCAACTGAAAGGCCAGCGGCAGCGTGGGCAGTGTGTCACCCACCTCGCACGCCTGCAGGATGCCGGGCAAAAGATCTTCCCGCGAAAGATCTTCGTCGGCATCCAGATACGGGGCAAGATCAATAAACTGGCCGCGGCGTGTGAACCAGCCACTGGGGAAGCCGCTGGGCAGCATCAGAATATCCGGGGCGGCGCCCTTGCGCAGGTCGTCCTGCAGCATGTCAAGGCCGCTTTCGTAGCCTTTCGCTTTGGCTGTGGCTTCGCTGTAATCCACGGTTTTGATGTAGACCTCGGGGCCGGTGGAATTGTAGGCATCCACCCATGTATTCACCCCGTTGGCGAAAGCGCCGTTATCCAGCAGACTAAGGGTCACTGTGGGGCGGTCGGCCAGCAGGTCGGCATCCGTCACGGTCAGCAGGTTCATTTCGCCCTTGCTGTTCACCAGCAGAAACTGATCCTCTGCCAGCACAAAAACCTTTCTGGGTGCGTAGTACTTCTGCAGGCCGTAATTTTCCCAAAGCAGCACCTCTTCCAATGCGCCGGTCTGGGTATCACAGCGGGAAATACCCTCATTATCCACCAGATAAACCTGCTGCCCGTACGCATCCAAAAATTCGCACGCCAGCTCCCAAACGGAAAAATGCTCTGCATCAATGACGACCGGGTCGCTCAGCTGCAGGCCCTGCGCCGTGCTCTGCAGCCTGAAAAAGCAGTTTTCTTCATGCTGTTTTCCGCTCAGCAGCAGCAGGCTGCCATCCTCCAGCCAGCAGGCGTCACCAAAGATGGGGGCATAGTTATAGCCATCCGGCAGGCGAACCTGCCCCGTGCAGCGGCCATCCGTGCCGGAAAAACGCAGATAAAAAACTTCCGTGCACTCGCCATTTGCCAAATCAGTGTGTTCAATTTGCAGTATCAGCGAGCCGTCCGGGGCCATGCGCACGCTTTCCGGCGGGATTGTATACTCCGCTGTACTGTATTCCTCCGGGATCTGCAGCACCGGCCCGCGCTGCAGCTGCCCCTGTGGGCCAACGCTGCACAGCGTATACCTGTTGTAGGCCGGCTGCCACCAACCATTTTCCATATACATGGCCGTCTCACGCAAAATCGGGCGCATCTCGCCGTTTGCGTCAAAGGGCAGGCCGTAAAGCTCCTGCAATGCCATATGGTCGGCATCTGCATGCTCGGCCTGCAGGGTCTCTCTGGCCGCTTGCCATTCGGTCGATTCATCGGGCAGCAGCTGCAGGCTGGAAAGGTCGCTGCCATCCGGGTTGGCGCTGGCCACCCACAGCTGCATTTCTTCCGCAGAGCGCCAGCCGCCTACCTGACCGCCATATGTCCAAATGCGCCCCCCCTGCGTACCCCACCAGTAAAAGGTACTGATGACCTTGTCAAACCCGTTTTCTACCGAGCGGTTCATCATGCCCAGCAGCTGCGCATAGCTGACCCCCGGCTGCACCGTTGGCTGCCGGGAGCAGCCCGGCAGTGCCAGCGCCAACACCGCCGCCAGAAGCAGCGCCAACCATTTTCGGCACCTTTGAA
>CAKTAM010000212.1 GCA_934527255.1 uncultured Oscillospiraceae bacterium | reverse complement strand
TGCCGCATGGCCTGACGCATAAGCGCATCATCCTGTACGCCCTTGCCGTCATCGGAAAAAGCCACAGTCAAAGGCGCAAGCCCGGCCATGTCGGCCAGCTGCCTCCCTTTTTCCTCCACAGTGATAGCCCCATAAGGATGCACGCCGATGCAGGCGTCCCTTTCAATGGCCCGCAGCTGCGGCTGCAGATGCTCGACCGAATCCGGCACCGGATCAAGGTTCGGCATGGCGCAGATATCGGTATATCCGCCGTGTGCCGCAGCACGCGTACCGGTGGCAACGGTCTCCTTATATGAAAAACCCGGCTCACGCAAATGTACATGTACATCGCAAAAGCCGGGAAAAACCGCACAGCGGGAAAGATCATATTTTTTATTCAATGCAAAAACACAAGGCTCCGGCAGCTTTACGCCATATACGCTGTCAAGGCCAAGATACTGCCGGATAAATTCGTTTCTTTCGTTCTGCATGATCATTTTTTCCTCCTTCCCGGCATAAAAAAAGCCCTGTCGCTGCAACAACCGCACCCCGACAAGACCAGGCCGCGACACGGCTGCAACACCGTTCGCCCACCCCGTTCTGCGCGCCAAAAAGCCGCACGCCAAAACGTGGTCTTTTGATTGTTGTCTTGTCGATCTCTCTGTATCGCCCTTAAAGACTTTATTTTGGTTTATTATAGCAGTTTTCCGCTGTGCTGTCAAGCGCTTTGTCCGGAAAACGGGGCTGTGCGCCGTCCGCCGGAAAAGACAGCTGCAAAATAGAAGGGAAGCCGCCGCGACGGATGCCCGTGCGGCGGCCCTGCTTCACAAAAGCGCTGCTGCAAAATGCGGCTTTGTGGCCCACGCTGCCTGCGACAAGCAGCACCGATAGATAAATGACACACCGATCGGCAGCTTGGCCCTGCGCGCTTTTCAGCGTGCCCCAACCAGCTCTACCCTGCCCCACAGGCCGGAGGGCAGCGGCTCGGCGATCATTTCCCTCTCGCGCCAGTAATACAGCCGCTTTTTGCGTTCCTCCACCAAAGGCGCACTGATGTACGGCCAATGCGGCAGCAGCTTCTGCTGCGGCTGTGGCTGCGGAAGCTGCGGATCCAGTACCTGATTGATGAGCAGGTTATCGGCTTCGATCTCCAGAACGTTTTCGCCCTCGTACAAAAGGCCGTCGACCGCCAGCCGGTACGGCCGCATGAAAAGCTCGCCCGCCTTTCGGCCGTTGATGCGAACAGTCGCCGTCTCGCCAAGATGCTCCAGCTGCAGCCAGACCCTGCTGCAGTCGTGCAGCCGCTGCAGCTGCTCCGCCGTCAGTGTAAAGGTCTTGCGATAGCAGCCGCTGCCGGAGTAGTAGTGCAGACACGGCTCCTGTTCCCAGCCGCAGTTCAGCCGCGCATACGTGCGTTCAAACTGCATTTGGGGCACGCTCAGCTGCCAGCCCTCGGACAGATCACACAGTTGACCCTGCCAGGTCTCCGGCTTTTTCAGCGGCGTTGCCGGGTTTTCCTCGCCGAAAATGACCAAAAGCGACTGAAAAGCCTCCAACTCCACCGTCAGCGTCACGGCCGAGCCCGTTTGTTCCACCGATAGAACCGGTTTTTCCAGCCCTGTCATGGGGTCAAACAGCGCCGCGCTGCCCCGTACACCCGCAAAGCGCAGCGTTTCCGTTTTTTCTGCCGCGTCAATGTTGGCGATGAAATAAAGCTCCTCCGTCTGGGTACGACGATGAACAAAGCCAACGGTTTGCGGATGGCTGACCTGCACATCCGGCTGCTTGACTGCACGCAGGGCGGCGATCAGGCCGGCATATTTATCTGCCGTAATGATCGCCGTTTTTTCCAGCTGCCCGCACAGTGTCTGCAAAGCCGCAGCCTCCTCCTCACGATGAAGCAGGCCGCAGGGCTGCTGCGGCAGATGGTCTGCGGCGATTACGCAGCCGCCTGCCTGCGCAAAGTGGACGATCTGCCGCAGAGTCTCCGACGGAATGCGGTCGCACTCGATGAGCAGAAGCGTATCATAGGGGTACTGCTGCCAGTGC
>CAKTAM010000211.1 GCA_934527255.1 uncultured Oscillospiraceae bacterium | reverse complement strand
GCACAGGCCAGTCAGCCGGTGCTGGTGGTGTGGGGGCATGGATATCACCCCGGGGTCATCGGTATTGTGGCTTCCCGTCTGGTAGAACGGTACGGCAAGCCGACCATCGTTTTTACCGTGGATGAGCAAGGGCAGGCACGCGGAAGCGGCCGCAGCTATGCGGGCTTTTCCCTGTATGCCGCCATTGCCGCCTGCAGCGACCTGCTGGAACGCTTTGGCGGGCATGATCTGGCGGCGGGGCTTTCGCTGCGGGAAGAAAACCTTCCGGCATTTTCCCGGCGCATCAATGCCTATGCGGCCGACTGCCGGATGGAGCAGCCGCCTTTGCAGGTGGATGCCCGCTTCCATCCCGGGCGGGTGGCGGTGGAGGATCTGGAGCAGCTGGCGCTGCTGTCGCCCTTTGGAAGCGGCAACCCCTCGCCACTGTTTCTGATGCCGCAGGCACAGCTGGAGGCGGTGTATCCGTTGTCGGAGGGACGCCATGTGCGGCTGCGGCTGACAAACCGGGACGGTACGTTTCAGGCGGTGCTGTTCGGCGTTTCGCCTGCCGGATTGGCTTACCGTGTGGGCGATATTGTGGATGCGGTATTGGCCTTGTCTATTTACCGCACGGCATCGCAGGCGGTGGTGTCCGGGCGTATTCGGGCGCTGCGGCCCAGCGCCCTTGGTGAGGAATATCTGGAGGATTGGGCGCTGTATCGTCGGTTTGCCGCGGGCGGCGCGCTTTCCGCCGAGGAAAAGCAGCGGCTTCGGCCGGCCCGGGAGGATGTGGTGCGCGTTTACCGCGAGGTAGGGGCGGGCGGGGCATCGCACAGCGATCTTCGCCCCTTTCTGCTGCGGTGCGCAGGTCCGGGCGGGAAAGGCGCGGGCCGCCTGCTGACGGCACTGGGCGCGCTGCGCGAGCTGCAGCACATTGCCCCGCAGCCCGGTACGGATATGCTGGTGCAGACGGGCGGGCGGCGTCGGCCGCTTAGTGAAAGCACATTGCTGAAGGGTCTGGAGGAATGACTTTTGGAAAATCAGATACATATTGCCAGCTTTGACGAGCTGGAAAAGATGGTGCAGGATTCTCCGCGCAACTATGACCTTGACCTGCTGCGGCGTGCCTACCATCTGGCGGATGAGGCCCACCGCGGGCAGTGCCGCAAATCGGGCGAGCCGTATATCACGCACCCGATCGCCGTTGCCGAGCTGCTGTTTGAGCTGGGCATGGATACGGAGAGCCTGGCGGCGGCGCTTCTGCACGATGTGGTGGAGGATACCGACGTAACACTGGAGCAGATCACCCAACAGTTCGGGCAGGAGATCGCGCTGCTGGTGGACGGCGTGACCAAGCTGACTCAGATCACCTTTTCTTCCATTGAAGAGCGGCAGGCGGAAAACCTGCGTAAAATGCTGCTGGCGATGAGCAAGGATATCCGCGTGATGCTGATCAAGCTGTGCGACCGCCTGCACAATATGCGCACCGGCGATGCCTGGGCGCCGCAGAAGCAGCGCGACAAGGCGTTGGAGACCATGGAGGTCTATGCGCCCATTGCACACCGGCTGGGCATTTATCACATCAAGGAGGAGCTGGAGGATCGCGCGCTGCGTTATCTGGACCCCATCGGCTATAACGAGATCAAGAGACTGATCGAAAAAAACGATGCCGCGGCGTTTTTGCAGAAAACCTCCAAGGCCATTCAGCAGCACCTGAAGGAAAACGGCATGCCGAAGGCCCATTTGGAATACCGGCTGAAGAGCATTTACGGCATTTACCGCAAAATGTACATGCACAACAAGGATTTTGCCGAGATCTATGACATTTACGCGGTGCGCATTTTTCTGGATACGGTGGCGGAATGCTACAATGCCCTTGGGGTCATTCACGATATGTATCACCCCATTCCCAACCGCTTTAAGGACTATATCTCCACCCCCAAGCCGAACGGCTATCAAAGCCTGCATACGACGGTGCTTGGGCACGAGGGCATTCCCTTTGAGGTACAGATCCGCACCTGGCAGATGCATCAGACAGCCGAGTACGGCGTCGCCGCGCACTGGAAGTATAAGGAGGGCGTGGCAGGCGGCAATAACAGCACGCTGGATGAACGCCTTGTCTGGGTGCGTCAGCTGCTGGAAACGCAGCGGGACAGCGAGGACACGGAGGATCTGC
>CAKTAM010000210.1 GCA_934527255.1 uncultured Oscillospiraceae bacterium | reverse complement strand
GGTACAGGGGCCCTGTACGTCAAAGCAGTACGGCAGCAGGTTCTGCGCGCAAAGCTCCTCCGGAATAAACGGACCGCCGAACGGCCAGGACGACCCCAGCGTCAAATCAAACTGCATGCCGCGCTGCTTGGCCTGCTGTGCAGCAAACCGTATACGGGCCAGAAATTCCGGCGACAGATAGTGACTGTTATGAATGTTTTTTTCCGGGTCATCAGCCTGCAGCGAATACAGTATCTGCAGCTCGACACCGCCCAGCCCAGCCGCCTGCATTTGGTCCAGTTCGCGTATGATCTCCGCTTCCTCCACCGCGCAGCCGTACCACCACCAACGGGTACGGTTCCGCGCCGATGGGGCGGGATGCTGCAGCCGCAGCTGCCATTCTTCTTTGCGCATGCTTTTCTCCATCATGATTGTGATTTGCTGCCGCCTGCCTCGGCGGTTTTTTCAGCGTAACATACCCGTATGGGTTTGTCAACATTCCCGCACAAAAAGGCCCCTGCCCCGCGTATGCGGAAGCAGGAGCTTGTAATTATCCGGCATGAAGCACCGTTGTTTTGTCAGACCTCGCGGATAAGATATTCCTCGCGCCCGGCGCCGACCGAAACATAGCGGATGGGACAGCCGACACTTTTTTCCAGATACAGGATATACTGCTGTGCCGCGGCGGGAAGCTCCTCCCAGCTGCGGCAGCCGGAAATGTCACAGCACCAGCCGGGCAGATATTCATACACCGGCGTTGCCGTCATCAACTCATGACCTATGGGGAATTTCTGCGTTTGAACACCTTGTGTTTCATACGCCACGCAAACCGGAATTTCCTTCAGATACGACAAAACGTCCAGCTTGGTCAGCGCCAGACAGTCCGCTCCCTGCACCCGCACACCGTAGCGCGAGGCCACCACATCAAAGCCGCCCACACGACGCGGCCGCCCGGTGGCTGCACCATACTCACCGCCCGCTTCCCGCAGGGCGTCGCCCTGCGCGCCGAACAGCTCGCAGGCAAACGGGCCTTCACCCACACAGCTGGAATATGCTTTCATAATACCGATAACATTGTCCAGACGGCGTTCCGGAATGCCCGCACCGATGGGCGCATATGCCGCAATGGTGGAAGAAGAAGATGTGTAGGGAAAAATGCCGAAATCAATGTCACGCAGCGCGCCCAGCTGGGCCTCGAAAAGAATGTTCTTCCCCCGTGCACAGGCATCTTCCAGGAATTCGTTGGTATCGCAGATATACTCTCTGAACGGCAGCGCATAGGTCTCCAGCCACTCCAGCATGGAATCCACCCGGATGGCTTCATGGCCATAGCCCTTTTCAATGGTCAGGTTTTTCCACTCCAACAGCTCGGTCAGCTTTTCCCGCAAGTATTCCGGATGCCGCAGATCACCCATGCGCAGAGTCTTCTTCATATACTTGTCCGCATAAACCGGCGCAATGCCGCGGCGGGTCGAGCCGAATTTCCGATCCACCAAACGGTCCTCCTCCAGAATATCCAGCAGCTTGTGGTAGGGCATGCAGATGGTCGCTTTATCGCTGATTTTCAAGTGCTTCGGCGTAATGTGGATACCGGCCGCACGCAGACGTTCCACCTCGCCGTACAGATGCTCGACATCGATCACCATGCCGGGCCCCATGACGTTGGCGGTCTCCTCGCGCAGAATACCGGACGGCAGCAGATTCAAAACAAATTTTCCGCGTTCGTTGATGACGGTATGCCCGGCGTTGTTGCCGCCCTGATACCGTACGACCACGCCATAGCTTTCACTGAGAAGATCGACCATGCGGCCTTTCCCCTCGTCGCCCCAGTTGATGCCGACAATTGCTGTTAACATTCTCTTCTCCTTTGCATGTAAATGATCAAGCCCGATGAGAAAGATCCTTCTGGTGCAGGGAAGCCTGGATCAGACCCTTGAACAACGGGTGCGCCTTGTTGGGACGGCTTTTGAATTCCGGATGATACTGCACACCGACAAAGAAATCGTTCTGCGGCAGCTCGACCGTTTCCACAATATGCCCATCCGGCGACATACCGCTGAGCAGCAGCCCCTTTTGGGTAAACAGCTCACGGTAATCGTTATTGAACTCGTACCGGTGACGGTGACGCTCCTCGATCAGCTCTCTGCCATAGCATTCCGCCATGCGGCTGCCAGGAAC
>CAKTAM010000209.1 GCA_934527255.1 uncultured Oscillospiraceae bacterium | reverse complement strand
CCCCTTGACGTCGCCGGAGGTCTTGCGCACCGCCAGAATTTCCAGAATGCGCTCCTTGACCTTTTTCATGCCGTAGTGGTCATGGTTCAGCTGTGCTTCCGCTTTTTTCAGGTCAAGGCAATCCTTTGTTTCCACGCCCCACGGCAGCTCCAGACAGGCGTCCAGATAGGAACGGATCACCGTTGCCTCCTGCGAGGCGTTGTTCATTTTGTAAAGCCGGTCAGCCTCCCGGCGCAGCTTTTCTGCACTTTCCGGGTCAATGGGCAGGGCGTCGATCTTTGCCTTATAGGCTGCCGCCTCCGCCTTAATGTCGTCATTTTCGCCCAGCTCATCCAGGATCACGCCCATTTCCTCGCGCAGATAATACTCGCGCTGATCCTTATCCATGATCTCGCTGGTCTTTTCCTGTATCTCGCGCTCGATCTCCAGGACGTTATTTTCCTTTATAAAAATGGTCAGCAGCTTTTCCAGACGGCCCAGCAGCGTGCCCTCATCCAGTAATATCTGCTTATCCTGATAACGGAACAGCACGTTGGACGGCACATATTCGCTGATAAAACGTCCGTCGTCGCTGGCCAGCACCGTGAACACCGTCTCCTTGGAGACACGCTGCCCCAGCGTCAGATAGCGGTGGAACTCTTCCTTGATGCGGCGCACCAGCGCGGCCACACGATCCTCGCTGCCAGCGCCCGGCATGCGGATATTCGCCGCGCGCACATCGGCCATCAAAAACTTTCCGTCGGTCTGCAGCTCCAGCAGGCGGGCACGGAACTTGCCCTCCACCAGAACGTTGATGTTTTCCTCATCCATCCGCAGGAACTGCTTGATCTCGGCAACCACGCCATAGGCGTACAGATCGCCCTGCGCAGGGTCTTCGACATGGATATCCTTCTGCGCCACCAGAAACACGGGGCTGGAATGCTCCATCGCCCAGGTGATGGCCTCGATGGACTTGGCGCGCCCCACCTCAAAATGCACCACGTTATTGGGAAAAACGACCAGACCGCGCAAAGCGACTGCCGGGATGTGCAGGCCGGTATCCTGCGGGTCGATCGTAATTTTGACTTTATCTGCCATATTACCCTCCCGGTAAAAAACTTTTAGTTAATTATTATACTGGATTTTTGTGAATAATGCAACCGTTTTCACAGGAAACAGCAGCCATTGCTGTAAAGGCCTCCATCCTGGGCTATTCCTCCCGGTGTGTGTACACCCTGCTTGGCGTTTCGTCGCCGTCGCACTGCGCCATGCACAGATAGCGCCAGCCGCAGCGCTCATAAAAAGAGGTGTGGTCTGTGACAAGATACAGCACCGGAACGCCGCGTTCCTTCATATCCACGCAGACATACCGCAGCAGCGAGCGCGCCACACCGCGCCCGCGAAAGGCAGGCTGCGTATAAACAGCGCACACATTGGGGGCCAGATCCTTCCTGTCGTGAAAATCGTTTTCGATCACGCCAAGCCCGCCGATGATCCGTCCCTCCCGCAGGGCCAGATACCACTGCGGAACGGCCTTCTCCCCATGCAGACTGTCCGTCATGCTCTCCTCATAGGCCCGCTGGGGAATGCCCCATTTTTCGCAGAACCATACGGCCGCCTGCCGCAGGTATTCCGGCCGGTCGGCCAGCCGCACAAGCTCCCATTCCATCTCCGCCGTTCCCCTTTCCGCATCGTTTGCCGCGCCTGCTTTTCTCATTCTTTCCAGACCTGCCGGGCGGCAAAAGCACTCTCCTGCAGTATATCAGATAACCGGCAAAAAATCCACCCAGCACCGGGCCGCACCGTTTGCTTTTGGCTGACGGCATCAGGAACGGCCGCAGAAAAAAGCCCCGGCCGTGATAATCCGGAAAAAAGCGGGTAAACTTCTGACTGAAAGCAGGGCTCCGGCTTTCGCTGCGCTTTTCCGGTTGACTTTTTTCGCCCGCATTGCTAAGATGGATGCAGCGGCCCGCGAAAAAACGTCGGCCCTCCGCTGCGTCCATGCCAAAGGCCCTGCCAAGCTTTTGCAATGGGAGGGGCTTTCCATGAAAAAGATCACAGTGCCCATACTGGCGTTTCTGGCCGCGCTGCTTTGCGCGGGGTGCGGCAAAGCAGCGCACGCCTCTGTTTATTATCTGAATTTCAAGCCGGAGCAGAATGATGCCTGGCAGCGGCTGGCCGCCGTTTATACCGAACAGACC
>CAKTAM010000208.1 GCA_934527255.1 uncultured Oscillospiraceae bacterium | reverse complement strand
CACGTCCATCTCCTCGGCCAAACGGATGATCGGCGGCCAGATCTCCTCAAACAGGTTCAGGTTTTCCCCAACGGTTTTGGTCTGCTCACGCCCGATAAAGGTCGTCACCAGCCCCACGCCCAGCTTGGCGCTGGCCGCGATGACGTTTTTCAGGTGCGCAATGGCAGCCGCGCGCTTGGTCAGGTCGCCGTCCATGGTGTTGGGGTAAAATGCCAGCGACGAGATCTGCACCTTGCGGGCGGCGCAGTAATCCAGAACATACTGCGCATAGTCGTCATCGGCCAGCACCTTGTCCACATCAATGTGGCTGACACCGGCATAGCGGCGCTCAGCCTTGCCCTGCGGCCAGCAGGCCACCTCCACACACTCCAGCCCCATGGAAGCGGCCGTGTCGATCATTTCCTCAAAGCTCCATCCATCCAGAATGGCGCTGACAAAACCCAGTTTCATCGTCGTTACTATTTTCGCTTTTTTCACACTTGGCAGCGGATGGCCCCTTGCTGCAGCGCCCCGCCCCTTTTCATTATACCGCGCGCGGGCCGTTCGTCAAGCCTTTTTTGCCGCATGCTCCGCCGCCTGCAGCTCCGGCAGCGGCCGACCGTCCAACACGGCGGCCGTCAGCGCTTCGCCCCGGTACACCAGCTTCAGCGAAAAAAACGGTCGCTGCTGCTCCAGCAGGCGCAGAAAAATGCGGTCGCCCTGCCAGGTGGGCAGCGCCGCGCGCTGCGCCAGCGGCACCCACGCCAGCTCGCCCTCGCTGCAATCGGTCAGCGTGCCGGTAAAGTCGCTTGCGGTAAACAGGTGCATATACTCGGTCGGCCACACATTGCTGACAAACGTCACCAGCCCGCGATACTGCCAGCTGGTCAGGGTGAGGCCGGTCTCCTCCCGTACCTCGCGCAGCAGACAATCCTCCGGGCTTTCGCCCTCCTCGCATTTGCCGCCGACGCCAATCCATTTTCCGGCGTTTTCATCCTGTGCCTTTTTGATGCGGTGCAGCATCAGGCAGCGGCCGTCCTTTTCAATATAACAAAGCGTGGTGTTTTTCACGGTTTTGCTCCTTTGGGGCAGCTATATCCCCCTACTATTTCGGCCGTCGGCGCGCCCCGGGGCGGCTGCCGGACGGTTTCGGCGTATCAAAAACCCGGATCCTCCGTTGGGGGGATCCGGGTCTGCGGCGACCGGCTGCGCGGCGGCCGGTGCGGCAATGGCAAGCCGCAGGTACCGTGCAACAGCGGTAGCCGTTTCTAACGCTTACTGACGGGCAGCAGCCTTGCGGGCCGCGGCAGCCTCCAAATCAATCAGCGCATCGCGGCGGCTGAGGTTGATGCGGCCCTGACCGTCGATGTCCGTAACCTTGACCATCACCTCGTCGCCAACGGCAACAACGTCCTCCACACGCTCCACACGGCCTTTGTCCAGACGGGAGATGTGAACCAGACCCTCCTTGCCGGGGGCGATCTCTACAAACGCGCCGAAGTTCATCAGGCGGGTCACACGGCCCTTATAAATAGCGCCGATCTCGGGATCCTCCACGATGGTGCGGATGATGTAAACGGCACGCTCCAGATCCTCGCGGTTGATGGCGCTCAGGAAGATGCGGCCATCCTCTTCAATGTCGATCTTGGCGTTGCAGTCGGCGCAGATCTTCTGAATGGTCTTGCCGCCCTTGCCGATGACCTCGCTGATCTTATCCACCGGGATGCGCAGCGTCTGCATCTTCGGCGCGTATTTGCTCAGCTCCTTGCGCGGCTCGGGAATGACCGGCAGCATGATCTCATCCAGAATGTAGCAGCGGGCCTTATAGCACTTTTCAAAGGCTTCCTCGATAATGTCATAGGTCAGGCCGTCGATCTTGATATCCATCTGAATGGCCGTGATGCCCTTCTTGGTGCCGCCGACCTTAAAGTCCATATCGCCGTGGAAATCCTCCACGCCCTGAATGTCCAGCATGGTCATCCAGCGGTCACCCTCGGTAATCAGGCCGCAGGAGATACCGGCGACCGGGGCCTTGATTGGCACGCCTGCATCCATCAGCGCCAGCGTCGAGCCGCAGATGGACGCCTGCGAGGTCGAGCCGTTGGAGGACAGCACCTCCGACACCAGACGGATGGTATAGGGGAATTCCTCCTCGCTGGGCAGCACGGGGATCAGCGCACGCTCTGCCAGAGCGCCGTGACCAATCTCGCGGCGGCCGGGCGAACGG
>CAKTAM010000207.1 GCA_934527255.1 uncultured Oscillospiraceae bacterium | reverse complement strand
GGCCCATGCTGACCGGTGGCCCATGTGCGAACAAACAGCTGCTCCGTCGGCAAAAGCGGGCGCTTCAGCTCCAGACTGAGCGACAGCAGCACCCAGGAAACGCCGTACTTCTTCATCAGGCGCGGAACATCCAGTTCAATGGCCTCCAGATGCTTTTCGACCGCACGGGTCATCAGTTTCTGATAGGACGACGGAAAAAATGCTCCTGCCCCATCGTACATGGCAACATCGATCTGCTCAGGGTACACATATTGCTTTTCATCCAACGCCGTATAATCCATTTTTCTGTCCCCTTTTTCCGCCGCGACGGTTATTTCTGAATTTCCTTCAGGAACGAGGCGCCGCACACCTTGCCCGGTACGCCGAAATAATCCAGAACGGTAGCGGCAATATGCGCATAGGAATGCCGTACCCCAAGATCAACGCCGGGCTGCACCCCTGCACCGTAAACCAGCACCGGCACACACTCGCGGGAATGGTCGGTGGAGGGAGTCGACGGGTCGCATCCATGGTCGGCAGTGATGATCAGCAGATCATCCGGCTGCAGCAGCGGCAGCAGCTGTGCCAGCTGGCCGTCAAATTCCGTCGCCGCGGCCGCATAGCCCGGCACATTGTTCCGGTGACCGTACAGCATATCAAAATCCACCAGGTTGACAAAGCACAAGCCGTGAAAATCGCGCTGCGCCAGCTGCAGGGTCACTTCCATACCGTTGTGATTGCTGACCGTCCGCGTGGTCTCGCTGATGCCGTCACCGGCAAAGATGTCGTAAATTTTGCCGACGCCGATCGTATCCAGCCCGGCCGCCTGCAGGTAATTGAGCATGGTTTTGGCAGGCGGCGTCAGCGAAAAATCGTGTCGGCGCGGTGTGCGCACAAACTCGCCCCTGCGGCTGCCGGTGAACGGCCGGGCGATCACCCGGCCAACCGCCCAGTCGCCTTTCAACAGGCCACGGGCAATTTCGCAATAACGGTACAGCTCCTCCACCGGGACGATCGCCTCGTTGGCTGCCACTTGGAACACGCTGTCCGCCGAGGTGTAAACGATCAGCGCGCCTGTTGCCAGGTGCTCTTCGCCATAATCCTCCAGCACCTGCGTACCGGAATAGGGACGGTTGCAGATCACCTTGCGGCCGGCCGCCTGTTCAAATGCAGAGATCAGCTCCGGCGGGAAGCCCTGCGGAAAGGTAGGCAGCGGACGGGCGCTTTCCACACCGGCGATCTCCCAGTGGCCGATGGTGGTATCCTTGCCCATGCTGGCCTCCTGCAGGCGGCCGAAGGCTGCTGCAGGCGCCGCCGACGGCGTACCGCACTGCACCCCTTCAATGTTGAAAATGCCCAGCTTCTGCAGGTTGGGGCAATCAAAAGCGGGGTTGGCGGCAATGGCTGCCAACGTATCGCTGCCCTCGTCGCCAAAGGCGGCGGCATCCGGCGCGCCGCCTATGCCGAAGCTGTCCAGAACGATCAGAAAAACACGCTTGTTCATGAAAACTTCCTTTCTATGTCGGCGGCCCGCAGCGCTTTTCCTGTCGGCCGCCGGTATCCATTCTGCTTTTATCGCTATCAGTATACCATTCCCCGCCGCTTTTCTCAACCCGAAAGCGGCAAAACTTCTGCTGTCCCGGCACGGAAAACGGCGCCCTCCGCCCCTTTCGGTTTGGAAAGCGCCGTCCTTTTCATCAAAGCGTCAATGCGCCGATCACTGCGCGTTGAACGCCATAAAGGCCAGATAGGTCATATAAACATCCAGCTTGGCCACCAGCTCATAGGGCGAGTGCATGCTGAGCATCGGTACGCCGACATCCAGCACATCAATGTTGTGGCTGGCCACACACCGGGCCACCGTGCCGCCGCCGCCGTTGTCTGTCTTGCCCATCTGATTGATCTGCCAGCAAACGTTGGCCTCGTCAAAAATATCCTCAATGCGGGCAACCAGCTCAGCCGTGGCGTCGCTTGCACCGCCCTTGCCGCCGCGGCCGGTGTACTTGCTGATGGAAGGGCCGTGGTTGATGTAGGCCGCCGTGTGCGGATCGTATACCTCGGCAAAGGTCGGGTCGTACGCCGCCGTTACATCTGCCGACAGGCAGACGGCCTTTTCAAACACCTCTTTGTAGTTGAAGCCCTGCTGCTCACTGATCGACTCCAGAAATTGCGCCAGATAATCGCTGGCCAGACCGGTCACGCCGTCCGAACCGATCTCCTCCTTATCCGTCAGCACGCAGACCGTGGTATACGGCGGGGCAACGGTGTCGATCTCCGCGCGCAGCGCCGGGTAAGCGCACACACGGTCATCATG
>CAKTAM010000206.1 GCA_934527255.1 uncultured Oscillospiraceae bacterium | reverse complement strand
AGCGGTGGCTGATCGCCGGAGAGGTGGACGGCTGGGATACCAACCACGCCGTCGTCAGCTATTCCGACGACGACTGCCGCACTTGGAAGACCGTTCATCTGCACCAGACGCCGAAATTTCACAAGGCGCCGCCCCACAAGGGCGAGCGCTGGGGACAGTACGGGCTGGAGCCCACCCTGACCGAGCTTTCGGACGGCACGGTGATGGTGCTGCTGCGCACCTGCCAGGATTATTTTTATCAGTGCTTCTCGTACGACGGCGGCGAGACCTTCACCGAGCCGGAGCCCTCCATCTTTCACGGCGTCAACACCATGCCCACCTTTCTGAAGCTGCACGACGGCCGCATTCTGTTGTTTTTCAACAACACCCGCCCGCTGCCGGAGGCCGCCGCCGATGAGGTTTGGCCGCCGCGCTATGAATGGGAGGAGCTGGGGCGCGCCGAGGATGTCTTTACCAACCGGGACGCAAGCTGCATCGCCATCACTGAAAACGACGGTCAAAGCTGGCGGGGCTTCCGCGAGCTTTTGCTGAACCCGCTGCGCAACAGCTGCGATTTTCGCACCAGCGGCGGCGGAAAAAGCAGCGCCGACAAAAGCGTGCACCAGTTTGAAGCGCTGGAGCTGCCGTTTGACAAGGTGCTGGTGCATGTCGGCCAGCACGAGCGGCTGCGCAGGCTGATGATCTTTGATGTCAACTGGCTGTACGAAACGCATCGCGAGGAGGATTTTTCCAGCGGCTTCGACCATGTATCCACCCATGTATACCTGAAAAGCGTCATCGGGAACTGCCGCGGGCAATTCCCAGGCCACTGCGCCTGGAACCGCACCAACGGCTGTGTGCCGGTACCGGATCCCTCCGGCGATTATTCGGAGGTCATCTTCTTTTGCAACACCGACGACGACCGCCTGTACAACCAGCTGCAGGGCATGGTGTGGAATTTTCCGGCGATGGCGCGCGGCCGCGTGCGCATTCGCGCCCGGGTGCTGGGCGAGGGGCTGCGCGTGAGCCTGTACGACCACTGGATCAACCCCTGCGACGCCAGCGTTCCCCTGTACGCGCTGTTTGAAACGGTATTGAAGAACGACGGCACAGACGCGCCCGGCTACCGGACATATGAACTGGCGTTTGATACTGCGCCGGGCGAATGCACCGTTTTTCGGGACGGAGAAAAGCTGCAGACGCTTGCGCTGAACGGCCGCGCGCCGCACGGGATCTGTTACCTGCACCTGCAGACGGCGGCAGCTGCGGGCGACAGCCGGGGTGCGCTGGTAAAAAGCCTGTCTGCCGAAGCCGCCCCGGCCGACCGGCCCTGAGCGGTTTCCACCTGCCGTTTTTCAGCGTATGCACCGCGGCCGCCGCTTATGCCGCAGCCGCCGCAGGGCAATTTTTGCCGGTCTGCGCGCAAAAATTGCCGCGCGCCGCAAAAAACTTTCGCAAAGCCCTTGCAACTTGCGCGAAAAAATGGTAATATAGATTGCACTGTTATGTATGGTTAAAAAGGAGGTGGTATCATGCCTAACATTAAATCGCAGAAGGATCGTGTGGTCCAGGCGAAGAAAGAGAACCTGCGCAACAAGGCAGTCAAGTCCAACCTGAAAACAGTCGTCAAGAAGGCAGACGCCGCCATTGCTGCCGGCACTGACAACAAGGCCGAAGCCGTCAAGGTTGCTGTTTCCACCATCGACAAGGCCGCCCGTAAAGGCACCCTGCACAAGAACACTGCTGCCCGCAAGATCTCCAAGCTGATGAAGCGCGCCAATGCGGCCGACTGATTTTTTCAGCGCCCATGCAGTCTGAAAAAGGCTGTGCAGCTGTTTACTGAACAACAAAAAAGCCCCATCTGACCGGAACAGTATCCGGTCAGACGGGGCTTTTTTGCGCGTGCCCGCCGTTATGCCTGATCGCGGCTGCGGGAAAACACGGCGGCCAGAAAGCCGCAGGTCAGACTGGCGGTAATGCCGCCCGCCGCGCTGGAAAAGCCGCCGGTCAGCGCCCCGATCAGCCCGTTTTTCTCCACGGCATCCAGCACGCCCTGCGCCAGATTGTGGCCAAAGCCCAGCAGCGGCACCGTGGCCCCCGCCCCGGCAAAGCGAACCAGAGGCTCGTACCAGCCCAGCGCGCTGAGCACCACGCCCGCCACCACATAACAGACCAGTATGCGGGCAGGCGTCATGGCTGTGAGATCGATCAGCAGCTGGCCGACCATGCAGATCGCGCCGCCCACAACAAACGCCCAGACATAGTTCATGTGCTTTCTCCTTTCTGCTGCGGCTATACCGCTGCCGTGCCGCAGCGAGGATGCCGCAGGCAAACGGCCGCCGCGCCGCATGGACCGCTG
>CAKTAM010000205.1 GCA_934527255.1 uncultured Oscillospiraceae bacterium | reverse complement strand
ATATTTCTCTCTCAGTTCGTTCAGACCGGTCCATTCCATGTGCAGGAGAACCCCTTTCATTGTGATTTTGCGGCATGCAGACGGCTCTCGGCGCAAAAAAATATGGACTTCTCCGTCTCGATTCATGGGACGAAAAAATCCGTGGTACCACCCAAATTGCAAGCCGAACCCCGGCGTGCCGCTTCTGATTCCTTAACGCGGAAAACTTCGCCCCCGCTCGGCACGGAGGAGCTCCGGGGCGGCATCGCGGTCCGAACAGCTCCGCACAGACGTTTCAGCCTCGGCGTCTGCTCTCTGTCCCGGATTCGGGCGCAATTTCCCCATCATCGCATTCTGCTATTACGATTTCTATTATAAACGAATCGCGCGCGATTGTCAATGCGTAAACGGGAAGTCGATGCGAATTTTTTTCGGATTGTTCATCTGATTTTCGGCAATTCCGAAAAAAGCAATTGACAGACGGCGATGCGCGGCGGTATAATGTTCCTGAGACAATTCAAATCACAAAAGGATGGAAAAACATGAAAGTATTTCTGATGATGGGCCAATCCAACATGGCCGGGCGTGGCGACCCGGCGGACGTCGCGCCGCTGCCGAGCACGCACGCATTCGTGCTGCGCTGCGGCCGCTGGCAGCCGATGACGGAGCCGCTGAACATCGACCGGCCGATCAAATTTTCCGGCAAAATGGGCACGAACAGCGGCATCGGCCCGGCGGCATCGTTCGCCGCAGCGTATGCGGCGCAGTACCATGAGGACATCGGCCTGGTGCCGTGCGCCGACGGCGGCACGTCGCTGGCGGAATGGGCGGTGGACGGACAGCTGTTTCTCCACGCGTACTACATGGCCAGGCTGGCCGCGAACGTCGGCGATCTGACGGGCATCCTGTGGCACCAGGGCGAAGCCGAATCCGGCGACCCGACGCTGGCGCACAGCTACGAATCGCGATTCCTGCACATCATGACGGAATTTCAGTCCCGGCTGGGCGTTTCGCTGGACATTGTCGTCGGCGAGCTGGGGCGGTTTTTCACTGCGCCGTATGCAGCGGACGTCAACCGCGCGCTGCATCACCTGGCCGACACGCACGACCGCATCGCCATCGCTTCGTCCGAAGGCCTGACCGACCGCGGCGACGCCGTCCACTTCACCGCACAGTCCCAGCGCGAATTCGGCCGCCGCTACTTTGAAGCATGGAAGAGAGTTAGAGATTTAGACAACAGACCTGTTCGATAACCTCTAAGAGGGTGGAAAAATACACAAATAAGGAATAAACTTGAGAAGGGTGAAAAGAAACGGATAACGCAAAAAGGATCACCAGACTCAAGGACGAAGAATTTCAAAGGATATTTGGCGTAAAGAAGAAACCGATCATTGTCTGCGAGAGAGAAAGCGAGAGATTTCCCCTATGAAACGGAATACGAAACGGCTGCTCCCGATGATCCTTGTTTTTACGATCATTGCGGCGGCCTATTGCTGCCGGATGCTTGCCATGTTCGACATCGGCGGTGTTTGCATAAACTATATCCGTGCGCTGCTTTATTTGCTGCTGTTTGCCCTGTGGGGCTTTTCCCTCGACCGGCGCATTATACAGAAGCAGGCGCTGCACTGCCTGCGTCTGACGGCGGCGCTGATGCTGGTATGGCTTGTTTTGCGTACGCTGAAATATGAGTTTGTCACCGACCTGACAGTAGCACGGTACATTTGGTATCTTTACTATCTACCAATGCTTTTCATCCCGTTGTTTGGGGTGTACATTGCTTTATCTCTCGGAAGATCGGAGGAATTCCGCCTGACCGGAAGGAAGGGCGCTTTGGCAATCATTCCGGCTGTGCTGTTTTTGCTGGTGATCACCAACGACCTGCACCAGCAGATGTTTGCATTCGACAGCGGTGTGCCGGGTGTGCCGGACAATTATAGCTATTTCCACGGCCCGGTTTACTTCTGCTGCCTCGGCTGGATGGTGGTCTGCATGTTTTTTTCACTTACCCTCCTTTTGAAGAAAAGCCGCGTCCCGAGCAGCCAAAAAAAGAAGCTTACACCGTTTGTGATAGGCTGCGCAACGGTTCTGTACGGGATTTTGTATCTGTCGGGACTGCCGGCTGTACGCTGGTGGTTCGGCGATATGAATGTGATGTTTTGCCTTTTATATGCGGCGATTTGTGAAAGCTGTATACGCTGCCGGATGATACAGTCCAATACAGGCTATGTCGAACTGTTCGAGGCAGCCACCCTAGCGGCGTGCATTGCGGACCGCAGCGGAAATATCGTTCTCCGTTCCCGGGCTGCGGATGAAGATATGGTTTGCCCGAAAAACGGACTTCAGATCATCCGTCCCGACGGAATACGCATTTCTTCGGCACCGAT
>CAKTAM010000204.1 GCA_934527255.1 uncultured Oscillospiraceae bacterium | reverse complement strand
ACCTTGATGGAACCGAAGTTCATCAGAACGCCGAACAGCGCAGCGCCGATGGCAACGCCGACGATGGTTTTGGTATTCCATGTACCAACCAGGGTTTTCCAGAAACTTTTTTTCATGGTAATTTCCTCCTCAGTTGTGTGTTGAGCCTTGCGGCCCGCTTGTATGGCCAGGGGACCTTCCCCGGAAACCCGTAAAAAACAGAAAAACCTTCCGGGCAAAAAGAAAAATGGAACAAAAAACCAGTTTTTTGTTCCATTCACCGCCTTCACAGTTTGTCTATAATTAAGTATAGGAAAAAGAGGGCGGGTTGTCAAGCGCAAAGGGGATGTTTTCCCTTCAAATGTAAATTTTTGTAAAATCAATGAGAAAATGGCGGATAGAGCGGACTTTTTCTGGGTAGAAAATGAGGAAAAAGCAAAAGCGCGTTTAGAAAGAGTGCCGATGAGAAATACTAAGGGGCAGAGAGCTTTCGGCAGGGCCTTTTATTCTGCGCAAAGGAGAGAGAATATGAAGCGTTGGCAAAAATGGCTTTTGGCTGGCGGGCTGGCCGCTGCTGGTGGGCTTCTGGGCTTTTGCGGCTGGTTGCGCGCCTATCTTCCGGACAGCTATACACTGGAGGTGGGCGGCGCGCTGACCTTCGCGCAGACGCCTTACGTTCATGTGCAGCCCACCGGTGGAAATGCCGTCACCCGGGCCGCCGATGCCGCTGCGGGAACAGGAGCGCACAGCATGCAGCTGCGCCTGTTCGGTATTTTGCCGCTGAAAACCGTCTGGGTGCGGGAAGAGCCGCGGAACGAGGTGCAGGTCAGCGGCGCGCCCTTTGGCGTCAAGCTGTTCAGCGACGGTGTGATGGTGGTCGGCTTCAGCGATATTTACACAGCTACCGGTTATCAGAACCCGGCCAAAAGCGCCGGGCTGCACATGGGTGATGCCATTCACAGCGTCAACGGGGAAAACGTTGCCACCAACGAGGATATCCAGCGCCTGGTGGAGAGCTCGCAGGGGCGGCCGGTCAGCGTCACCTACTCACGCAAGGGCGAGGAAAGCACGGTGTTCGTCACGCCGGTGCAGTCTGCAGCGGGCGGAGCCTACCGTGTGGGGATGCGTGTGAGAGATTCCTCCGCCGGCATCGGCACACTGACGTATTATGACCCGCAGACCGGAGGCTTTGCCGGCCTGGGGCACCCGGTCACGGATGTGGATACCGGCGAGAGCATTGAGGTGCGCAGCGGGCAGATCGTCTCCGTGACGGTGACCGGTACAGTTCCCAGCAGCGTCGGCAGCCCGGGCGAGCTGAAGGGCATCCTTTCAGCACAGACGGCAGGCGATATTCTGCAAAATGACCAGACGGGTATTTTTGGGCTGCTGCGTGCGGATGGCGCACAGCAGTTTGCCGGGCAGGCCTTTCCGGTGGCGGCCCGGCAGGAGGTCTGCGTCGGTGAGGCGACCATGTACACCTGTTTGGAGGGAAGCACGCCGCAGGCGTACCGCGTTGTTATCGAGCGCATCCGCTATAATGAGGCTGCGCCCAACAAAAATATGATCGTCCGCATGGAGGATCCCACGCTGCTGGAAAAAACCGGCGGTATTGTGCAGGGCATGTCCGGCAGCCCAATCGTACAGAACGGCCGTCTGGTGGGGGCGGTGACGCATGTTCTGGTCAATGACCCTACGAGAGGGTATGCGGTTTTTGCCGAAAATATGCTGGAAGCACAGCAGCAATCCGCCCAGTTGTCGGCTCAGACAGCGGCATAAGGTAAAATTCACCATTTTTTGGAAAAAAATTCCAGAAAACCACTTGCAAAGACTGGAAAAATATGGTAAATTTAAGATGCGCCCCGGGAAGCGTAAACGAATGAGATACAGGAGGCTACTTGTATGAAAGAAGCGTTTACCATATTGGCCACAGATGCCGATCCGCAGGAAAAGACACGTCTGTCCGATCTGCTTGCTGCAGAAAACATTCATCTGGTCCTGTGTGAAAAGGATGGAAAAAAGGTGCTGGAGGCATTGAAGAAGAATCTGCCGGATGCCTGCTTGCTGGAGACGTTTATGCCAGGGATGGATGCGCTGTCGGTCAAGGAGGCATTTGCGGATTGGCAGGAGCATAGCCGCGCCGAGAAGGATGTGCAGTTTTATGCGCTTGGCAGCACGCAGAGCGAACCGCTGGAGGATGAGCTGATGGAAAGCGGCTTTGCATTCTATTTTGTGCGGCCGGTCGAGATGCAGACCGTCAGTCACCGCATCTGCAGTCAGCTGCGGCGCAGCGGCTCCTCGCTGGAGGAGGCCACGGCAACGGACGAATGCCGGGTGACGGAGATATTACACCAGATCGGCGTTACTGCCCATATCAAGGGTTATCAGTTTCTGCGGGATGCCATTCTGATGAGCGTGGCTTAACCGGAGC
>CAKTAM010000203.1 GCA_934527255.1 uncultured Oscillospiraceae bacterium | reverse complement strand
GTGCATCCGTGATTTTTTCCCGTTGGAGATTGCGCAGGAATACACGGTCGAGGCCGGTCGGCCAGATTGTACCGACGAAGAAAAGCTGGCGGTCATTCGTCAGCTGGGGGCAACGCGTATTTCCATCAATCCGCAGACCCTGCAGGACAGTGTGCTGCAGCACATTGGCCGCCGTCATTCCGCACAGGATATTCTGGATTGTTATGCTGCGGCACGGCGGGTCGGGCATACCAATATCAACATGGATCTGATCGCCGGACTGCCGTCCGATACCGTCTCGGGCTTTGACGATACGCTGCGTCGGGTACTGGCGCTTCGGCCGGAGAATATCACCGTGCATACCCTGACGCTGAAGCGCGCCTCCAATCTGGTGGTGGAGGAGCGTGAGGAAAGCTATGATAATGTCAGCGCCATGCTGCAAAGCTGCCGTCTGGTGACGGAAAACGGATATCAGCCCTATTATCTTTACCGGCAGAAGGGAACGCTGCAGAATCTCGAAAACACCGGTTACTGCCTGCCGGGCTATGAGGGATTGTATAATATTTATATCATGGAGGAGCTGCACAGCATTTTCTCTGCCGGGGCAGGCGGCGTCACCAAGCTCAAGCACGCCGGCGCCTCACCCGATGCACAAAGCCGGAAGATCGAACGCATCTTCAATTATAAATATCCGCTGGAATATGTGCGGGATTTTGATGCTATCCTAAAGAAAAAGCAGGAGGTGGATGCCTTTTATGGCCGTTAAATGGATACCAAAGCGTCTGGTGGAGCTGTCACTGATCAATGTGGCGGCACACACGGGTCAGCTGTTGGTGGATACCTGTGAGCAGGAGTATCGCCAGCGCATTGCTGCGGCCGCGGATCAGCTGTTGGCCAGCGGCCGCCATCTGGTGATGCTGACGGGGCCCTCCAGCAGCGGAAAGACCACGACGGCGCATAAACTGGCCGAGGAGCTGCGCCGCCGTAATACCGTTGCCGAGGTCATCAGCCTGGATGATTTCTTTTTGGATCTGGAAAAATATCCGCGTCTGCCGGATGGCAGCAAGGATTATGAAAACGTCGCGGCGCTGGATATTCCATTGGTCAACGCCTGCCTGAACGAGGTCGTGACGACGGGCAGCACCCGGCTGCCGCAGTTCGATTTTATTACCGAGCATCGCAAGGCAGAGCTTCGCCCTATCTCCATTGGGGATGGTGTGCTGATCGTCGAGGGCATTCATGCACACAACCCCTGCCTGACCAGTCAGCTTCCGGGGGATCGCGTCTACCGTTTGTATGCGGGTCTGCGGGAGGAATACGCCTTTTGCGGGCAGCGCATCCTGCCGACAAGAGATATCCGCCTTGCGCGGCGGATGGTGCGTGACCATGCGCACCGCGGGCACTCGCCGCTGAAAACGCTGCAGATGTGGCCGCAGGTCTGTGCTGGTGAGGATCGGTATATCAAGGTGTTCAAGCCGCAGGCGGACGCTTTGCTGGATACGTCCTTCAGCTATGAGGTCGAGTGCCTTGCGCCGCGCGTACGCGCGCTGGCGCAGCAGTTTGACGACGGCAGTCAACAGGCGCAGACCCTGAAAGCGCTGGCAGATCGCTTTGCTTTGTGCGACACGCCGCTGGAACAGCTGCTTTGGCCGGATTCGATGCTGCAGGAATTTTTGGGCTGAACAGCGGCAGCAGGCGGGGCTTTTGGCGAAAAAAGCCTTGTTGGCGCGGTTTTTGCGCCTTTTTCCGCTGTCAAAACTTGAAAATGGCGTCGGAATAGTGTATACTGAAAATGCACAGGCGGTCGGCGTCAGAGGGCTGGCGGACTGCTTTGTGAAAACGACCTGTCATGACAGGGGCCGGTCGGCGCTTCGCCAAAGACCGGAGAAAGGATCGGATGGTATGGATTTTGATTTTACCAAACTGCAGGAGGCTGCTTCCAGCCTGGCACAGAAAGCCGTACAGGGGGTCAATTTTGTGGCCCGCAAAGGCAAGGCAACCTATGACCGCTTCACGCTGGAAAACGAGCTGAGCAAGGCACAGCGTCAGCTGGGCGCTTATTATTATAATCAGGTGAAAATGGGCGTCGATCACGAATCGGCCGTTGCGGAGTGCATCGCCAAGATCGACAGCATCCTTGACCAGCTGAACAAAATGGAGGATGACGGCGACGCTACGGCCGAAACGCCGGAGACCGAATGCTGCGAGGGCGTCTGCCCGGAATGCGGGGCGCCCATGGCGGAGAATGCCCTGTTTTGTTCTCAGTGCGGTGCAAAGCGGTAATGTGCCAAGGGCGGCAGCAGTCGTACTTGGCCGACGCGACGGGCGCTGGTTCGTTGCCGGTCACGAGTGACAAAATGCCGTAAAACGCAAAAAACGAAAATAATCTGATAAATTGGATTGAAAAAAGCGGCCGTGTCGGGTATAATAGAT
>CAKTAM010000202.1 GCA_934527255.1 uncultured Oscillospiraceae bacterium | reverse complement strand
GCACAAAGGTATTGACTGCCTTGATCAGGCCGATGGTTCCGATGGAGATGGCATCCTCCACCGTCAGGTGCGAGGTGGCCGCGTTGCCCTCGAAGCGTTTGGCAATGTACACCACCAGTCGCAGGTTGTGCACGATCAGCTGCTGCTGACACTGGGCGTCGCCGTTTTCCAGTCCGCGGAAAAGCGCCGCCTCCTGCGCGGGGGTCAGGGGCGGCGGCAGCACCTCGGAGGAGTTGATGTAGTACACCCTGCCGCCCTTTTTCCAAAAGCGCAGCCGCCTGGCCAGCCGCCGCAGCCATTCCGGGCAAAAAACCGTTTTCATTTCAGTTGCCTCCTATCATCTCATAGCTTTTGGCCCCAAACAAGCCCTGCACCTGCCCGGCGCGGAAGCGCTGGTCGCTGAACGCCAGCGTCACCGCCGCCGGTCGGCCGTTGATCACGGCCTGTGCCGTCAGCGACGGCGCCAGCACCTCGCCGCCTGCCGTATGCAGAGGCGTCAGGCGCAGCCCCTGCGGCAGGCTGCGCACTTTCGCACTGTCAGACTGCCCATAATACCGCTGCAGCAGGGTATCCAGCGCGCCCCGCGCCGCCCCGCCGCCGACGGTATCCGGGTAGGAAAGCAGCAGCAGCGGCTGGGCAGTCAGCGCGTCGGCGCCGGTAAAGCCGGAATCGACCAGCACATCAGCCGTCAGGGTCTGACCGGCCGCCGATGCCTGAACGCGAACGATCTTTTCCGCACCCGGCCGCTCGAACAGCAGCAGAAGCAGGCGTACAAACGCATACAGTGCCAGAATACACCCCGCCAGCAGTTGCGGCGACACATCAAAATAAAAAGCCAGATTGTTCTGTCGGACGCCGCCGAATGACAGCCAGTACATGGCGGCCAGCACCAGACCGGAATAGCCCGCATTGAACAGAAAATACCACAGCCACAGCCGCGCAAACTGCCGCAGCCAGCGGCGCAGCGGCATGCGCCGTGCAAACGCCGCCGCCAGCACGGCGCTGCCCGTGACCGCCTGATAGCCCAGCTGCAGCCACAGCGGCAGCGCGGGCGCCAGAAACACCAGCGTGCTGAGCGCGCCAAGGGCCCCGCCCGCCAGCAGTCGGCCGCGGCGCACGCCGACGCCTGTCACGGCCGCGACGCCCAGCAGCAGAAAATAATCGATCACCCAGTTGACGGCCAACAGCACATCCGCATAGACCACAGTCCGCATATGTATCACCCGCTTTTCAGTATACACATCCGCTGCGGCAAAGGTCGTCGAAGCGGCGCGGGACAGCGTCGCCGGGCCCGTCCTTTTTGATGCAAATTTTTGACGTGAAACGGAAAAGTTGTTTTGCAGAAAAGGTCATCGTACGACCGCCGCCCCCCAACAGGCGATTTGGGGTGCTTTTCACCGCCGCAGCAAAGAAAAAATCTGGCTCTGCTTTGCGCCAGAGCACCAACTGTTTTGAGCCCGATGCAGAAAACGATTTTCTGTTTTTCTTTCTTCCGCCTGAAATCGACAAAACGGCCTTCTTCCATTTTTCCATGGCAGTACCGCATACAGACACCTGTTTTATTTGTTTCATGACAGAGAACGGCCAAGTCAGCGGCTGCCTACGCTGCGAAAGCAATACACAGCAGCATTGCTTTATGGTATAATGGGAACAGGAACGGAATAGATCAGAGCTTTACGGAGGATGCGGAGGATGAACAACATGAAGGGCGGCAGCATCGCCGGACTGCTGATCCGGCAGGCCCGTCTCCGGCGGGACTGGAGTCAGGAGGGCCTGTGCCGGGGCATCTGTGCCCCCTCCTACCTATCCAAGATCGAGCAGGGCAAGGCAGTGCCTTCCCCGGAGGTGACGGAGCTTCTGCTGCGCCGCTTGGGCCTGAGCTGGACCCCGGAGCCGGAGGGTCTGGAGCCCTGTTGGAGAGCCCTGCTCGCCGGCAGCCCAGGCTTTGCCCCCTGCTATGAGCGGCTGGTGCAGCCCCGGCAGAAGGACCTTGCATGCAGCCCACTGGCGGCGGATGCTCTGCTGCTGACTGCCTTTTATACAGATGAAATGCGCCCTCTGCCGGAGGAGTGGGAGCCCTTTCTCTCCACCCGACAGTTAGCCTTGCAGCGCGGTCTGCAGGGCCGGTGGGAGGACTCGGTGCGGCTGGAGCCGCTGCCGCTGCTGTCCACCCTCTACGGTAAGGCTCTTTATGCCAATGGGGAGTATGCCGCCGCCATCGAGGTGCTGCGAGATGCCTACCGCTCGGCGGCAGATGCAGGATACCCCAACCTGATGCTGTCCTGCCGCCTGTGGATGGGAAACTGTTACTCAGATCTGGGCCGCATGGAGGAGATGCTGGCCCACTTCGCCGTGGCGGAGCGTCTGGCAGAGGCCTTGGGAAACACTGACGGTCTGGCTTCCATTCGCTACAACGTCGCCGCCACGCAACTGGAGCTGGGCCAACCGGAAAAGGCTCT
>CAKTAM010000201.1 GCA_934527255.1 uncultured Oscillospiraceae bacterium | reverse complement strand
GTTCTATTTTGACGGCCGCTGCGCCATCACCTACCTTACGCTGGACGAGATCGCCGCCTCCGGCGCGCTGCCGGTCGATCTGGAAAGCGTGACGGGCATTGCCCGCGCCATCGAAGGGGTGCAGGTGGGCGTCACCATGCGTCAGCAGCCCTCCGGCAGCTATAAGATCAGCATTCGGGCGGCCGAGGGCGTGGATGCCAGCGCCGTGGCCACGGCGTTCGGCGGCGGCGGCCACCGCGGCGCTGCCGGGTGCGAGGTATTCGGCGGGCTGGAAAACGCCAAGCAGGCCCTGCTTGACGAGGTGCAGCGCCATCTGCCGCAGCAGGAGGCCCATTCGTGAACGGCATTCTGGTAATGGATAAGCCTGCCGGATGGACCAGCTTTGACGTCATTGCCAAGCTGCGCGGCATTCTGGCCACGCGGCGCATCGGGCACAGCGGCACGCTGGATCCCATGGCGACCGGCGTTCTGCCGGTATTTGTGGGGCCGGCCGCCCGTGCGGTCGACATGCAGACCGACCATACAAAGGAATATATTGCGGGGGTGCGGTTCGGCCTGGCGACCGATACCGGCGATATTACCGGCACGGTGCTGCGCACCTCGGCCGAAGCCGTGAACGAGCAGCAGCTGCTTGCGGTGCTGCCGCGCTTTGTCGGCGAGCAGCAGCAGCTGCCGCCCATGTATTCTGCCGTCAAGGTGGACGGCCGTCCGCTGTACCAGCTGGCCCGTAAGGGGCAGACGGTCGAGCGCACGCCGCGCACCATCACCATCCATTCGCTGCAGCTGCTGCAGCAGACGGCGGAAAACGAGTTTCTGCTGCGCATCGTGTGCAGCAAGGGCAGCTATGTGCGGGTGCTGCTGGAGGACATCGGCACGGCGCTGCACTGCCCGGCCGCCATGTGCAGCCTGCGGCGCACCCGCAGCGGCCGCTATACCCTGCAGCAGGCGGTCACACTGGAGCAGGTACAGGCCGCCAAAGAAAACGGCAGCCTGCCGCAGCTGCTGGCGGGGGTGGATACCGTGTTTGACGCCCTGCCCGCCGTGCAGGTGGGCCCGGCAGTGGAGCAGCGGCTGAAGAACGGCTCGCCCAGCCGGTTTCGCCATGCGGACGGCCGCGTGCGGGTATATGCGGCGGACGGCGGCTTTCTGGGCGTGGCGGCGGTGCAGGCTGACACGCTGACCGTAGAAAAGCTGTTTATTGAACGGGACTGAAGACGGCCGCCCGCTGCAGCCGCAGGCAAAGGAAAGGGGAGGAGCGAATGCCGCAGACACAGCCGACAGCCGTGGCGCTGGGCTATTTTGACGGGGTGCACCTGGGGCACCGGCGCATTCTGCGCGCAGCGGCAGACTGGGCGGCGCACAATGCGGCCCGGCCGGTGGCGTTCACCTTTCAGTTTTCCGACAGACGCACCAAAGCGCCGGATATTCTGACCCTCAGCGAGCGCCGTCGGCGCATTCTGGCGCAGGGCGTCGCCGATATTGACTGCGAGGCGTTTGACGCCATTGCCGCGCTGTCGCCGCAGCAGTTTGTGCAGCGGCTGCTGTGTGACAAGCTGGGGGCCCGTGCGGTCTTCTGCGGCGAAAACTTCCGTTTCGGCGCCGGGGCCGCCGGGGATGTGCCGCTGCTGCGGCAGCTGTGCGCAGCGCAGGGGGTACAGGTGTTCTCGTTCCCACTGGAGGAGCAGGCGGGCGCGCCCATCAGCGCCACGCGCATCCGGGCGCTGCTGGCGCAGGGAAAGCTTGCCGAAGCCAACGCCCTGCTGGGCGAGCCGTATGCCGTTGATCTGCCGGTGCGGCACGGGCAGCAGCTGGGCGGCAGCCTGGGGTATCCTACCGTCAACCAGATCTATCCCGCGGTCATGCAGCAGCCCGCCGAGGGCGTTTACCGCACGGCGGCGCTGGTCAACGGGGTGTGGCTGCCCTCGGCCACGGGGCTGGGCCGCCGCCCCACCGTGGATGGAGACGGCGTGACCTGTGAGACCTTCTTCTGCCGCTGGCACGGCGATGCGTACGGCTCGCACCCGCGCATCTGCTTTCTGGAATATCTGTGGCCTGTGCAGAAATACGACTCGCTGCAGGGCCTGCAGGACTGCATCTCCCGCGCGGCAAAGCGCAGCTGCGAAGCATTTGACAGCATGCCGCCGCTGCCGCTGTGACCGGCTGCGCGGCGCTTTTTCCGGCCGCAAATTTTGGCCGGGGCAAGCCTTTACAAGCGGTGGGGCGTGTGCTATAATATACAGTACCGTACCTTTGTTCTCAGCTGTGGGGGAAAGCCCGACCGGCTGCCGGAGCATGCCGTCCGTCGGCAGCTCTGCCCGGGGAAGTTCACCCGCCCACGGCCGGGGCTTTGGCGTATCGGCAAACTAAAATGAGGTGAAAACAATGGAAAACAAACAGGAAATCATCAAGAAATTTGCCCTCAGCGAAAACGACACCGGCTCGCCGGAGGTGCAGGTGGCCC
>CAKTAM010000200.1 GCA_934527255.1 uncultured Oscillospiraceae bacterium | reverse complement strand
GGCTGCGGCCGACCAAAGGTAACGCACAGATACTCCTTTCGAATGCGGTGCGCCCGGATGAGCTGCGTCACAAACGCTTCCGCCCCGGCGTTTTTAGCGATCAGAACCAGGCCGGACGTGCCGGTATCCAGCCGGTGGCACAAACGGGGCGAGGCGTTTGAATGCGAACGCTGCAGATATTTCTGCGCCCGCAGAAGCAGCGTGTCACGGGCTTCGCCCTCCTCATCCGACACCGGCAGCCCGGCAGGCTTGTCAACGACAAGCAGATCCTCATCCTCGAAAACGATTTTATCCAGGTCACCGGCAAACAAAAACCGGTTTTCCGCCGTCGGGGTCTGCAGAAACTCCTCCGGGATAAAAAGCCGCAGCTCATCATGCGGCAGCAGCACAGTGGCAAGCGGCCGTTTTTTTCCGTTGAGCTTGATCTTATTCTCCCGCAGAAATTTATTGCACAGGCCTGTGCTTAAAAGCGGAAATTCCTGCTGCAGATATTGCTGAAGCGTCTGCTGGCGCAGACCCTTGTAAACGATGGTTCTCATATCCGATCTCCTTATTTTTGACGACAAGGAACCGCCTGCGGCGGCACAGCGGCTTAGAAAAAGGTGACCTGGTTGCTCTCCGGCAGGTCGGCCAGAACGCCGGCAGCCCTCAGCTGGTCGATGATGGCACTGGAAACGCCTGCCTGCTGCTGAAATTCTTCAACGGAAATATAATCGCCCTTTTTGGCCGTCTGCTCCATGGAGATGGCCGCCGCTTCACCGATGCCTTTCATGGAAGCAAACGGCAGACGGATTTTTCCCTCTTCCACAACATACCGCTTTGCTTCGCTTTTTCCCAGCTCAATGGGGGCAAACTCATAGCCTCGGGCCAGCATTTCGCATACCATCTGCAGCGAGACCAGAAGCTCTTCATCCTTGGCGTTCTTTTCGTCCTTCAGACGCTGCATCACCTCGCGCAGCTTCTGCTGCGCCACCGCCCGCCCGCCGACTGCGGCTTCATAGTCGATCGCATCACCGCGCACGGTAAAGTAGGTTGCATAGAACGCCAGCGGATGGTACAGCTTGAACCACATCAAACGAATGGCCGCGATCAGATAGGCCACGGCGTGTGCCTTAGGAAACATGTACTTGATTTTTTTACAGCTTTCCATGTACCATTCCGGCACATCGTGCTCGCGCAGCATATCCTCCACACCCGGTGGAAATCCGTTTTTCGCGACCTTGCCCTTTCGGGTCAGCTCCATAATGGTAAACGCGCTTTTGTTGTCCACGCCCTTGTGCAGCAGATAGGTCATAATGCCGTCACGGGTACCGATGACCTCAGAAATGCCGCATACCCCGTCCTTGATGAGATCCTGCGCGTTGCCGTTCCAGACATCCGTACCGTGTGACAGGCCGGAGATCTGGATCAGGTCGGAAAAGGTTTTTGGCTGTGCTTCAATAAGCATGTTGCGCACAAAATTGGTTCCAAGCTCCGGAATGCCAAAGGTGCCGGTCTGACTGCCGATGTCCTCCGGGGTAATGCCCAGCGCCTCGGTCGAGGTCAGCAGCGAAAGCACCTTTTTGTCATTCATGGGAACATCACTCATTTTGATGCCCGTCATATCCTCCAGATGCTTGTACATGGTGGGAACATCGTGTCCCAGCTCATCCAGCTTCAGGATGGTGTCATGCAGGTACTTAAATTCAAAGTGGGTGGTATAAACCCCCTTTTCCTTATCGTCCGCCGGATGCTGGATCGGGCAGAAATTATAAATTTCATCGCAGCTTGGCACGACGACCATACCGCCGGGATGCTGCCCTGTCGTCCGCTTGACGCCTGTACATCCCAGCGACAAACGGTTTTCCTCCGCCTTGTTGACGACCATTCCCCGCTCGCTGAGATATTTTTTGACATAACCGTATGCCGTTTTATCCTGCAGGCCGGAAATGGTGCCTGCCTTGAAAACAAACTCCTTGCCAAACAGCTCCTCGGTATATCGGTGTGATTCGCTCTGATAATCGCCGGAAAAGTTCAGATCAATATCCGGCTCCTTATCACCGTCAAAGCCCAGAAAGGTTTCGAACGGAATATCATGCCCTTCGCAGATGCATTTTGTACCGCAGACAGGGCAATCCTTATCGGGCAGGTCAAAGCCGTCCGCGACAGAACCGTCCGTAAAGAACTGCGACCATTTACAGTTGGGGCACAGATAGTGCGGCGGCAGACTGTTGACCTCGGAAATGCCGGAAAAATGCGCCACAGCCGACGAACCGACCGACCCACGGCTGCCGACGAGATAGCCGTGCGCCTCGCTGTTCAAGACCAGCTTCTGCGCAATGACATACAGTACGGCAAAGCCGTGCTTGATGATCGAATCCAGCTCGCGGGTCAGCCGCTGCTCAACAATGGGCGGCAACGGGTCGCCATACTGCGCCTTGGCGTTCCGCATGGTATCCTCGCGCAGCGATACATCCGAGCCTTCAATGGTCGGCGTATAGG
>CAKTAM010000199.1 GCA_934527255.1 uncultured Oscillospiraceae bacterium | reverse complement strand
AAATAGCGATAATCCTGCGCGTCCTCCTTGGAACGCATCAGAACGCTTTCGCCCTTTGCGTCGTCCCAACGGCGGGTCTCCTGCTCGATGACGCCGCCCTGTTCCAGCACCTGGATCTGCCGCGCGGCCTCATACTGAATGGCGCGATACACCGCACCAAAGCTGTTGACATTTTTCATTTCCGTGCGGGTGCCAAATTCGGTCTGGCCCACCGGCCGCACGGAAACGTTGACATCCGCGCGCACACTGCCCTCCTGCATTTTGGCATCAGAAATGCCCAGATACAGCAGAATGGAGGTGATGGCCTCCAGGTAAGCCTTGGCGTCCTCCGCACCGCGCATATCCGGTTCGGAAACGATCTCAATCAACGGCACGCCGCAGCGGTTATAATCCGCCAGCGTTCCGTCAAAGCCGTCCGCATGGATCAGCTTACCGGCATCCTCTTCGATGTGGATGCGGGTAATACCGATGCGTTTTTCCGTATCCCCCACCAGAATATCCAGATAGCCGTGCTCACACAGCGGGATATCAAACTGAGAGATCTGATAAGATTTTGGCAGATCGGGGTAAAAATAGTTTTTGCGATCCTGCTTTGTCACCCGGTTGATGCTGCAGTTCAGGGCGTGTCCCATCAAAATGGCATAATCGACCACCTGTCGGTTCAACACCGGCAGTGTACCGGGCATGCCCATGCAAACCGGGCAGCACTGCGTGTTGACCTCTGCGCCAAACGAGTTTTTGCAGCTGCAGAATATTTTGGTTTTGGTGCAAAGCTCTGCGTGGACCTCCAGCCCAACGACCACTTCATATTTTTCACTCATGGCTTTCCATCTCCTTTACGGCAAAGCCGCCCACGGCCGTTTCATAGCATTTCGCAGTGCCAAGCAGCGTCGCCTCGCTCCACTTCGGCCCGATCAGCTGCAGGCCGATCGGCAGACCGGCCGCATCCCGGCCGCAGGGAACGCTGACGCCGGGCAGCCCGGCAATATTGACGTTGATGGTGCAGATATCCGCCGCATACATGGCGACCGGGTCGTTGCTGCGCTCGCCCAAGCGGAACGCCGTTGTCGGACAAACGGGCGTTGCCAGCACATCGCATTTTTCAAACGCGGCGTCAAATTCGGCGGCGATCATCTTCTGCAGCAGCTTGGCACGCTTGTAGTAAGCATCGTAATACCCGCTGGAAAGCACATAAGTACCCAGCATAATGCGGCGCTGCACCTCATCGCCGAAGCCTTCGCTGCGCGTTGTCTCGTACATATCATTCAGCGAGCCGCTGCGGTCACCGCAGAAGCCGTACTTCACGCCGTCATACCGTCCCAAATTGGAGGAAGCCTCGGCCGAAGCGATGATGTAATATGCCGAAAGAGCATACGGCGTAGACGGCAGAGAGACCTCCACGATCTCCGCGCCCATGGCACGGTACTGCTCGACCGCCGCCAGCACGCTGGCGCGCACCTCCGGCGTGATCCCATCGCCATAATATTCCTTGGGCAGGCCGATGCGCATTCCCCTGACCGTCGAGGTCATGGCGCCAAAGGTGTAATCCTTGCTGGTTGCGTCGTGACGTTTATCCGCGCCGGAGATCGCACCAAACAGCAGCGCCACATCATCCACCGTACGGCCAAACGGGCCGATTTGATCCAGCGAAGAAGCAAACGCCACCAGCCCATAGCGAGAAACCGCGCCATAGGTCGGCTTCAGACCGACCACACCGCAGAAGCTTGCCGGGCAGCGGATAGAGCCGCCCGTGTCGCTGCCCAGAGACAGCGGCACCTCGCACGCGGCGACCGCAGCCGCGCTGCCGCCGGACGAACCGCCCGGCACCCGGCTGGTATCCCATGGGTTGCGCGTCTTCTTGAAATAGGAATTTTCGCAGGAGCTGCCCATGGCAAATTCGTCCATATTGACCTTACCGGCCAGAAGAATGTCCTGTGCGTTCAGCCTTTCCATGACGGTGGCGTCATACGGCGGAACAAAATTTTCCAGCATGCGGGAGGCGCACGTTGTACGGATGTTTTTGGTGCAGATATTATCCTTGATAGCCACCGGAATGCCGGCCAGCGGGGCCAGCTCCTCACCGGCAGCCAGCTTTTTGTCCACACGCTCTGCCGCCGCCAGCGCCTGCTCGGCCGTCACCGTCAAAAAGGCATCCACCTGCGGCTCTACCGCCTCAATGCGCGACAACGTGGAATGGGCGATCTCCTGTGCGCTAAGCTCCTTGGCACGCAGCTTCTGTGCCATCTGCACAGCGCTCAATTCATAAATTTCCATTTGCTTTTCCTCTTTCTCACTCCACCGTTTTGGGAACGACGATACAGCCTGCCACCGCCTTCGGCGCGTTGCGCAGAATGTCGTCACGGGCAAAGGACGGCTCGATAACGTCCTCACGCAGCTCCATGGTATTGTTGACGTCGATCAGCGCACCGTCGCTGGAAAGCTCCGGCAGGTTATACACCATGCGCAGAAAGTTTACCATCTCGGCTTCCATTTTCCCCAGCTTTTCCTCCGGGATGCGCAGTTTCGCCAGACGCGCTACACGTTTTACATC
>CAKTAM010000198.1 GCA_934527255.1 uncultured Oscillospiraceae bacterium | reverse complement strand
CTCCGGCAGGTTTTCCACCATGCGCAGAATGTTTTCCATCTCGGCTTCCATTTTCCCCAGCTTTTCCTCCGGGATGCGCAGTTTCGCCAGACGCGCTACACGTTTTACATCCATTTTCATTGTGGTTGCATCCTCTCTTCATTCGGGGCGACCATGCGCAGCAGGTCCTCCTCGGTAATCACGGGAATCCCAAGCTCCCGCGCCTTGTTCAGTTTGCTTCCAGCCGCCTCGCCTGCCACCAGAAACGCTGTTTTCCGGGAGACGGAGCCAGCTGCCTTTCCGCCGCTGCGGACAATCAGCTCCTCAGCCTGTGCACGGGAAAGCGTAGGCAGAGTACCTGTCACTACAAGTGTTTTTCCGGCCAGACGGTCGGTTTTTTCCGCCCCGGTATATTGAAAATTAACGCCCGCCCGGGACAGACGCTGCAGCAGATCCTGTGTGCCTGCCTTGGCGAAGAAATCCACGATGCTCTGCGCCATGATCTCGCCCATGCCGTCTATTTTCAAGATATCATCGACCTTTGCGGCAGCCAACGCATCCAGCGTGCGGAACTCCTCCGCCAGCGCCAACGCGGCTTTTTCACCGATGTTGCGGATGCCCAGCGCAAAGATAAGCTTATCCAAATTGCGACTTTTGGCCTTTTGAATGGCTTCCAGCAGATTGGCCGCCGACTTTTCGCGAAACTTATCCAGCTGCAGCAGCTGCTCCTGCGTCAGTGAAAACAGGTCGGGAATCTGCTGTACAAAGCCCTTTTCGGTAAGCTGCGTCATCACCGCTACGCCAAGGCCGTCGATATCCATGGCGTTTCGGGACGCAAAGTGGATGAGATTGCGCAGCAGCTGTGCCGGACATTCCGGGTTGGTACAGCGCAGCGCTGCTTCCCCCTCCGGGCGGCTGACCGGCTCGCCGCAGCTGGGGCAGCGCTCCGGCATGACAAAGGGAACGCTATCCGGCGCATGCGCCCGAACACACACGACCTCGGGAATGATGTCGCCTGCCTTGCGCACCAGAATGGTGTCACCGATGCGGACATCCTTTTCACGGATAAAATCCTCATTGTGGAGAATGGCGCGCGAAACGCTGGTACCGGCCAGCAAAATAGGCTCGAATACCGCTGTCGGGGTCAGCACGCCGGTACGGCCGACGGAAATATCCACCGCATGCAGTGTGGTCTCCTTTTCCTCGGGCGGATATTTGAAGGCGATGGCCCAGCGTGGAAACTTGGCCGTGCTTCCCAACTGTTCGCGCTGGGCAAAATCGTCCACCTTCACGACGGCGCCATCGATATCAAACGGCAGGGAATCCCTCAGCCGCCCGATCCGGCGGATTTCCTCCAGCGCCTCCTCAATGGAGGCGTAGCGGGTGTAATAGGGCGAAACCGTCAACCCGCATTTCTTTGCATAATCCAGGCTTTCCTTATGCGAGTGAAGCTCCACACCCTCCACCTGCTGGATATTAAACACAAAAATACTCAGGTTTCTCCCGGCCGTCACCGCCGGATCCTTCTGCCGCAGGCTGCCCGCCGCAGCGTTCCGCGGGTTTTTGAAAGGCGGCTTCTCCTGCAGCTCCTGTTCAGCTACCAGCTGTACAAACGCCTGTCTTGGCATGTATACCTCGCCACGCACCTCCAAAAACGGCGGCGCATTCTTCAGCCGCTTTGGTATGGCACGCACGGTACGCAGGTTTTCGGTGACATCCTCGCCAACCGTACCGTCGCCGCGGGTAGAGCCGCGGACAAACGCCCCGTCACGGTATTCCAGGCTGACAGAAAGTCCGTCGATCTTCGCCTCTACCACATATTGCGGCTCGGCAACCGTTTCGCGTACCCGACGGTCAAAATCGCGTATTTCCTCTTCCGAAAAGGCATCCAGCAGACTTTCCATGCGTACGGCGTGCGTCACCTTTTCGAAGCTGCTGGAAGCCTTTCCTCCAACCCGCTGGGTGGCGGAATCCGCCGTGACCAGTGAGGGAAACTGCTCCTCCAGCGTACGCAGCTCACGCGTCAGTGCATCATACTCGTAATCGCTCAGGGTCGGAGCGTCCAGATTGTAATAAAGGTTGGAATGGTAATCAATGGTTTTGCGCAGCTCGGCTATCCGCGCACGCGCTTCATCCAGCTCCATGAAAAAGCACTCCTCCTTTTCTGCAGCAGCCCCGCCCGAAAACAGGCGGGATAACTTATTCAGTATAGCATAAAACCCGTTTTTTGGCTACTGCTTTCGCCAAAGCAGCGGATAATTTTTCGCAGTATGCCCGGACCGCATCCCTCCGGACGGCAGCTGCTTTTGCCCACTTGTTCTTATTTCAGCGTACCGTCCAGCACCTGCTGATAATACCACGGCTTTTCCGCACACAGCTTTTTCTGCGACCATTTGGAAAACTCGCCCTCAATGATTGGAAAGGTCAGCCGCCAGGCGCACAGCGCCTGATATTTCAGCCGCAGCTCACGGTTGGCTGCGTTATTGCCATATTTGCTGTCGCCCAAAATCGGGCAGCCGATGCTGGCCAGATGCGCACGAATCTGATGTGTGCGGCCGGTGATCAGCTCCACCTTC
>CAKTAM010000197.1 GCA_934527255.1 uncultured Oscillospiraceae bacterium | reverse complement strand
GGTGCCTCCGATCGGAATCGAACCAATGACACGGGGATTTTCAGTCCCCTGCTCTACCAACTGAGCTACAGAGGCAAATGGCGACCCGGATGAGGCTCGAACTCACGACCTCTAGCGTGACAGGCTAGCGTTCTAACCAACTGAACTACCGGGCCATACCGGTTCTATAACCGGTGGAGCGGGTTACGAGGCTCGAACTCGCTACCTTCACCTTGGCAAGGTGACGCTCTACCAGATGAGCTAAACCCGCATGAACAACGCCGCCGCACATTCGCTTTTGCTTGTGTGCCGTATCGGCGACGTTGTTTATTTTACATGATTTGGCCGGGAATGTCAATACCCTTTTTCATGTTTTTTCCTTTTTTCTTTCAAGAAAAGCCGACGGCGATTTTCCGTCCCAAAGCATGCCTCTCCGGCGTGCTTTTATTGCAGCAGCTTCAATATCTGCGAAGCACGGAAGGTATAATTCTTCCCGCAAAACTGACAGCCAAGCTCCAGCTCGTCCTTTTCCTGCTGCAGCGCCGTCAGCTCCTTGCGGCCAAGGCTCATCAGGGCGCGCTCCATACGGTCGCGGCTGCAGTCGCAGCGGTACTGCGCCGGCTGCGAATCCAGCACATTGGGCGAAAAGCCATCCATGGCCAGCATGGCGATATCCTGCGCGCTTTTGCCCTCCTCCAACAGCGCCGTCACACTTTTCATGGCGGCAACATTCTTTTCCAGCCGGTCGATCTCAGCCTCGCTGGCCCCGGGCAGCAGCTGCAGCAAGTACCCGCCCGCCCGGCGGATGTGACGATCCACATCCACCAGAACGCCCAGCGCGCACACCGTGGGGATCTGCTCGCTGGCGGCATAATAAGAGGTAATATCCTCGGCGATCTCGCCCGAGGCCAGCGGCACCTGCCCGACATACGGCTCCTTAAGGCCCATATCCTTAATGACCGTCAAAGTACCGTCACGCCCGACGGCCGCGCCAACGTTCAGCTTGCCGTCCGCACGCAGCGGCAGCTCGACATCCGGATCGCCGATGCAGCCCTTGACATCCCCGCGGCCGTTGGCCACCGCGATCAGCGAGCGGGCCGGGCCATCGGCCTTGATGCGCAGGGTAAGCGAATCCTTTGCGCTTTTCAGGTTGGCCGCCATCAGGCAGGCCCCGGTCAGCAGACGCCCCAGCGCCGCCGAACACACCGGGCTGGTATGGTGGATGCAAAACATCCGCTCAACGATCTCCGTCGAATCCAGCGCCGTCACCAGTACCCCGCCGTTTTCGGAAATGCAGCGTATCAATTCTGCCATGATCTTCTCTCCCGTTTTTCTTTGCGGCTGCGGCAAAAGCCGCCGCGGCCGGTCATTCATGCTTCTCCATTTGGGTATAACGCTTGCGTGCGACAAACAGCATGCGCTGCGAGGTGGGCCGCAGCGCACGGAAGGTGTCGCCGTCGCGCACCTCGCACACCTCCAGCCCGACGCTTTCGCACAGCACGCGCACCTGATCGCAGGGATAGCTGTACTCGGTAAAGCTCTCGGTAAAGGTTTCGCCGGTGCGGCGATCGGTCGTCTTTACCGTGATGACCGTGGCGGCTGCCGCCTCATCATAACGGTTGCTCCATACACACTCGGCATCCGGCGACTGCACCTGGTAGCTTTGATCGGCCAGCACGGCCCGGTGCTTGTACGGCGTGTTCATATCAAACACAAACACGGCGCCCTCATCCATAAACAGGGCCGCGCGGTACAGCGCCTCCTGCAGGCGCGGCAGCGGCCCGATGTGGTTGAGCGTATCAAACGTGGAAACAGCCCCCTGCACCGTGCCGAACAGATCCAGCCGGGTGAGATCCTGACACAGCAGCTGTACCCGCCCGGCCAGCCGCGGACGGGCAGCCAGCTTTTCCGAAAGCACCTCCAGCATATCTGCCGAGGCATCCACCGCCAGCAGATCGTACCCGCCGCGCGCCAGTGCCAGACTGAGCGTGCCTGTGCCGCAGCCAAGGTCAGCCACAATGCCCTTTTTCATTCCCAGCCGCCGGAAGCTGCGCCGGATAAAGCGATACAGCCTGCGGTAATTGGCCGCACCGTTCAGCTCATCGTAAAAATAGGCGAACTCATTGTACATGGCTGGCACCTGTCTGCGCCGGGGCCGCAGGCAGCGCCGCCTCGATCACGGCCTGCAGCTCCTGCAGGCCGATCCCATCCTCGGCGCTGGTCAGAATAACCTGTCGGCAGCCATACGGCTCACAGCAGGCGCGCAGTGTCTGCTCCTGTGCGGCGCGCTCGCTTTTTTTCAGCTTGTCGCATTTGGTCAGCGCAACCACAAACGGAATGTGGTGGTACTGCAGGTATTCCATCATCTGGATATCATCCGGCGTAGGCTCGCGGCGGCTGTCGATCAGCTGCACCAGCAGCGTATAGGTGCGGCCGGTCTCAAAATAGCGGTTGATGAGCTCATCCCAGCGGCGGCGTTCGGCTGCCGAGACCTTGGCGTAGCCATACCCGGGCAGATCGACAAAGCAGACGGTATCCACCTGATAGAAGTTAATGGTCGCCGTCTTGCCCGGTGTGGCGC
>CAKTAM010000196.1 GCA_934527255.1 uncultured Oscillospiraceae bacterium | reverse complement strand
GCTGTGAGGAATGATGGTCGATCTCGCCCGCCAGACAGGCAGTCAGCGTGCGGCGGTTGATTTTGAATTTGACCTGTGCCATGTTTTTCCTTCCTTTCGGGGCATAAAAAGAACCCTCGCCCCTGAAAAACAGGATAGAGGGTTTGGGGTGAAAATTTTAGTTGTTCGCGTCGGAAAGCAAAATTTTTCTTGCCTCCCCTGCCAAATACAGCGAACCGCAGACGCACAGCCCCTTTAACCGTCCCACGCCGACACGGGCTTTCTGCAGCGCCTGCGCCACATCCGCCGCAGGCTCCACCTCGTCAAAGTAAGGCCGGGCCAGCTCGGCCAGCTGCCCGGCCGACATGGCGCGCGGCGAGGCGGGCGAAACGGTATACACCACGTCAAAACAATCAGACAGACGCCGCAGCATCTCCTCGCACGCTTTATCGCGCAGCATGCCGATCACCGCGTGCATTTTGGGCAGACCGGAACGTTCGATCATCCCGGCCAGCGCGTCGATACCATCCGGATTGTGGCTGCCATCCAGCAGGATCAGCGGCTGCAGGCTTAAAATTTCCATGCGTGCCGGAAGCTTTGCCTCTGCCAGCCCGTCCAGGATGGCCTGATCTTCAATGGGGTAGCCCTGCCGCCACAGGGCCAGCGCCGCTTCCACCGCCATAGCCATATGCAACCCCTGCCAGCGGCCCTTCATGGGAAGCTCGACCTCGTAGCCGCCATAATTGGCGTGATTCTGCAGCAGGTTGCATTCCAGCATGGCCAGATCCTCCGGATCCGGTATCACCAGCGGCACCTGCTGCTTTTCGCAGGTCTGCCGAATGACCTGTGCGGCCTGCGGCGGCTGCTCGGGATAGCTGATGACCACCGTGCCCGGCTTGATGATCGCACACTTTTCCGCCGCGATCTGTTCGACCGTCTCTCCCAATATGGCAGTGTGATCCAGCCCGATGCGGGTAATGCAGGTGACCAGCGGCGGCGGGATGATGTTGGTCGCGTCACAGCGGCCGCCAAGGCCGACCTCCAGACAAACAACGTCGCACTTTTCCTCGTAAAACCAGAGGAACGCTGCCGCGTTGACCAGCTCGAACTCGTTTACCTCGCCCTCGCCCGCCTGCTCCATGGCTTCAACCTGTGGGCGAATGCACCCGACCAGCTGTTCCAGACGCTCCGGTTCGATCATCTGCCCGTTGATCTGGAAGCGTTCGCGAAAATCCGTTACATAAGGCGAGATGCTCATGCCGGTCTTCAGCCCGGCGCGCTGCAGAATGGCGGCCGTCATGGCCGTTACGGAGCCCTTGCCGTTCGTTCCGGCAATATGGATATAGCGCAGCTGCTTTTGCGGGTCGCCCAGCCGCTGCATCAGCCGCTGCATGACGGCCAGGCCCGGCGCATGAGTAAACGCCTTGCGGGAATGGATATAGCTTTCTGCCTGCTGAACCTTTGTCATAAACAGCCTCGCTTTTCTGTTTCCGATTTTTTACAGCGGCGAAAACGCCGCCGCCACACAGGGCGACGGCATTCCGCAAACCGAACCTTAACTGTATTTTTTTACAATGGCGTTCATTTCGTCCCAGTGCTGCTCCATTTCTGTGACCAGCTTTACATGGGTACGGCAGCGCTCCAGATTGTGCGTGGGATGATCGACCTTGAAATAGGTGTCGCCCTGCAAATAATCCGTCAAAAAGCGCATGCCGCATTCCAGCGTCATCAGCTTTGCGCCCCAGGGCAGATAAGCCTTTTCCTCCGCCGTGAGGGCATCCCCCGTGGCCTGCAGATACCCGCGGGTGAACGCCTCGAACAGCGCAAGGTCAAAATGCACCTTGCCGGTGTCCGGTTCATCCTCTGCCGCCGTCGATGCGCCAAAGCGGATAGCGTCGCCGAAATCGTTGAGCGACAGCCCCGGCATAATGGTATCCAGATCGATGATGCACAGCACCTGACCGCTGGTTTCGTCAAACAGCACATTGTTCAGCTTGGTGTCGTTATGCGTTACACGCAGAGGCAGACGCCCGGCCTCCAGCAGATCCATCAGCACCGAGCAATCCTTTTCGTGCTCCATCATAAAGCGGATCTCCGGCGCGCAATATCGCGCACGGGCGCGGATGTCGCGCATGACCGCCTTATGAAAATCGCGGAAGCGGCTGCGGGTGTCATGGAAGCGGGGAATGGTCTCAAACAGCGTACCGGCAGGATAATCCTTCAGCTGGCTTAAAAAATGACCGAACGCCAGCGCCGACTGATAGAACAGCTCGGGGCTTTCCGCCTTCTGATAGCAGAAGGAATTTTCCACAAAGCGATAGCAGCGCCAGGGCTGCCCCTCGCTGTCGATATAGCTGAATTTGCCGTTTTTGGTTTTCAGATAATTGAGGGTCTCGCGGTCGGCGTCGCCGCCCTCCGCCAGAATCTGTCGGCGCAGATATTCCGTCACGCCGAAAATGTTCTGCATGACCTCGTCCGGCCGGGTAAAAACATTGGTATTCAGGCGCTGCAGGATATACTTCGGCACCTCTTTTTCCTGCTGGCTGAAATAAAGCGCATAGGTATCGTTGATGTGGCCCGAACCAAACGGCTTGGCAAAGCAGCA
>CAKTAM010000195.1 GCA_934527255.1 uncultured Oscillospiraceae bacterium | reverse complement strand
ACGCACGGCGCTTTTTTCAATGCGGGCACCAAGGCCATCGGGAATGCTGCGGGGAATGTTTTCATAAAAGCCGCCGCCGGTGATATGCGAAACGCCCTTGACTGTCACTGCCTCAAACAGGGCCAGCATCGGCCGCACATAAATACGGGTCGGCGTCAACAGCGTTTCGCCGATGCTTTTTCCGCCAAGCTCCGCCACGGGAGACTTGATATCAGCATGTTCAACATCAAACACCTTACGCACCAGCGAAAAGCCGTTGGAATGAACGCCGCTGGAGGGCAGAGCAATCACAACGTCGCCGGGCTTCATAGTCGAGTTATCCAGAATTTTTTTCTTATCCACCACACCGACGGCAAAACCGGCCAGATCATATTCATCCTCCGGATAAAAGCCGGGCATTTCGGCCGTTTCGCCGCCGATCAGCGCCGCATTGCTTTGTACGCAGCCCTCTGCCACACCGCTGACGATCTCGGCGATCCGCTCCGGAACATTTTTCCCGCAGGCGATGTAATCCAGAAAAAGCAGCGGCTTTGCGCCGCAGCACAGCACGTCATTGACGCACATTGCCACACAGTCAATGCCTACGGTATCGTGCCGATCCATCAGAAACGCCAGCTTCAGCTTGGTGCCGACGCCGTCCGTTCCGCTGACCAGCACCGGCTTTTCCATTCCGGCAACATCCAACTCAAACAGGCCGCCGAAGCCGCCCACATCCGAGCAGACCCCCGCCGTCATGGTACGGGCAATGTGCTTTTTCATCAAGTCGACCGCCCGATATCCGGCGGTAATATCCACACCGGCCGCGGCATACGAAGCAGAAAACGATTTTTCCATAGCGTTTATTCCTTTCCTGTCCAGCAATAGGTGCAAACCTTGTCTTTATCCAGTCCAATGGCCTCCAGCAGACCGTCCAGCGACTGATATCCCAGTGACTCGAACCCCATCTTCTGGCAGATTGCCTGCAGCATACAGGCACCGCGCCGGGTACGGCCATCCGCGTATTCCTCCAGATGCCGCTGTCCCTCATCACCCTCCAGCTCCTGTACGGTGCTGCGTGCCAGCAGCTCCATATCCGAGTTGCTGCGCGAGAAGTTCAGATATTTGCAGCCGTACATGACCGGCGGGCAAGCCGAGCGCATGTGTACCTCCTTCGCGCCGCTTTCGTACAGGAAATCAACGGTTTCCCGCAGTTGTGTGCCGCGCACGATGGAATCATCCACAAACAGCAGTCTTTTGCCCTCGATCAGCTCCGGCACCGGTATCTGCTTCATTTTAGCCACCTGATTGCGCATTTTCTGGTTGGTCGGCATAAACGAACGCGGCCAGGTGGGCGTATATTTGACAAACGGGCGGGCAAAGCGTCTGCCGGTATAGTTGGCATAGCCAATGGCATGCGGCACACCGGAATCCGGCACGCCCGCCACATAATCCACTTCCGGCATAACCCCGGCGGCCTGCTCATCCCGCGCCATGATCTCGCCGTTGCGGTAACGCATGACCTCTACATTGCGCCCCTCATAGGCGGAATTGGGATAGCCGTAATAGGTCCACAAAAAGGCGCAGATGCGCATCTTTTGGCCAGGCGCCGCCAACGTGCGCCAGCCGTCGGCGCAGACGGAAACGATCTCGCCGGGGCCGAGCTCGTAGGCATCGCTGTAGCCCAGCTTCTGATACGCAAAGGATTCGAACGACACGCAGCAGCCATCCGCATTCTGCCCAATGAGCACCGGCAGACGGCCGAGCTTATCCCGCGCCGCTAAAACAGCATCCGGCGTCAAAAGCAATATCGTTGCCGAACCGTCAATGCTTTCCTGCGCATGGCGCAGCCCATCGATCAGCGTATTTTTCTGGTTGATGAGTGCCGCCGTCAGCTCGCAGGCGTTGACCTTGCCGGAGCTCATTGCCATAAACTGATGATGATGATCGGCCAGATAATGCTCCATCAGCTGTTCGGCATTGTTGATGGCGCCCACCATGACAATGGCGTACATTCCCAGGTGTGAGCGCACCAGAAGCGGCTGAGGATCGGTATCGCTGATGCAGCCAATGCAGGAATTTCCGCTCATGTGGGTAAGGTCTTTTTCAAATTTGGTACGAAACGGGGCATTTTCGATATGGTGTATGAACCGCTGAAACCCAATTTCCGGGGAGATACAGGCCATCCCGCCATTTCGGGTGCCGAGGTGCGAATGGTAATCAACACCAAAAAATACCGGGACAACGACATCAGAGTGCGCGGCAGCGCCAAAAAATCCACCCATAGTATCCTTCCTTTATAATATGAAAAAATGTTGCGAACGGATGGGAATTATTCGCCCATCAGGCGTTTCATCACTTCCTGGTATGCGTCTTCGACCCCGCCGAGGTCACGACGGAAACGGTCTTTGTCGAGTTTTTCGTTGGTGTCGGCGTCCCACAGACGGCAGGTGTCGGGCGAGATTTCGTCGGCCAAAACAATGGTATCATCGGACAGACGACCAAATTCCAGTTTGAAATCGACTAGTTTGATGTTCAAAGTGCGGAAGTAAGCAGTCAATACATTTTTGATGTGGAAAGAAAGCGTCTTAATTCGATCGATTTCTTCC
>CAKTAM010000194.1 GCA_934527255.1 uncultured Oscillospiraceae bacterium | reverse complement strand
CCGTGGTGCAGTCAGGGTACAGGCGCTTGATGTTGGCGCCGCCCTCCACCTCGATGACCAGAACGACCGTGATCCCGTTTTCCAGCCGGGCCTCCACCTGCGCCTTCGGCGTGCCGTAATAGTTGCCGCAGTACTGTGTATATTCCAGCACGCGGCCCTCGTCGATCAGCTTTTCAAAGGCGGGGACGGACATATAGTAGTAGTCGACGCCCTCTTTTTCGCCGGGGCGCATGGCGCGCGTCGTCGCCGAAACCGAAATTTCAATGTTTTCGTGCAGCTGCATCAGACGGCGAATGACCGTATCCTTCCCGCTGCCGGAGGGGCCGGAGATGACCAGCAGATACCGTTCCTTATTCATCCAGCGCCTCTTCCTCATCCAGCTCGACCGATTCGCTTGCATCCGACAGGCGGTTTGCCACCGTCTCCGGCTGAATGGCGCTGAGCACCACATGATCCGAATCCATGATAATGACGGCGCGGGTGCGGCGGCCATAGGTGGCGTCGATCAGCGTACCCTTATCGCGGGCCTCCTGAATGATGCGCTTGATCGGCGCGCTTTCCGGGCTGACAATGGCGATCAGTCGGTTGGCCGAAACCATGTTTCCAAACCCGATGTTGATCAGTTTCATCGTTTGCTGCTTCCTTTCGCTTATAGTTTCAGCCGGTACCACACCGGCACAGCTTACTCGATATTCTGGATCTGCTCGCGGATCTTTTCGATCTCCGCTTTCATATCCACCACCAGACGGGTAATGGCCAGATCCTGGCATTTGGAGCCGATGGTGTTGGTTTCGCGGTTCAGCTCCTGCGTGAGAAAATCCAGCTTGCGGCCCACCGGCCCGCCCTCGGCAAGAATATCCCGGTACTGCCGGATATGGCTGCGCAGACGCACGGTCTCCTCATCCACGGCGGTTTTATCGGCAAAAATGGCGGCCTCGGTCAGAATGCGGCTCTCCTCCACCGAACGATCCTCCAGCAAAACCTTCAGGCGGGCATACAGGCGTTCGGTATACTTTTCCAGCCGCCGCGCGCTGTCCTCCTCCACTTTACCGACGGCATCCTCCAGAAAATCCAGCCGGGAGAGAATGTCCTCGCCCATCTTTTCGCCCTCGGTGTGGCGCATCTCCACAAAGCGATCCAGCGCACCCTGCGTCACGGTCAGAATATCCGCCAGCAGCTGCTCCTCATCCTGCGGGGCCGCCGCCGTCGTCAGAACCTCCGGAAAGTGCGTCAGCTCGCTGATGCCGACATCCTCGCGCAGCTGCAGCGCCTGCGCCGCCTCGCGTATGGCGGCAAGATAGCTGCGGGCCAGCCCGATGTTGACGGTCACCTGCTCATCCTGTCCGGCCGTGTCGCGCACCTGCAGTCCCAGCTCGACCTTGCCGCGGGAAACACGCGCGTTCACCGCTTTTTTGATGGCATCGTCAAAGCACAGATAAGCCCGCGGCATTTTGGAGGAATATTCAAAATAACGCGAGTTCACGCTGCGCAGCTCTACCGTAATATCGTGCCCGTGCAGCACCTGCCCGTACCGGCCGTAGCCGGTCATGCTGAAGATCATGTTTCCGTCTCCTCCTTTGCAGCGCCCGTTTTGGGCGGATCATCTACCCGGCCCTCAACAACGCCATCCGCTTTCAGCACGCCGAAGAAGGTGGCGAACAGGATACGGATATCCGTCCAAAGGCCGATTTTTTTGACGTATTCGCCGTCATAGGCAGCCTTGACGGCAATGGGCAGCTCATCCCGGCCGCTTACCTGGGCAAGCCCCGTCAGGCCGGGCGTCAGCTCGTTTGCGCCGTAACGGTCACGCTGCTCGATCAGGTCGTTCTGGTTCCACAGCGCCGGGCGCGGGCCGACAAAACTCATCTGCCCCAGAAAAATATTGAACAGCTGCGGCAGCTCATCCAGACTGGAACGCCGCAGAAAATGCCCGCTGCGGGTAATCATGGCGTCGGCGTTCTGCAGCAGGTGCGTTGGCATATCCGCCGGGGCATCCACATACATGGTGCGGAACTTGTAAATGGAAAAATAGGTTTTCCGTTTGCCTACCCGCTTTTGCCGGAACAGCACCGGCCCGCGGGAATCCAGCCGCACCCACAGGGCAACGGCCAGCAGCAGCGGCGACAGCACCAGAATGGCCAGCGCCGACAGCAACAGATCAAGCAGACGTTTCCAGAAGCGTTGATACATTCGCGTTTTTTCTCTCCTTATGCGCGGGCAGGCCCGTTTTCCGCCGCGGAGGTCAGGGCCGCGTGGTGAAAGGTCGGCACCAGATGGCTCAAAGCATGCAGCATTTCTTCGCTTTCATTGGCATAAGCCTGCTTTTTCAGCTGGATCAACTCATCAAAGAAGCTGTCAATATCCATTTTCAGCGGCTGGCCCACGAAAATTTTCTGGTTGTCGGTCTTTATCAGGCCCTCCTCGTCCATCAGCAGCTCCTCATACAGCTTTTCGCCCGGACGCAGGCCCGAAAACACAATGTCAATATCCTTGTATGGAATAAACCCTGCCATTTTGATCAGGTTCTCGGCCAGCTCCAGAATGCGGACGGGCTTGCCCATATCCAGCACAAAAATACGGCCGTTGC
>CAKTAM010000193.1 GCA_934527255.1 uncultured Oscillospiraceae bacterium | reverse complement strand
CCCCAATGGAGGGTGCCGCTTGCCCAGCCGCATCTCTGGTCGCCGGAGGATCCATTTTTATATACGGCCGTTGTGCGGCTTGGCATCGGGGAAAATGCCGACACCGTAAAAACCTATTTTGCCATGCGCTTTTTTACGGTGGAGGCCGATGACCGTGGCTGCCCACGTTTTTGTCTGAACCACAGGCCGTATTTTTTGAATGCCGTATTGGATCAGGGATATTGGCCGGATGGACTGTATACCGCTCCTGCGGATGAGGCGCTGGTTTATGATATTCAAAAGATGAAAGAGCACGGCTTTAACTGTCTGCGTAAGCATATGAAGCTGGAAGCGGAACGGTGGTATTACCACTGCGACCGGCTGGGAATGCTTGTTTGGCAGGATATGCCATGCGGCGGCCGGTACCGCCCGGTGTGGATGACGGCGCTGCCGACGGTGCTGCCGCAGGCGCGCAGTTGGATAAGCGATGTGCACTATCGGCTTCTTGGCTGCCCGGAGGCGGCTGCCCGCCGTCAGTGGGAGCATGAGTGCCTGCAGGCCGTGCGCACGCTGCAAAATCACCCATGCATTGCCATATGGTCGCCGTTCAATGAGGGTTGGGGCCAGTTCGATTCGGTGCGGATTACCGCGGCGATCCGCGATATTGACAGCACCCGGCTGATCGATTCGGCCAGCGGCTGGTTTGACTGCGGAGCGGGGGATTTTCAAAGCCGCCATATCTATTTTCGACATCTGCGGTTCTGGTCTCAAGATGCGGATGATAAGCGGGCGGCGGTGCTTTCCGAATATGGCGGGTACGCGTACCGTGTGGCAGAGCATTCCAGCCTGGCAAACAGCTACGGTTATCGGCATTATAAAGACCGTGCCAGCCTGAACGCGGCCTGTCGGCAGTTGGTGCGCGGGCAGCTGCTGCCCATGCTTGCGCAGGGCTTGAGCGGAGCGGTATACACCCAGCTTTCGGATGTGGAAGAAGAGGTCAACGGTATCCTGACGTATGACCGTCGGGTGGATAAGCTGGAACCGGACGTCTTTTCGTTCCTGGAATGAAAGAATGCCGCCCGTCGGCCGAAAAAAGAGCTATGGCCAAAGCGTTAAAAGCGTTAAAGGCACAAAAAGCAGCTGCGGCGAAAAAACGCCGTGGCTGCTTTTCTTACAAAGAACGAATCATCTTTTCCATGGCCGCTTCGCGGGCACGGTATTGCGCCGAGATGAAAACGCCCCCTTTTGAAAAACGGAAAGGCTGCCAAAGCTGCAGCGCGCAGAGATTTTGCCCGGTATTGTTCATGTTGCCGCACCCGGCATACCAAATGCAGATGCCCGGGAAAAGAAAGCGGCCGGAAAGTGCCGGTATAAACAGGTTTATAGCCATGCCGTTTCATTGCAAAAACAATACAGGCGCGGAAAGCAATTGCTTTTCCGTGCCTGCTGAGGTTTAATAATGATATTTTTTCCGCTTTCCAAGAAGAAACAGGGCGGAGAGGATGACCGACATGACCTCGGCCACCACAATAGAGATCCATACGCCGTCCAGCTTCCACAGCAGGGGCAGCAGTACGACAGCGGCGGTTTGAAACACCAACGTCCGCAAAAAAGAGATGATGGCGGAGGTAAGGCCGTCATTGAGGGCGGTGAAAAAGCCGGAGGCATACATGGAATATCCCATAAAAGGGAAGGAAAGCGCAAAGATGCGAAAGCCGGAAACGGTCATTTTCATCAGCTCGGCATCATAGCCGACGAAAATGTGGGAAAGCGGCGCTGCCAGCAGCTCGGCGCTGGCTAGCATGGCAATGCCGAAGATGCCGATGATGCGCAGGCTTTTTTTCAGCAAGCCCTTCAGCTCGGCCGTATTTTTGGCCCCGTCATGATAACCGACGACAGGCGCTGTGCCAATGGAATATCCCAAAAAGGCAGCCGAAAAGATCATGCTGACATACATCAGCACGCCGTAGGCGGCAATGCCGTTTTCACCGGCATATTTCAGCAGCTGAAGGTTGTAAAGCATGCCGACAAGGCTCATGGAAATATTGCTCATAAATTCAGAGGAACCGTTCGTGCAGGCTTTCCAGATGATCCTGCCTTGAAAACGGGTCTTGCCAAGGCGCAGAATGCTGCTGTTCTTCCTTCCAAAATACAGCAGAGGAACCACACCGCCGACCACCTGACTGAATGCCGTTGCAACAGCTGCACCGGCCAGCTTGTATTCCATGGGCAGCAGGCCGACAAGCAGAGCGTCCAAAAGCATATTGGTAAAACCGGACATCATGGTAACGGTAAGCCCAAGCCGGGGCTTTTCTGCGGTGACGCAAAAAGCCTGAAATAAAATTTGCAGCACATTAAAGGGCAGTGCCAGCAGAATGATGCGGGCATAAAGAACAGCATTTTCCAGCATGTCGCTGTCACCATCGGCGCCAAGCAGAGCCGTGATCGGCCGGATAAAAGCAATTCCCAAAACGGCGAATAAGACGCCCATGGCGGCGGTGACATAGACAAACAGTGAAAAATACCGGTTGCCCTGTTCGTGCTTGCCCTCGCCAAAGGTTTTGGCGACAATGGCAGAGCCGCCAGTGCCAAACATCAGGCCGACTGTAGAAAGGATCATCAGAAACGGCATGATGAGATTGATCGCGGCAAAGGGCGTTTTCCCGGCAAAATTAGAGATGAAGAAACCGTCGAC
>CAKTAM010000192.1 GCA_934527255.1 uncultured Oscillospiraceae bacterium | reverse complement strand
GTGCACACCTCGCGGATGGTCACGCCGTCGCTCTGCGGGTAGCTTTTTTCCAGCTGCTGGCCAAAGCTGCCGTAGCGTAAGGAAATCCTTTGGGGCCTGTTGTCAGTGCGATAGTTGTAGCGCTTTTAAAAAGAATGCTCTGCCAACAGAATGCTGGCAGAGCAAATGAAGTTTACGCCTATTCGAAAACAGGTTAAATAGATGCCTTGGGGTGAAGTTGCACCCTTTTGAAACCGACGAACGGATAAAGAAAAATTTTTCTTAGGTTGTCAGCTCATCAAAAGTAGCTTTCCATATACTATGGTCGTCCAATGAAACGATAAGATGCTTATCTTGGATAAAAAAGGATGCAATTTCATATTTCATAGAGTAATCGGAGACGACTTTCCCGTTAAATGCCAGTACTTTGACGGAAAGATTGGTTATAAGAAGAATGTGTTCATTGACAGCAGTTGCCCAGTAAAACCATTCCCTGTCAAAGAGAAACTGTGCTGTTTGTTCACCCTGTTGCAGATTAATTATATGGACAGAGAATCCCCCTCCAATTAAAATCAGATTACGGGATAGAGGAATGATTGAGATCAATTCACTGGAGCAGCCGTGCAAACCGATACCGAAAACATCACTGCTTGTAAGATTGGTGACTTTTAAAAAGATATCCTCATAGCCGGGGAAATCATCGATCAGAAGGTATTTGGAGGTCTGTTCTGTCAAGGTGTTGAAAAATTGCTCATCGCTGGCAATATGACGCGGGGTGATGGTGTATTCACCAATGATATATCTGAACATTTTATTACCTCCAGTCTGCTCCATATCCCTTTCCATAGAGAAATATTGTAACCAGTTTGTTGTCCTCCCATGCAGTAGTCATTCCAACTACACCAAATGGCCCGGGCAAAATCGAATCACATACCATATGTCCTTCTTTTCCAACAACCGGAACGGCTGTATAGTATGACTCAATAATTTTTTCGGTCAAATAGGCACGACCCTGTTCGTTATCGTTGATTCCGATACGGCTTAGTTGTGCATAAAGACTGCTGCTTCGGTCAGAATTGTGCTCATTGCTTACAACATTACCGAATGCGTACTCCAGTTTATCTCCTAAATATGGCTTTTTGGAAATGATATGAGTTCTTTCGAGAAAACGAGTAACGACTACATCGGCTTGGCGCATGGCGCCGTACATGTTGCTGGACATTGTTGTAATGGCAGCACCGATGCCAGCACCCGAAGCGACACCGGCAATTGTTTTCGCGCCAGCTAGTACAGCTGGGATGGAAGCGGCAACGCTGCCGCCCAGTGCGGCTGCGCCGATTGCACCAGCGGTACCGGCTATAACACCGCCGCCAAGGGCACCTAAGGCAACACCTTTTACGACATTTTCTCCGGATTTTTTCGCTATAATCCCGCCGATAACACCACCAACGACCAGTCCTACGACAAGGGCAATTCCAACAAAAGAAGTTCCCTTGGGGTCTATACGGTTTACCGGATCTCCGCCGCAATAAGTGTACCAGTTGAAAAGATGGCGAGCAGGATCCTCCGTGGTGAAGCGTCCGCAATCGGGGGAATAATCGCGGTTACGCAGGTAATATTCCTGCGTGCAGGCGTCGAAATATTCGCCGCAATAGCGGAACGGGTTGGGGTCGGTGGTGTAGCCGGTGGGCGCGGCGCTTTCGGTGCGGGCGCAGCCGAAGGCATCGTATTCATACGCAGGGGTCAGGTCGCCCGCCGCCGAGATGCGGCGGCTGACATCGCCGTGCGTGTTGAACAGATAGTAGAAACGCTGCTCGCCGATCTGCTGCGCCAGCAGGCCGGCGCCGTACAAAAACACCGAGCGCAGGCGGCCGCCGGGGGCGCCGGCCTCGGGCGCCACCTCCATGGCGATGTGCTGGCCATCCCAAAAGTGCAGGGTCTGGCGGGGCAGCCGCTGGCTGCCGCAGCGCACGGTGCGGGAATGGCGCAGGCCGTCGGGACGGTAGGCATACTGCACGGTGAGGGCGTCGCGCGTCAGCTGCATCAGGCGGCCGAAGGCGTCGTACTCGCGCCGGTCAAGCCAGAAGAGGCGTTCGGGCGCGGTGCGGGCATCAAAAGCGAGGGTGGGCGTTTCCGTTTTGGCGGAGGCATCCTCACCGTCGCTTAGATCAAGCCACGGGCCGATGGGCCTGCTGCCGGAGATACCGCCTGCTGTGCCGGAATCGCTGTCGGAGCTGCCGCCGCTGTTGGCTTTGGTAATTGTATCATCGGCCGCATCCGTCTGCGATGTGCCCTGCCCGGGCTTGACCGGCTGAATGGGCTCGACCGGCTCGGCCGGTTCCAGCCCGCCGGGGCCTCCGCCCGCGCTGCTGCTGTCGCCGTCGCTTTTTGTTACCGGGGTATGGGTGCAGCGCGCCTTGGCGCACTGGCGGCCGTCGGCATCGTATTCATATACGATGATTTCAACGCTGCCGGTTTTGGCCGTGTCGGTGGCCGTACAGCTGCTGTTTGCTGCTCCGGTTTCACCGCCAGCCGCCGCGGCGCTGCCGTTCGCGCCTTGCGTGACCGGCCCGCTGTCATCGTTCTTTTTGCCGGTGACGGTCTCCTCGCGCAGCAGGCAGTCGTTGGCGTCATAGCGGTAGGTAGTGGTCGTGACAGTGCGGCCCTGCGTGACCTGCCGCTCCTTCCGGTTGCCGAAGGCATCGTAGGTATAGCAGGCCGTGCCAAAGGGAGA
>CAKTAM010000191.1 GCA_934527255.1 uncultured Oscillospiraceae bacterium | reverse complement strand
CATTACGCCCGCGTGGAGGAGGACGAAAACGGCGTCAGCCGCGTTGCCTGCGCCGCCAGCACCGCGCGCGACCAGAGCTATATGCTGTATCGGCTGCCGCAGGAAATTCTGTCGCGGCTGCTGCTGCCGCTGGGCGAGTTTGAAAAAGAAGATATCCGCGCCATTGCACGGGAAAGCGGGCTGGCCAGTGCCGACGCGCCGGACAGTCAGGAGATCTGCTTTATTCCCGACGGCGACTATCCCGCCTACATTCTCGCACGCGGCGGCAAGGCCAAAGAGGGGCATTTTCTTGCCCCGGACGGCAGCGACCTTGGCCCGCATAAGGGCGTACTGCACTACACGGTAGGCCAGCGCCGCGGCCTGAACCTTGCGCTGGGCAAGCCCGTCTTTGTCAAGCGCATTTTGCCGGACGGCAACATTCAGCTGGCCTTTTCCGGCGACGAATTTTATTCGCGGCTGACCCTGCGGGAGGTCGTCACCCCGGATGCCCAGCCGCTGAACGGCGACTATCTGGTGAAGATTCGCAGCGCCGCCAAGCCGACGCCCTGCACCGTACACACCTGCGGCGACGCGGTGACTGTCGATTTTCCCGCACCGGTGCGCGCCCCTGCCCCAGGCCAAAGCGCGGTATTGTACCGCGACGGGCAGATCATGGGCGGCGGTGTCATTGACGATATGGCCTGAAAGCCTCTGCCTTTCCCCGGATGAAAAAACGGCTTTGCAGCTTGCTGCAAAGCCGTTTTTATGTGGTCCATTTTGCCAATATGTCGGGTTTAGTGCGCCGCCGACGGGGCCAGCGGCTGCCAGCCGCCGTCGTACCAGCCGCAGACGCCGTTCTTTTTGACATAGCAGCCGCGCGATGTCTGCCGCACCAGCGAGAGAATATCACCCGGCAGCACCGGCAGGCGATACGCCGTGTGGTCAGAGCAGCACAGCTGCCCATCGGCATCCCGATACAGCCAATCCGCAGGGATCAGCAGCTCACGGCCGGTCGACAGATGGCGGCAGCGAACAAATTCGCCCTGTTCCTCCAACAACTCTACCTGTGTATCGCCCCATTGATAACAGGCTGTATCCCCTCCCGCGGGCTGCGTATCCGTGGCGCGCACCAACGGAAAGCGATCGTACGCAGCAAAGCTCCAGCAGCCGTCCGCATTGTTGCGTATCAATGCATTCAGCTGGCCGTCCTCCTTCAGCACGCAGCTGCCGTCAATGCTGAAAAGGTTGCGCTGCGCGGAATAGAGGGGATTGTCACAAAGCCGCTCACTGTTATACAGCACGACAGGCCAGTGCCCGACAATGCATGTTTTTGGAAAACGGGGCCCTGCCTGCGTGTGAAAAGCCTTTGCGCGGATACATTCCTCCACCGTCAGCGTATCCAGCGACAGACGCGGCAGCGCCGCATGGACAAAAAAGCAATCCTCACTGACCAGAACGACCGGCAGTGACTGCAGAAACGCCCACTCGGCCTGATACCGCTGCCGCAGCAGCCGCTGACACTGCGCCGGGGCGCTGTAATACAAATCGGTCAGCTGTGCTTCGCGGCACATTTCCCACAGAATGCTGTGGCCCTGCCAGTGTGCAAGCCGAAAATCCATGTATGAACACATGGCGGAAAGCTCGCCTTCCGCCAGCAGATCCTGCAGACGGCAATCGTCACAGTTTCCCTCCACGGCAAATACATTGCCGCCCCGGGCCAGCTGCATCACATACCGCACCACGCCCAGACTGTCCGGCCCTTTTTCCGTCAGGTCGCCTACCAGCACCAATGCGTCCTCAGCGGAAAAACGCACCTTTTGCAGCAGCCCCTGCAGATAATCCAGCTGGCCGTGAATGTCACTGATGGCCACAATGCGGCGATACCCGCGCAATGAAATGTGCCGAATCACCGCTTTCATTGCTGCCGCTCCTTTTGGGTGCCCGTACGGCGGGCATGCAGCCCCGGCCGCCATTCATACCGCCACATGGCCACCAGAATGGAGCACATCACGAATACCTCGGTCATCACGCCAGCCCATGAATGATGCACGGCGTTGTAGATCAGCCAACAGGGCGAGCTTGGAAACGAAACGCGCCGCACCATGGCCGGATCCTCGATCCAGAAGGCCGCCGTAGTAAACGCCATGCCCAGAATGGGCAGAATACTGAAGCCGTTTTCCCATGTAAAAATGCCTGCCGCCGCACACAGCAGCGTAAAAAACACCAGCCAGAAGCGGCTGCGTGCCCATGCCTTCTCCTTATTGGAGAACACGAACGCGCGCACCGCCGCAATGGCGTTGAGCATGGCCCCCACCGAGGCGCCCAGCAGCGCAAAATGCAGGCAGAACAGCGTGGAGGACACCAGCTGAAACGTCAGTATCCCCTTTTGCGAGTTTTTCTGAAACGAGGCCACGGCCACGCAGAACGCCGCCAGACCAATGGCCTGTGCAATGTAATAGAGCATGGGCTTCTTCCTTTCCTTTTTGCCTGCTGCACCGGCAAGGGTGTGCGTTTTCCCGCAGACACGGGTGCCCCCTCCAGCGAAAACGGGCATGAAAAAATCTCTTGAAACGATCGCTTCAAGAGACTTCTTTTGGAGGTGCTGACCAGACTTGAACTGGTGAATGACGGTTTTGCAGACCGTTGCCTTACCACTTGGCTACAGCACCGGATGGAGCGGGTTACGAGGCTCGAACTCGCTACCTTCACCTTGGCAAGGTGACGCTCTACCAGATGAGCTAAACCCGCA
>CAKTAM010000190.1 GCA_934527255.1 uncultured Oscillospiraceae bacterium | reverse complement strand
AAGAGAGACCGAGGCCCCGGCTTCTCCGGCGGATATGCGCCCTGCCGCCGGAAATTTTCCGTTACCGCACTGTTTGCCGCACACCCTGCCGTCAGGCGTTTGGCGCGCCGCCGACAGAAGCCTCCGCGGGCAGGCACTGCCACAGCTGCGCGCGGCCGCGCTTTTCGCCGGTGTGCGCCAATATGCCGCAGTCATTCAACAGCTTCAGCGCGGCTGAGCAGCGGCGGCCGCGCAGACGGCTGGCGGCGGCGAACTCGGCCGCTGTAAAGACGGGCGGCAGGCCCTCTGGCAGCAGGGCAGCACAATCCTGCGGGCCGCACAGCGTCAGCTGGCCCAGATATGCCGTCGGAATGCGCTCGTACCGCGCCCCGCCCTTTTTGCCGTCCGGTCCGCGGCCGTTTTTCAGCCGGTAATCCTCCACCGCCAGCCGCACCAGACAAATGCGCAGCCCCGGCTCGGCCAGCAGCCCGCGCACCCAAAAAAGCTCCGGCAGGGCATCGCTGGGCCGGTCGGGGCGCGGGCTGCGCCGCGGCGGCGTTACCTCGCCGGTGGCAGGGTCGACCCATCGCACCCATTTTTCCACCGACAGCGGGTGCACCACCGTCACCGGTCCGTACCGCAGCAGCACCGGCAGCTTGCGCGCCAGCGGGTACAGGCTGCCGGTCTGTATCTCCACCATGCCGGAGGGGCGGGCGATATCCGTCACAAAGCCCTCCACCGGGATCTCGTGAAAACGGGGGTCTGGTTCGAAGCAGTATTTCATCGTCGCGTGCAGCGTGCGCTCGCCCAGCGTGCCAATGCCGCCGTACCCATCTGTGCCCGATGCGGCGTGCAGCGCATTGGCCCGCACCTGCCCCAGCGCCCAGTGCAGCATGGCGTCATCCATGCGCAGGCTCCAACAGGGCAAAGCCGTCCGGCGTCTCGGTTACCGGCAACAGGCAGGGGCGCTCATACGGGCGGTTATTTGGCCGGTGCAGCGCCAGATACAGCTGCCCGTCATAAGCGCGGAACAGCATGCCGTGGCCGCCGTCCCGCGCAAACAATGGCTGCGGCGCGTGCCGCCACGGCCCTGTGATGCGCCCGCTTTCGCTGCAGGCCACGGCCTGCGCATAGCACCCCGGGGCCGCAAAGCTTGACCATAGCATCCGCAGGTGGCCATCCGCCGTACGCCACAAAAACGGCCCGTCGGTGACGTAGCCCTCCACCTGATCGCTGAACGAGCGTACCCATGCCGGGTCATGCGCGCTGAACAGCTGCACCGGTTCGCCCGCCGGGGCGCGCAGGTCGGCCGTCAGGGGGCGGGCGCAGATGGTCCCATTGCCCACCTGCACCCACTCGTGACAGAAAACGATCCACGGGGTACCGTCCTCATCCACATACAGAGTACCGTCCAGACACTCCCACTCCGGCGGGGTGACCGGCCCCTCGCTGATGGGCAAAAACGGGCCCAGCGGGCTTTCGGCCCGCAAGATCTGCGTACCGCGGCAGCGCCCCTCCGCCTTGAAGCTGACGAACATATAATAAGCGCCCTGCCAGCGGTGCACCTCCGGCGCCCAGAAATCACGGTCGGCCCAAAAGCCCAGCGGCCGGGTAAAGCACTCGTGCGCGGGGCTCCACTCGTCCAGCCGGTCGCTGACGTATACATCCAGCCCGGTGCCGGGAACGGCAAAGCTGCCCGAGCCTGCCCCGGCCGCGCACCGCGAGCCATACAGGTAATACCGGCCGCCGTCGGCCAGCACAAAGGGGTCGCGAATATGAATGTCCTGCAGTTTCATCTCAATTCTCCTTTTTTCGCTGTTTTTTGTGACTGCATGTTTCCGTCCGCGGCGGGGCGGACAGCCGCCAAAGTGATCGCTTTTCCCACCGATTTTGAACGCCGGACGACTGCTTTTTCTTCCGGTCACGGACAGTCGGTGCTGTCGGCAGACCTCTGCTGTTTCCTTTGGCCGCAACCGTAAAACGCCGCGCCCCGCCGGTACGGCACGCCGCCCGCATCCAGTCTTTAGAGGCGGCTTTCCGTGTGGCAAAAGCTATCTTTGTATCGCGGGCACTTCCTGAAAAAAACGCCGATTTTCGGCCGTTTTTCCCAGTATACCGCATTTTTCAAAAAAGGTAAATTCTTTTTTCGTTTTCTCTTGCTTTTGCTCTGACGATATGCTAAACTCGCACTTGACCTGCCGCCGTTTTGCCTCAACCATGTGACAAACCGGCCGACAAAAAACACCGGCTGCCCCGGCCCGGGCGGGGCCTGTCAACAAGGAAAAAGGAGAAGTATCCATGAAGAACGCCTATCAACAGACCTGGCGTGTGCACCACGTGCTTTTTGAGGAGGACGCGCGGTTTGAGGAGCTGATGCGCCTGCTGACCCGGCACGAGCGCACGACAGACGAGATTGCCTATGTTCTGGCCGAGCCCTCTACCCGCGCCTACCACCCGCTGGAGGACGTTGCCGCGCAGGCCGCCGTGTTTGCCAAACGCGCCCCGCGCGTGCGGGCGGCCGGTATTCGCTTCGGCATCAACGTCTGGCCCTCCTTCGGCACCGGCGAAAGCTACAACACGCTGGCCGACGCCCCCGAAAATCCGTTTGACCGTATGGTCGGCGCAGACGGCACGGTCGACGCCAACCTGGCCTGCCCCACCTCGCCGGAGTTTCTGGCCTACATCCGCGAAAAATACACCATTATGGCCAAGGCCGGGCCGGAGTTCATCTGGGTGGATGACGACTGCCGCTTCACCGATCTGAACGG
>CAKTAM010000189.1 GCA_934527255.1 uncultured Oscillospiraceae bacterium | reverse complement strand
ACGGTATAGCCCAATACGGCAAAATTATCGTTTGCAAACCTTTTCGGACTGTAAGAGGAGCATAAAGCATGCGCAGAGCGCGGACAGTTTCCCCGCGGCCGTTACCGCCGGGAGCAAACGAGAGTACGGCAGCGGCAGCGCTTACCAGTGAGAGCGTCGGTACAAAACACCTCCAACCAAAAAAGCGGAGCTTTCTTTTTGGCGCAACGGGCTATTTGCTGGGCGTTCTGATCGGCGCAGTTTATCCCGTCTGGCTCGTCGACCGATCGTCCTTTCTGACACTGTTTTTGCAGCACTATCTAGATCGCTTCTGCACCGCCCATACTGCCGGGCAGCTGCTGGGCCGTCATTTGTCACTGCAGCTGTTGGCGCTGCTGCTGGTCGCTTTTGGGGGCTGTTCACTTTTGGGCGCACCGGTACTATTGTTGTTTCTGGCCGGAAAAGGGCTGCTGAATGGAGCGGTATATACCTGTGTGCTGACCGGACAATATCCAATAACGCCCCGTCAGTTTTTTCTTACCTATATACTGTACAATTTTGGCAGCAGCGTTCTGGTTTTCTGGTCAGCAGGGGAGGCGCTTATATTTTGTACTGCCTTGTTTCGCACACACTTTCAAAGCCGACCGCCCATACAATCGCCCGGCCGCTATCTGGAACGTTTCCTGATCGTGCTGCTGCTTACCTTCCTGTGGGGCCTGCTGGTCTGGGGCGTCAGCCGTCCGTTTTTTTCGGCGACGGCTTGACGGCCGCCAGTGGATTGGCTTCGGCGGCCTCCTGCAGCTCCTTTTGCGAAATATGGGTGTATATCTCCGTGGTGGAAACATGCTCATGTCCCAAAATTTCCTTAAGCGCAAGCATATCCACATGGCCATACTGGTGCATCAGCGTTGCCGCCGTATGCCGCAGCTTATGGGTCGAATATCCCTTGCCGCTCAGCCCGGCCTCCTGCAGCGAGCGCTCCACAATCTGCTGTACACGGCGCGGAGAAAGCCGACGTCCGGTCTTTTTGGAAAGGAACAATGCCTCACGATCGACGATGTGGGGCAGAGCGTCCCGCTCTTTACGATATTGCTGCAAAGCCTCCAGACAAGCCTGATTCAAATAAACCTGCCGCTCCTTATTGCCTTTGCCGACCACACGGATGTTTTGCTCCTGACAGTCGCGCAAATTCATGCCGACCAGCTCACTCAAACGCATACCGCAGTTCAGAAACAGTGTTAAAATGCAATAATCCCGGGCGGTAAAATCCGACTGTACACTGTTCAAAAGCTCTTTGGATTCCGTCAGAGACAAATAGCGCGGCAAGCGCTTTTTTTGTGTTGGAATACCGATATCCTTGCAGGGGTCATCCGGCAGGTAGTTGTTTTGGGCATAGTAATGATAAAAGCCTTTGATGCTGGACAGCTTGCGGGCGCGGGCCGCCGGAGAATTGCCGCGCGTGTTTGTTACATAATGCAGAAATTCATAAATGTCCGATTTGGTAATAGCTTTGATAAATGCGTCGTCAATATCCGTGATGGAAATTTTAGAAAAATCTGCATCACTGTCGACCATACCGCGATGCCATTTCATAAAGCGAAAAAACGTGCGCAGATCAATGGCATAGCCGTTAACGCTGCGCGCAGACAAAGCGCGGATGTTCTCAAGATAATACAGATATTGCTTGAGAATCTCCGGACAATCAGAAAAATCGTTTTTTCGCGTCTGCGGATTTGACATATTCAGATAAGTGCTCATTTTACTATGTAATGCTCCCCTTAATTTCACTAAATTTATATTTAGCGAAATTGCAGTACTTTCTCAACAAGCCTGTTCCCGCTTGCTCGGATAAGCTTCTGCGTCATATTTTTTCAATAGGCACAACAGACAAAATCGTTTTCTCAAATAGACGCAGGCTTAACAAGAATCAAAGCGTCGGCATCCTGCTTTACCCGTTCACGGGCGGCAGCATTGTCAAAGCTTTTCAATGGCCTGCTTCAGATAGCTGACGCCGATAATTTCCACATCCGGAAATTCGCTTTTGGTCAGCTGCGACAAATTGTGCTTGGGCACCAGAATACGCCGAAACCCGATGCGTACTGCTTCGCGAACGCGCACCTCCAGCTGATTGACCGAACGGATCTCTCCGCCAAGGCCAACCTCGCCAATGGCCGCAACCTGATCGCCGACCGGCTTGTCCAGCATACTGGACACTGCGGCCATGCAAAAAGCCAAATCACAGGCAGTGTCGTCCAGTCGAAGCCCGCCGACAATGTTGACATAAACGTCCAGATTTCCCATGTAAAACCCGGCACGCTTTTCCATGACCGCCAGCAGCAGGTTCATGCGGTTAAAATCAAAACCGGAAGCCGCACGTCGAGGCGTGCCAAAGCCGGTTTTGGTGATCAGCGCCTGAACCTCGGACAAAATGGGCCGCGTTCCCTCCATGGTGCAGGCTACGCAGTTGCCGCTGACACCGATCGGCCGTCCCTCCAGCAGTTGTCCGGAGGGGTTATCGATCTCCTGCAAGCCGCGGCCTGTCATATCAAACATGCCAATTTCGTTGGTAGATCCATAACGGTTTTTGACCGCCCGCAAAATGCGGTACGGCAGCATACGGTCGCCTTCAAAATACAGCACCGTATCCACAATATGCTCCATCACCTTCGGCCCGGCAATGGCACCGTCTTTGTTGACGTGTCCGACAATAAAAGTGGGAATTTCCAAGCTTTTTGCGGTTGTCAGAAGTCTGGAAGCGCATTCCTTTACCT
>CAKTAM010000188.1 GCA_934527255.1 uncultured Oscillospiraceae bacterium | reverse complement strand
GTTCCATTCATCCCCACACCAAGTTTGCCGGTCAGGTTTACGTTCTGACCAAGGACGAGGGCGGCCGTCATACTCCGTTCTTCAACAACTATCGTCCTCAGTTCTATTTCCGTACCACCGACGTGACCGGCGTTGTCATCCTGCCCGAGGGCACCGAGATGTGCATGCCTGGCGATAACGTCACCATGGACGTTGAGCTGATCACCCCGATCGCTATCGAGGAAGGTCTGCGCTTCGCTATCCGTGAGGGTGGCCGTACCGTTGGTTCCGGCGTTGTGACCAAGATCAACGAGTAATTCTTTCCCGCTTTGCAATAAACCCCCTCTGCTCCGGCGGAGGGGGCTTATTTCTATCTGTTGTCACAAGGCAGGTTTCCTCCTTTTGCGAAAGGTCTGTCCTGCCGAGGATGGTGCTTTCCGCCTTTCGCAAGCGGAGGAGGCGCTCCTTTTCCCGAAAGCAGCTTTTGCCGGTTCGTCTGGCGGCGTATGACGCTGCCGGGGCAGGCAGCCATCAATGTTGAAGGAGAAATCTATGTCAGAGCGAGTTTTGGTTTTGGATTTTGGCGGCCAGTACAACCTGCTGGTGGCACGTCGTGTGCGCGAGTGCGGTGTTTATTGCGAGATCGTGCCGTACAGCACTCCCATGGAAAAGATTCGGGCATTTGAGCCGAACGGTATCATCTTTACCGGAGGCCCTGCCACTGTTTTTGCCGAGGGAGCGCCCATGGTCGACCCGGCCATTTTTGAAATGGGTGTACCGGTGCTGGGCATTTGCTATGGCCAGCAGCTGATGTGTCATCTGTTGGGTGGTGCTTGCCGCAAGGCGGAAAGCCGCGAATATGGCAAAGCGGAGATGACGCATCGCGGCGGCGCATTTTTTGCGGGCATTCCGGAAAAAAGCGTTTGCTGGATGAGCCACGGCGTAGAAGTGGAAAAGCTGCCGGAGGGCTTCACGGTGACTGCAACCACCGAAAAAGGCCCCTTTGCCGCCATTGCCAACGAGAGCAGGCAGCTGTATGGCGTGCAGTTCCACCCGGAGGTGCTGCATACACAGTATGGTCTGCAGATGCTGCGCAATTTCCTGTACAACATTTGCGGTCTGTCGCAAAGCTGGACCATGGCCAACTATGCGCAGCAGGCCATTGAAGAATGCCGCGCAAAGGTTGGGGACGGCAAGGTCTTGCTGGCGCTGTCCGGCGGTGTAGATTCCAGCGTGGCTGCCGCGCTGATGCATCGTGCTGTGGGCGACCAATTGACCTGCATCTTTGTCGACCACGGCTTGCTGCGGAAAAACGAGGGCGATGAAGTCGAACGGGTCATGAAAGAAAAGTTCGACATGAAGATCATCCGCGTAAACGCGCAGGAACGCTTTTTGGGCCGACTGGCCGGCGTGACCGAGCCGGAGCGGAAGCGCAAGATCATCGGCGAAGAGTTTATTCGTGTGTTTGAGCAGGAGGCCAAGAAGATCGGCCGGGTCGATTTTCTGGTGCAGGGCACCATTTACCCCGATGTGGTCGAAAGCGGGCTTGGCGGCGAATCGGTCGTTATCAAAAGCCACCACAACGTAGGCGGCCTGCCGGACTATGTGGATTTCAAGGAGATCATCGAGCCGCTGCGCCGCCTGTTCAAGGACGAAGTGCGGCAGTTGGGCATTGAGCTGGGCCTGCCCGAGCAGTTGGTCTGGCGTCAGCCGTTCCCGGGGCCGGGTCTGGCCATTCGCGTGATTGGTGAGATCACTCCGGAAAAGCTGGAAATTCTGCGCGATGCCGATGCGATCTTCCGTGAGGAGATCGTTAACGCCGGTTTGGAAAAAAGCGTCAACCAATACTTTGCTGTGCTGACGGATCTGCACAGCGTGGGTGTCATGGGCGACGAGCGCACCTATGATTATACGCTGGCCCTGCGCGCGGTCGAAACCACCGATTTCATGACGGCCAACTGGTCCCGGCTCCCATACGACCTTCTCGAGAAGGTTTCCAGCCGCATCGTCAATGAGGTCAAGCAGATCAACCGCATTTGCTACGATATCACCTCCAAGCCCCCGGCGACCATCGAGTGGGAGTAATCCCAGAAAGGCTGAAAAGCCTTGAAAATGCTGGACTTTTGCGCCCGGGAATTGCCCCGTGACAACAAAATGACAACATTTTAGATTATCCAAGAATAAAGAGCTATCTGATTTCTGTTAGAGAAGTCAGATAGCTCTTTTTGTTTTACTCAGATTTAGTCATTCTTCAGCCGGTCCTTGAACGCCTCCACCATTGCATCGCTGAGCTGCTGGGACGGCACTTTCACATAGCCGGAGGTTTCGTCATATTTCGGGTAGTTATAACGCCACTTGTCGTAGTCCTCCCGGTTGATTTCTCCGCTACGATACTTTTCCGCTTGCTGCGCCCAAGCAACAAGCATTTCGGAAAGCTCAGCGGCGTCCTTCCCCTTCCGGGGATCAACACGCAGGGAAACGCCGTTTTCGCCGGTTTCCACCGTCAGGCCGTAGCGATCCTCCAAGGTAAACAGGGTGTGCATCAAGCCAAGATAACTGTCAATGTCCGGCACGGACAGCGCCAGCGGCGACACGCCAAGCGCACCGGCAAGGTTCTCCGTTAGCTCCGCCTTGGGCGTTCTGCTGCCGGATTCATACTGCGCCATACGGATGTCGGCGGTCTTTTCCGGAAAGCCGACCACCTGCCCCAAGTATTTTTGCGTCATTCCCCGCAGATTGCGGAAGAACCGAATTCTCTCACCGATTGCCATAGCACAA
>CAKTAM010000187.1 GCA_934527255.1 uncultured Oscillospiraceae bacterium | reverse complement strand
TACCTGCTCCGCCGCGGCAAGGTCGCCTGCGGGAACATGCACATCCGCACCCCATTCAATACCGTCCAGCCCGGCGGCAGCAGCAGCCGCAATGATCTGCTGCGGCGTATGCTGCCGGAACGAAACCGAAGTCACACCGGTTTTCCACATAAGATTTTCTCCTTTTTGTATTTTTTCTTCAAAATAATCCGTTTTTGTTCTCTCTTCTACAAGGGTCATGCGCGAAAATCGGCCGTCGGCTGCCATTGGCAGCGCCTTTGCCGAAAGGCACACCCGCAAACGTTTTGAAAAGCTTCCCCGGCGAAGCGCCTGCCCTGCAGGCGCATTTTCGCAAAACTGTTGTTCGTTCAAAAAAGGCGTTCGCCCCAAAAGACAGCGCTTCGCTTTCGGCATCGGCTGCCAAAGCAGGCGTCACGCCATGGTCTCCAGCATGGGCAGCGTCACCTCGTACCGGGTCGGCTCGCCCGCCGCCACGCGGGCGTACTCCTCCAGCATATAATCCGCCATGCGGTGCACCTCGTCGTTCATGCTGCCCGCAATGTGCGGGGTCAGCAGGACGTTGGGCATACGGTAAAAGATATGATCCTCCGGCAGGATCTCCGGGTCGGTCACGTCGATCAGCGCGGTGCGCTGCGGGCACTCCTGCAGGGCGCGGATCAGCCCGGCCTCATCCACCTGCGCGCCGCGGCCGGTATTGATGAAGGTCGCGTTGGGCTTCATGCTGGCAAACAACGGATAGGTGAGCATTTTCTGCGTGGTGGGCAGGTTGGGCAGATGGTTTGTAACGGTCTGGCACTCGCGGAAAAGCTGCTCCAGCCCGACCTTCTGCGCACCCAGCTCGGCCGCCTGCGCCTCGCTGAGGAAGGGGTCGTACACCAGAACCTGCAGTTGCCGGGCACTGAGCGCGCGGATGACCATGCGCCCGATCTGCCCGGCGGCGATCACGCCCACCTTGCAGCCATAGTTGCCGGGGTGCTGTTCGGCCGCGGCCAGCCCCTCGGCACGGCGGCCGGTGCTGTGCAGCCGCATGGCCGAAAAATAGCCCTTGTTGGCCAGCAATACCTGACTGACCGTAAACTCGGCCACCGGCACCGCATTGGCCTGCCATGCGCTGAACACCCGCACGCCCTGCTGCAGCAGCCCCCGTGCAAACCCCTGCACCGAGCCTGCGGCATAAAACACGCCTTTCAGGGCGGGCAGTGCCGCCAGCTGCTGCGGGGTGAGCGCAGGCATGCCCCATGTGGAAAAGATCCACTGCGTCCGGGCAAAGCGCTGCGGCGCTTCCATCAGCTGCTGCGGGGTGAACACCGTCGTTTCCGACAAGCCCGCAAGCTTTCCAAGCCGTTGTTTCTGTTCTTCTGTATACACATAGTTGATCCGTTCTTCCAGCCCCAGAAAAATACTGTTCATCCCTGATCTCTCCTTTTTTCGCGTGCGGCGTTGCGGCGGCCCGTTTTTTGGCTGCACCGACGGTGCCAAAGCCCCTCCCCAACATTGTCTTTTGGAGGCAATGTTGCCTTGCTGAAAGCAACGTTGACTTGTCAAAGGCAATGTTGGCAGCTTGCCGTTGGCAACATTGCTTTGCTGAAAACAGCGCTTACCCGCAAACGGCAATGTCGACATTGCCTTTTTAGAAAGCAACGGTGAACGCACAAACGGCAGTGTTTCCTTTCACGGCGGCGCAGCTGCTTACCACCCGCAGTGAGGCGCTTCGGCAGCGTTTTTTCTTTCTGTGCGCACCGCCCCTGCGCCTGCCCCCTATTGTAGCGTTTTCCTGCAGCCGTTGCAAGCGCCGACGGACTAAACCCTTTTTTTCTGCCATTTTCTCCGAAAAACCTGTTATGCGCCCCAAGGCAGCAAACAGCCGCTGCACGCCAAAGGGTGCAGCGGCTGTCAAGTGCTTTCGCTTTTCAGTATGCAGGCGCAGCGAACCGTCGCCATTTGTGGCATAGTGTGCCTGCAGGCCCGGGCCGCCGCCGCAAAGCAGAGCAAAGCCGCCCGGCGGCGCGCTGTTGACGCACACTTCATACGCTTTTGCCGTAAAGCTCAGCGTCTTTCCGGCGATGGCAGCACCCGCTGCCGCAGTGTATCCTCTTAGCCCTTGACGGCGCCCTGCAGCATACCTGCCAGATAATATTTCAGGCACGACAGGGTGATGATGAGCAGCGGCAGCGTGCCAATGATGAACGCGGCCGTGATCATGCCATAGTCAGAGGTGCCGTTGCCTGCCGCGTTGTTGAACACGATCTGGCAGAAAGTTTTGATCTTGTCGCCCTTGGTCAGCACCAGCGCAGGCCAGATGTAGTCGTTGTACATGCTGGTCACGCAGGTAACGCCGACGGTGATCAGCGTCGGGACGCTCAGCGGCATGGCAATGCGGGTATACACCTGAAATTCGCCTGCACCGTCAATTTTGGCAGCCTCGAACATTTCCTGCGGCAGCGATTCGTAGAAAGTTCGTGCCAGTACAATGCCGAAGATCTGCTGCCCTGCTATGTACGGGATGATCAGTGAAAGCTTGCTGTTCAGCAGACCCATGTTGCGGATGATGGTGTAGTTGGGCACCAGCAGCATGGTATAGGGGATCATCATGACCAGCAGAATGAGCATGAAGAACAGATTTTTGCCACGGAACTTGAGACGGCCGAATGCATACCCCGCCATGGAGACCATGAACAGGATCAGCACCAGCGAGATGAAGCACACCAGCAGCGAGTTCCAAATGGGGTGCTTGACGAAGTTCCACGCCTTGACATAGTTCGTCCAGTAGATATCTTTCGGGGCGGGCCAGGACAGGAAC
>CAKTAM010000186.1 GCA_934527255.1 uncultured Oscillospiraceae bacterium | reverse complement strand
GGTCGAAAGAACGCCCTCATTTTCATCGCATTCCGTAAAAAGATGCCCGATCTTTCCATGAAACAGGGCCGAGAACGCAATGATAATGGGAAAGGTGACCAGCGCGACCAGCGCCAGCCGCACGTTCATGGAAAACATGAATGCCAGAGAAAGCACCAGCAGCATGACAATGCGGAACACATTGACCAGCTGCTCACTGATGAACTGCTTTGTGGTATCCACATCCGAGGTGCAGCGCTGGATCATGTCACCCGTCTGGTTTTTCATATGCCAGGAAAACGGCAGGTGCTGAATGCGGTCAAACAGCTGATCCCGCATGGTTTTCACCAGCTTTTCCGCCGCCATGGTATTGAACAGTGTGGTCAGGTACTTGCACACGGCTGCAAGCGCCGCCACGACCAATACGGCAACGGCTGCCCACCACAGATGGGCGCGCAGATAAGTACGACCGCCGACAGCCTCCAGCGCACGCACGGCATAGGCGGGTAAATTCCATGCCTGCTCGCCCAGAATGGAGTCGATGGTCACGCGAATGATCTGTGGGGTCAGCATATCCAGCAGCGCCACGGCGACGGCTGCCAACGCACCCACACAGAAAAAACGCTTGCTGCCGCGCATGAAACGCAGCAGCAATCTGACGGTTTGTTTTGTGTCTTTTTTCTTTTCCATACAGTTTCCTCACGGTTGGATCAGAACGGCCCACAATTTTCAGTATACACCAATATTTAGTAATTGTAAAGTTTCAAAGGGGAAACAATCCGCACCCGCGTGCGTTTTGTGAAAAACGGCGTTTTATTTTATGCAAACCGCTGGAAGCGCCGTTGAGTAGTATGGTATAATAAATATCCATGGCGTCAGGCAGCCGCAGACAATAGCCTGTATACCTGGCGCTTTGAGCGTTCTTCATTCTTTGCAAAGGAGCCTTTCCCCTTCATGAAAAAATTGTTGTTCTATCTGAAGCAATACCGCCGGGAAAGCATTCTGGGGCCGCTGTTCAAGCTGCTGGAAGCGACGCTGGAGCTGTTTGTACCTCTGGTGGTTGCCGCCGTCATTGACCGCGGTATTTCCAACAACGACACCGAGTATATTGTGCGCATGTGTCTGGTGCTGGTAGCGCTGGGCGCCGTCGGGCTGGCGTTTTCCGTCACGGCGCAGTATTTTGCGGCCCGCGCTGCCACCGGCTTTGTCAAACAGGTGCGTCATGCACTGTTTGCACACATTCAGCAGCTTTCCTACGCCCAGCTTGACCATGTTGGTGCTTCCACGCTGGTCACCCGTATGACCAGCGACATCAATCAGGTGCAGAACGGTGTCAACCTGACGCTGCGCCTGCTGCTGCGCAGCCCCTTTGTGGTGTTTGGGGCGATGGTCATGGCCTTTACCATTGATGTGCCGTCCGCCATGATCTTTGTGGTGACGATCCCTGTGCTTTCTGTTGTTGTTTTCGGCATCATGCTTGCATGTATTCCCCTGTACAAAAAGGTGCAGCAGAAGCTGGATCGCGTTCTGGCGGCCACCCGCGGAAACCTGACCGGCGTTCGTGTGCTGCGCGCTTTCTGCAAGGAAGAGGAAGAACAGGCGGCCTTTGCAGCCCGGAATGAAGAGCTGACTGCCACGCAGAAATTTGTGGGGCGTATTTCCGCACTGATGAACCCGGTGACCTATGTCATCATCAATCTGGCCATCATTGCGTTGATCCGTACCGGGGCTATCCGTGTAGAGGCCGGCCTGCTGACGCAGGGCTCTGTTGTAGCGCTGTATAATTACATGTCGCAAATTTTGACCGAGCTGATCAAGCTGGCCAATCTGATCATCAACATTACAAAATCTGTCGCGTGCGGTAATCGTATTCAAAGCGTACTGGAGATCGCGCCGGATATGCCCGTAGAACCGCAGCTGCCCGCAGGCGACGCAGCGTTGGAGGTACAGCTTGACAACGCCGGGCTGACTTACCCCGGCGCGGCAGACGCTGCCCTTTCCGGCGTGGAGCTGAGGGTTCGTCCCGGAGAAACCGTCGGTATTATTGGCGGCACCGGATGCGGAAAAAGTACGCTGGTGCAGATGATACCGCGTTTTTATGACGCCACCGAGGGCGCTGTGCGGGTGGAGGGCCGCGACGTGCGCGCCTGGCAGCCGGAGGAGCTGCGCGCCCGCATTGGCATCGTGCCCCAAAAGGCGGTGCTGTTTCACGGCACCATTCGCGACAATCTGCTGTGGGGCAACCCGAACGCCGACGATGAGGCGCTGTGGGCCGCCCTGCGTACCGCACAGGCAGAAGAAGTGGTGCGCGGCAAGCCGGAGGGACTGGACGCCATTGTTGAACAGGGCGGCCGTAACTTCTCCGGCGGCCAGCGGCAGCGCCTGACCATTGCGCGTGCACTGGTACGCCGACCGGCTATCCTGATTTTGGATGACAGTGCCTCCGCTCTGGATTTTGCCACTGACGCAGCCCTTCGCCGGGCCCTGCGGGAGCTGCAGCCAACGCCGACCATCTTTATTGTATCGCAGCGCACCTCTTCCCTGCAGCACGCTGACCAGATACTGGTGCTGGACGACGGACGTCCCGTCGGGCTGGGACGGCACGAGGAGCTGCTGCAAAGCTGCGGCGTCTACCGGGAAATTTATGATTCGCAGTTCAAAAAGGAGGCCGGACAGGCATGAAAAAGCAAGAGAAAAAGCGCGGGCCAGTCGGCCGCAAGGGCGACACCCTGCGCCGGGTTTGGAATGCGATCCGTCCGTATTGGGGGTGGATATTGCTTTCCGTTCTGCTGGCCGCGGGCAGTGTGGCACTGACGCTGTATGTACC
>CAKTAM010000185.1 GCA_934527255.1 uncultured Oscillospiraceae bacterium | reverse complement strand
AACGACGATGATCTCCACCTGTGCGTCATCCGCATATTCGGGTTCGCTCTCCAGCTGGATGCGGTCATCCTTGCTGGAGCTGCGGGACAGAAGCTGTCGGGCGATCTGTGCCGCATCGGCGCTCGTTTCATCGTTCTCCTGCAGCTCGGCCGCGACCTCGCGCGGGCCAGAGGCCGCCGTTGTCTCGGCCGCATGGAAAAGCGTACCGGGAACAAACGACAGCATCAGTGCAAAAGCCAGAAAAAGCGCGCACGTCTTTTTCAAAACTGTCATTCCATTACCTCCTGTTTATTTGGTGCTTCAAAAAAGGCCGACGGAGGCCTTTTTCGGCACACAACAATACTATTATAAAGAGGCATGGGGCGTTTGGCAAGAAAACTGCCTTGCAAAAAATCACACTTTTTTCATAGGATTTTTAGTTAATTAACACAAACACATCATAATGAAAAGAATACGGTGTTCCATAACAGGTCGTGAAGTGAAAATAAGAAACAAAAACGAGAAGCGCACTTTCAAAAATGTGTGCGCGATAGAAGAACAATGTGGAAAAAAGCACAGACAGAAAAACAGGGCCTGCTGCCTGCAAGCTGCAGACGGCAGGCCCTTGCGGCAGCCGGAACGGTTTGCTGCGGTATACTATCGTATTATAATCATATTCATTTTAGGAAAACGGTTCGGGGCGCTTCGCCCCTTCGGCTGACGGCCTTTTTCCGGCGCGGGGCGGCTGCCGCCGCGCCGCTTTGGCCGCATGGCCGGTGCACGGCACTGCGGCGGGCCAGTCGGCAAAAGGCCGCCGGAAAGCCGTCCGCCTGCCCCGTCCGCCTCGCCTCGGGGCACTCTGGCAGCGGGGCGCGCCTGCCGTCCCGCAAAATGGCGGGCCTGCCTGCGCTGCAGGGCCGTCCGTACGGGTCGTTTTACGGGGCAAGCGACGCACGGTATTCGCCCGGCGTCATGCCGGTGGCCTTTTTGAAGGCCTGCGAAAAATACTGCGGGGTGTCATAACACAGCAGCGAGGCGATCTCGGCCACAGTGTGGCCGCCCGCGCGCAGCAGGCGCTTGGCCTCGTTGATCTTCAGCTGCCGGTAATACTGCATGATGGTCTGGCCGGTCGCCTCGCGGAACTGGCGCGAAAGCATGGTGCGCCCATAGTACATGTGGCGGCACAGCTGCGGGATGGACAGCGTGCCGTATACCCGGCTGTTCAGGTACAGGATCACCTCGCCGGGCAGGTCGTGCCCGGGCACGGCGGCGGCCGGGCCGGTCAACTGCCGGTACAGCACGATCAGCAGCTGCTCCAGATACAGGCAGATCAGCTGGTTTGCCCCGCGCGGGGCCCCCGGCAGGGGAAACAGGCCGTCCAACTCCATATCATAGGCGGCGGTGGCCTCGTGGATAATGCCCGCCACCAGCGTGCGCAGACGCTGCGGCAGCGGCAGGCGCAGGTCGCGGAAGCGCTCCATGGCAGGCGAACGGCAGGTGAACGAGATGATGAACACATGCCCCAGATGCCGCCCATCCCCCTGCACCAGATGAAAGGTATCCGGCGCGTGAAACAGCAGCTCTCCGGCGGCGGCGTGCCAGCGGTCGTCGCCGTTGCGGGCGTCCACCTCGCCGTCGTCCACATAGACGATCTCCCAGAACGGGTGCGACTCGCCCGAAAAGCGGTAATCCGGTGGAATTTCATAATAGTGGATGGTCATCAGGTCGCGGATGCGCACCAGCGGCGCACTGCGGGAGGCATGGTAGGGCATGGTCATACTCCGTGGATGATTTTATAATATCGGCGGACAAAATCATATTTCGCGGCCGCCGGGCTTATTGTATCATAGGTGTGACCGAAACACAAGGCCGCGCCAAAGCCGCGCGGCCGAAAACAGGAGCAAAAGGAGAGAGAATATGCTGAAAGCGGCAATTCTGGGTTATGGCGGCATTGCCCAGTCACACCGGTTGGGATACGAGCGTCTGGAAAAGGAGAACGCCCCGGTGCGGCTGGCGGCCCTGTGCGATATTGACCCGTCGCGCTTTGAAAACGACGCTGCCCGGCGCTACGCCTGCTATACCGATCTGGAGACCATGCTTCGGGAGGAAAAGCCCGATATTGTGGATATCTGCCTGCCCACCTATCTGCATATGACCTATGCGCTGCAGCTGCTGGAGCGCGGCATTCATGTGCAGTGCGAAAAGCCCATGGGGCGCACCACGGCCGAGTGCGAGCGTCTGCTGGCCGCAGCCGAAAAGGGCGGCGCAAAGCTGATGATCGGCATGTGCCTGCGGTTTGAGCCGCTGTATCTGCCCCTGAAGGAAATGGTGGATACCGGCCGTTACGGCCGCGTGCTGACCGCGCGCTTCGACCGTGTGGGCACACTGCCCGTCACCGGGTTTGAAAACTGGTACTGGAACTATGAAAAAAGCGGCGGCGCGGCGCTGGATCTGCACATTCACGATGTGGATATGATCCAGTGGCTGTTCGGCAAGCCGACGGCCGTCCGCGCGCTGACCAGTGACTGCCGCGTGCCGTGCACCACCATCGAAAGCGCGTTTCTTTACCCCGACAAGCTGGTGACGGCGGTGGGCGACTGGGGGCAAAGCGTCAGCAGCCCGTTCCGTATGGAGTACCGCGTCACTTTTGAGCAGGCCTCGGTGGTCATGAACGCGCAGGGCGTGACGGTCTATCCGCAGCAGGGCGAGCCGTTTGCACTGACGCTGCCGCAGGAGGACCGCATGGCGCAGGAAATTCTGTATTTTGCCAACAGCATCCTGAATGACACCCCGAACGACCGCATCACGCTGGCGGATGCCGCCGCCGACGTTCGCCTGGTGGAAAAGCTGATGGAAAGCGCCGCGGCCAACGGCGAAAAGGTGGAGG
>CAKTAM010000184.1 GCA_934527255.1 uncultured Oscillospiraceae bacterium | reverse complement strand
GGATCTGCTGCGCAATATCAAAAGCGACCTGCTGCCCGAGGAGGTCTTTGCCTTTACCCCCAAGGGCGATGTGATCAACCTGCCCGCGGGCGCTACCATCATTGATTTTGCCTATGCCATTCACTCGGCCGTGGGCAACCGTATGGTGGGTGCTAAGGTCAACAGCAAAATGGTTCCTATCGAGCACAAGATACAGACCGGCGAGATCATCGAGATCATCACCGGCCCGGCTGATAAGGGGCCAAGCCGCGACTGGCTGAAGATCGCGACGACCAGCGAGGCGAAAAATAAAATCCGCACCTGGTTCAAGAAAGAGCGCAAGGAGGAGAACATCGCCGAGGGCCGCGCCGCACTGGAAAAAGAGCTGCGGCGGAACCTCATCAGCATTCCGGAGGATAAATACGAGGATTTCCTGCAGGAGATCGCCAGAAAAATGCGGCTGAACACGGTGGAGGAGCTGTACGCTGCATTGGGGTACGGCGGCATTCAGATGTCCAAGCTGCTGGTGCGTATCAAGGAAGAGTATAACCGGGTGCTGAAAACGGCGGATCCGACCGAGGTCTTTCAGATTCCGCCGCGCAGCGGAAAAAGCTCAAACGGCGTTGTGGTGGAGGGCATTGACAACTGTCTGGTCAAGTTTGCCAAATGCTGCTCGCCGCTGCCGGGGGATGAGATCGTCGGCTTTATCACCCGCGGATTCGGTGTTTCCATCCATAAAAAGGATTGCGTCAACGCGCAGAATACCGACTCGCCGCGTTGGGTCAAGGCACATTGGGCCGACAGTGTGCGCGAGACCTTTACCGCCACGCTGGAGGTCATCAGTATGGACAATGTACACTGCATTTCCGAAGTGACCACCCAGCTGGGCAATATGCGCGTGCCCATCAGCGCCATGAACGTCCGCAGCACCAAGGATGGACGGATGCAGATGAGCATTACCATCGTGGTCAACAATGCCGAGCATTTGAAAAGCGTGATCGATAAGCTGAAAAAGATTCGCCATGTTACCAACATCACCCGTGTGTGACGGGCGGAAAGGAAGCGTTTCATGAAAGTGGTTTTACAGCGCGTGGCCAAAGCCGGGGTATCTGTGAACGGCGGCGTGCCCCGCACCGTCGGGCCGGGTCTGCTGCTTCTGGTGGGCGTCGCCGTGGAGGATACCGAACAGATCGCCGACAAAATGGCGGAGAAATGCGCCGAGCTGCGCATTTTTGAGGATGAACAGGGCAAGCTGAACCGTTCGGCGGCTGAGCTGGGGCTTTCCGCGCTGGTGGTCTCCAACTTTACGCTGCAGGCGGATACCCGCAAGGGCCGCCGCCCCAGCTTTATCGGGGCGGCAAAGCCGCCGCTCAGCATTCAGCTGTACGAGCGCTTTGTAGAGACTCTGCGCGCGCAGCCGCTGAAAGAGGTGAAAACCGGCGAATTTGGGGCAGATATGCAGGTGGAGCTGGTCAATGACGGCCCCATTACACTGGTGTTGGATTCACAGGATTGGCTGCGTCCGCGCCATGGCGGCGAGACGGCCGCTTCGGTGCAGGATGCACCCAAAGGAGGAACGCAATGACGGTTTATCCGCTGCAGGGGCGCGCGCCCTATTATACCAACTGCTATCTGGTCATCGGCGAAGCGGAGAATGCGCAGGGCAGCCGCGCGGCGGTGCTTATTGATGCTTCCGTGACACCGCAGCAGGTACGGCAGGTCCTGCACCAATACCATGCAAAGCTGTCAGCCATTTTGCTGACACATGGCCATGCCGACCATATCGAGCAGCTGCAGCCGTTGAAGGAGGCGTTTTCTGTGCCGGTCTGGCTGGATGCCCGCGACGCGCAGACCTATGACCTCGCGGCCGACTGCCTGTATACCGAAGCGCCGGTGACGGCGGGTGATCTGAGCCTGCAGCCGATCGCTGCGCCGGGGCATACGCCAGGCAGCACCTGCCTTGTGTGCGGCGGCGTCCTGTTCAGCGGCGACACGCTGTTTGCCGGTTCGGTCGGGCGCACCGACCTGCGCGGCGGCGACGGCGGGGCGCTGTGCGCTTCCATTGCCCGGCTGTGTGCGGCACTGCGGGAAGATCTGCAGGTGCTGCCCGGGCACGGCGCGGCCTCTACCTTGGCGGAGGAAAAGCGCAGCAATCCGTTTGTACGCTATGCCATGGCAAACCCGCATGGCCGTTTTTGAGGTAAAGGAAGCTTTTGAATGAAAATTGTGGTTCGTGGGCCGGTCAGCCGGTATGAGCTGGAAAATCTGACCCGGCTGTTTTTTGCCGATGCGGGCATTCTGCCGGAGGGCGGTTCGGCGCATCGGCTGCTGACGGCAGGGGAAGAAACCGATTGCGTTCTGGTACGGCTTTCGGCACGCCAGCCGCTGCAAAAGGGGGCCGGCATGCTGGCGGCGCTGCGCCGTGGGGGAAAAACCGTTTTTGTGCGCGGGCGTCTGGATGACCCCGTCCGGGCGGAATACGAGCTTTGTCGGCTGCTGTACGGCCTTTTGCGGCAGGTCACGGGTAAGCGGCCGCCGTGGGGCATGCTGACCGGCGTGCGCCCGGTGCGGCTGCTGCATGATGGGGTGCGGCGCGGCAGTACGGAAGAGCAGGTGTGCCGGGCTCTGCGGGAGGAATACGATGTCAGCGAAGAAAAGCTGTCACTGGCCCTGCAGACGGCGCGCAACCAGCGCCGGGTTCTGCAGGAGGTCCTCCCGCAGGATTACAGCCTGTATGTCTCCATTCCGTTCTGCCCCTCCCGGTGCAGCTATTGCAGCTTTGTCTCCCGAACCATTGAAAAAAGCCGCGCGCTGGTGCAGCCGTATGTGGAGACCCTGTGCCGTGAGCTTGCCGCCATCTCGGCGCAGGCCGCCCGGCTGGGGCTGCGGCTGCGCACTGTTTA
>CAKTAM010000183.1 GCA_934527255.1 uncultured Oscillospiraceae bacterium | reverse complement strand
GTGCAAGACACACCTGCAGCGCAGCGGGCCGCAAAACCGGTCGTACGTTTCATAACTGCTTCCTCCTTGCCTTTCATTTTTGGATTGTTGACATTTTACCACGTTTTCACTGTCGGCACAATACGCAAAATACAACAAGAAGTTTCCCGCTTTTCTTTCTTTTTGTAAGTTCTGCACAGAGTTTCTTGTTTTCCATAGAAAATAAAGCCAGCAGCTTTTCTTTTTCAAGCATTCCTTCGACACTGCACAATAAAAAGCGCCCAAGGCCATCCCAAGCGGGACAGCCCCGGGCGCGGCAGGACTCTGTGCTTACAGTGCAAAGCGATCGGCAAACTGCTCGTAAGCTTTGCTGAAATCCTCGTTGTCATACTTGATGGCGTTGAGGTAATGATGCGTATCAAAGCTGTTGTGCACCAGCTCGATGATGGCCACAGCGATATTGGAGCAATGGTCGGAAATGCGCTCATAGTTGTTGAGGGTATCCGACAGCACAAAGCCCATTTCGATGGTACATTCGCCGCTTTGCAGCCGATTGACGTGGTTGTTTTTGATCTCAGCCGTCAAGCCGTCGATCACCTGCTCCAGCGGCTCGACCCGGCCGGCCAGCGCCACATCGTTTGCCGCATATGCCTGGTTGGTAAGGGAGAGTATCTCCCGGATGGCGCTTGTCAGCACCTGCAGCTCATGTGCTGCCTGTGCCGAAAACGCAATACCCTTGGTGTGCATCTCCTCCGCCGTTTTCAGCAGATTGACCGCATGGTCGCCCAGACGCTCGAAATCGCCGATGGTGTGCAGCATTTTGGAAATGCGCTGGCTGTCCTGCCGGGAAAGCGCCTGTGCCGAAAGCTTGACCAGATAGGTGCCGAGGCTGTCCTCGTACTGATCCAGCTTATCCTCGTTTTTCAGAATTTTCCGGGCTGTTTTTTCATCGTAATGCTCCATCAGATCAATGGAAAGGTTCAGCGTCTCATTGGCCAGCGCGCACATCTTTACGGTGTAGTTGTCGCATTCGCCAATGGCCACCGAGGGCGAGCGCAGCAGCAGGTCGTCCATATGGAAAACGTCCTTTTCCTGCCGGGCGGGATGCGTGTCGTCCCGGACCAGGCGGTTTGCCAGCTTTTCCAGCCAGCCGGAGGCAGGCATCAGCACTGCGGTAATGGCCAGGTTGAACGCCGTGTGGATGGCAGCCACGCCCACCGGCGTGACTGCGTCATCCGCAGCCGGAATGCCAAAAATGGCCCGCGCCGCACAGTACAGCGACAGCATGATGACGGTGCCGATGACCTTGATGGACAGGTGAATGGTCGCCACACGCTTGGCATTGGCATTGGTGCCCACGCAGGAGATCAGCGCTGTGGCGCAGGTGCCGATGTTCTGCCCCATAACGATGGGAATGGCCATGTTGCAGGTGATGGAGCCCGTCAGCGCCAGCGCCTGCAGAATACCGACCGAAGCCGCCGAGCTTTGGATGAGCGCGGTAAGCAGCGTGCCCACCAGCACACCCAGCAGCGGGTTGTCAAAGCGCACCATCACCTCGGCAAAGCCGGGCATATCCGCCAGCGGGCTGACGGCGTTTTTCATAAATTCCATGCCGTACATCAGCACGGCAAAGCCGACCAGAATGTTGCCGATGCTTTTTTTGCGGTCGGATTTTCCGACCATCAGCATCAGAACGCCGATAATGGCCAGAATGGGCGAAAAGTTTTCCGGCTTGAGCATCTGCACCGCGATATTGGTGCTGCTGATGCCGGAGAGGCTGAGGATCCACGCGGTCAGTGTGGTGCCGATGTTGGCGCCGAACAGAACATAAAGCGTCTGCGACACCTGCATAATGCCGGAGTTGACAAGGCCCACCAGCATAACTGTGGTGGCCGAAGAGGATTGCACGGCAATGGTAATGACAGCGCCCAGCACCATACTGACCAAAGGATTCGCCGTCATTTTTTTCAACAGGTGCTCCAGCCTGCCGCCGGCCATTTTTTCCAGATTGGCCGACATGACGTTCATGCCGAACAGGAAAAAGGCCAGACCCAGCATCAGCTGCAGAACACAGTGGAGTGCACTCATACGGATGCTCCTTCTTTTTTGTTTTCTGATTTGTTTGATTCGCTATACAAAATCAGTATAACATACCTTACCCAAAAAAGCGACAGGAATTTTACAAAACCGACCGGCTTTTTGCCTGCTGAGCGCCACAACGGGAAAAGCAGCCCCCACAGCAGCGGCTTGCCGCACGCCTGCCGATGGGCGACATCCGCTGCCCGGCCCTTTGGGGTTGCCATTTTTTCCGCCGTGGTGTACACTGATAGCAAGTATTCCCCGCTTTGTGCCAAAAAGCATTTGGTGGGAAGCAGTCGGGCAAAAATGCCCGAGCGCCGCAAACGCTTGACCGCCGCCGTGCTGCAAACCGCCGCACGCAGCCATCGGCAGTTCCGTTTGCTCCTGCTGCATCCCTTTTTATGGAGAGCGCATCATGAGATCTGCACCGCAAGCCTTTCAGACCATTTACGCCGTGGTACGGCAGATACCGCCCGGCCGTGTCAGCACCTATGGCCGCATTGCCTGCCTGTGCGGAAACCCGCGCTGGGCGCGCGTGGTCGGCTATGCCATGGCTGCCTGCCGACAGGCGGATGTTCCCTGTCACCGGGTGCTTCGCCGGGACGGCAGCCCCAGCGCCGCCTTTGAGGAGAATGGCATCAATCGGCAGGTAACGGCGCTGAAAAGCGAGGGAGCCGTCTTTCTGCCGGATGGTCGGGTGGACCTGAAGCGCTGCGGCTGGCCGGGCTGAAGCGTTTTTGCCGCGCCGATTTGGAGGGTCTGGAAGTATAAGCTTCCCGTTCCCGCCTTTTTGCGGCATAAATTTTTACGGCATAAAAAACAGAGCGCAGCGCACCGTTT
>CAKTAM010000182.1 GCA_934527255.1 uncultured Oscillospiraceae bacterium | reverse complement strand
GTGCCCGCCACCTGCACCGCCGAAGGCGTTGCCGCCCACTGGGTCTGCGACGTTTGCGGCAAGCTGTTCAGCGACGAAAACGGCACCACCGAGGTCACCGCTGAGGAGCTGGTACTGCCCATGACCGAGCACGACTTCACCCGCAAGGTGGTCGATCAGACGACCCTGCGCTCGGCCGCGACTCACACGGCCAAGGCGACCTACTGGTATACCTGCAGCGCCTGCGATGAGATCAGCAGCACCCTGTACTTTGAGGTTGGCGACACCCTGCCCTACCAGACCGTTGTCAATGGCGACGGCACCTGGACCAAGGGCAGCAGCACCGGGCTGGGCTTTACCGGCGACGGCGAAGCCGCTGATTTTGTCGGCGTACAGGTAGACGGTAAGGATCTGACCTCCGCGGATTACACGCTGGATAAGGAGACCATGACCGTCACCCTGAACCCCGCCTTCCTGGAGACGCTGGCAGAGGGCCGTCATTCTCTGACGCTGGTATATACCAACGGTTCCTCGACGGTGTGGTTCACCATTGCCGCCAAGACTGTGGTCACTCCCACCAACCCGGATAATTCCGCAAGCTCTGCCGCCACCGGCGCAGCCACCACGCCCGACACCCGCGACAACAGCCATACCGCTGTGCTGGTCGTGGTGCTGGTGCTGGCGCTGGCCGCACTGGCTGTGCTGATCGTTGTGACCATGAAGCGCAAGCAGCAGCCCAAGGAAGCCGCTGCAGAGCAATCTGACGCTCAGCCGGAAAAGCCGGAAGAAAAGTAAGCATTCCCTGTAAAGCGCAGGCCGTCTGACGGCCGCGCCGGACAGAAAAACAGGCCCTGTCCTTCCGCTCGTTATGGGCGGGAGGCAGGGCCTCGTTTTTTGCCGCTGCAATTTATCGTGCATAAAGCGGCAAGTGCCCGGAACGCCGCCTGCGCCGCCGTATACGGCGTGTTTTCTCCGGTGCCGTCTGTGTATTCTCGCCGTGTTCCACCGCCCTGCGGCGCGTTTTCTGTGCCGCTATTTCTGCTCTGGCCATATTCTACGCGGCGCAAGGCTCGCGGTGTGTGCCGCTCTGACACATTCTCCGCCGCACTGCACGCAGGCGCGCACGCAAGCCTGCGCATAAAAAAGCAGGCGCTCCCCTGCCCGGCCAAACGGCCCGGCAATCAGGGAACGCCTGTTTTCCTTTTTTCAGACGGCCGCCGTCTGCGGCGGCGGCAGCTGTGTCAGCACAGCGCACGCTGCGGTGCGGATATCCGCTGCCTGGGGCAGGATGCCGCTTTGCAGCCCGGCATCCAGATAGCGATAAACGCTTTGATACCAGTCGCTGCACAAGCCTGCAAAGGCCCGCCCCTGCGGGGTGAAATAGGCCTTGCTGTAACGGTCCTTTTCGATCAGGCCCATCCCGCGCAGGTTTTCCAGCATGGTGTGCACGCTGGATTTTGTTACCCCCAGCACACCGGCGATCTCAACGCAGCGAATGCCTTTCTGCTGTGTTGTCTGCTCCAGCTCCCACAAGGTCAGCAGATAACGGATATGGGCGGCCGTCAAAGGGCGTCTGGTTTCGTCCATGGGTACCTCCACCGATAAAACAGGGGGCGCAGGCCGCAAAGCCCGCGCCCCCCGTCCTGTTCAGGATTTTTCTGCTGAATGACCGGCGCACCCGGAACCGCAGGCCCCGCAGGATGCGCAGTCACCGCCGCAGGACGAACGCCCGCTGCGCTTGTTTTTTACCATGTTGACAATAATCAGCGCAACCACGACAACAACTACCGCGCCAACCAACAAAGAACTGCCGTTGGCAGCAAGCCATGCAAACATACGGTACACCTCCTTATGGCACGTTCGGTCTTATTCTGACCGGATATGCTCAGACACGCACTTTTTCCGTCAGCTTCTCCGACTCCTTGTAGGGACGGAACAGCATATACAGCAGGAACGCCAGCACAACCAGAGCGGCAATGAAGCCAATCACATTGATGTTGCCGGTGATGGCGCTGCCGATCTGATAGACGATCAGCGCGATGGCATAGGCAAAGCCGCACATATAGCCGATAGCGCCCAGCGTCCACTTCGCGTTGTTCATCTCACGCTTGATAGCGCCCATAGCGGCAAAGCAGGGAGCGCACAGCAGGTTGAAGATCATGAAGCTGTAGGCGCTCAGCTTGGTGTAATCCGCAGCCACCAGACTCCAGATCTCGTCGCCATTCTCGGACAGCTCGCCAGCGTAGCGGTACAGGATGCCGAAGGTATTGACCACGTTCTCCTTGGCGATCAGGCCGGTGATGGAAGCCACAGCGGCCTTCCAGTTGCCAAAGCCAAGCGGGGCAAAGATGAAGGCGATCGCATTGCCGACGGTAGCCAGGATGGAGTCGTTCATGTCGTCGACCATGCCGAAGGAGCCGTCGACCACACCGAAGCCCTGCAGGAACCACAGCACAATGCTGGACAGCAGGATGATGGTTCCGGCCTTCTTAATGAAAGACCAGCCGCGCTCCCACATGGAACGCAGCACGTTGCTGGCCGTGGGGGCATGGTAAGCAGGCAGCTCCATAACGAACGGAGCGGGATCACCCGAGAAAGCCTTGGTCTTCTTCAGCATGATGCCGGAAATGATGATGGCGGCCACGCCGATGAAGTAGGCCGAAACAGCCACCAAACCGCTGCCGCCGAACAGAGCGCCGGCGATCAGGCCGATGATGGGCATTTTCGCGCCGCAGGGAATGAAGCAGGTGGTCATGATGGTCATACGGCGGTCACGCTCGTTTTCGATGGTACGGGAAGCCATAACACCGGGAACGCCGCAGCCGGTACCGATCAGCATGGGAATGAAGGATTTGCCGGACAGGCCGAACTTGCGGAAGATACGGTCCATAATGAATGCGATACGTGCCATATAGCCGCAGTCTTCCAG
>CAKTAM010000181.1 GCA_934527255.1 uncultured Oscillospiraceae bacterium | reverse complement strand
GGTCTGCGGCTGCAGCAGGTCACTTAAGGTGCGGCGCAGCACCAACTCCTCCAAAGCGTCCTTGCGGATGCTCTTTTGTGGGCAGGCGTCCCGTTTGCTGCGCGCGTTTTTCCGTGCGGCACAGCTGTAATAATAATGGGTGGTTCCGTTTTTTCCGGTACCGCTGTCGCCGATCATAGGGGCGCCGCACAAAGCGCAGAAGCAGCGCGTGGTCAGCAGAAAGGGCTCAGCCGCCTTGCTGCGGGCAGGTGCTTTTTTGTTTTGCTGCATTTTGGCGCGCACCCGCTCAAACAGCTCGCGGTCGACGATCTGCGGCATACCGCCCTCGATGCGGACATCCTTCCACAGGTAAACGCCGGTATAGCGCTCATTGGAAAGGATGGAATACATGGTGTTGTGGGTGAACGGGGCGCTGCGCTGCACGGTGCGGAAGCCGCGGCGGTTGCAGTCGTCCATGATGGAAAAAATCTTTTCGCCGCAATCGTATCGCTGGTAAATTTCCCGCACCATGTCGGCGGCGGGAGGATCCAGCGCAAAGCGCTTGTCGGCACCCTTGCGGTAGCCAAACGGAATGGCGCCGCTGATCACCTGGCAGTTCAGCGCGGCCTGCCGCATGCCGCGGCGTACATTTTCGCTGTTGGCTGCACTGTAAAACTCGGCAATGCCCATCAGCAGGGCTTTCTGCATTGGCCCCAGCGGGCCCTCGGCCAGCGGCTCCGTGACGGAGATCAGAGAAACGCCGTTGTTTTTCAGGCGCATCTCATTGACGACCTGCTCCTCCAGGTTGCGGCCGAAGCGGTCGTTCTTCCAGACCAGCACCGCATCAAAGGCACCTGTGTCGCTGTCCGCCAGCATCTGCCGAAACTGCGCCCGGTCGTCCGTCGTGCCGCTGATATGGCTGTCACGGTAGATCCTTGTTACCGTATAGCCCTGCGCAGCGGCATAGTCGCGGCACACCTGCAGCTGCCCCTCGATGGATTGATCCGTTTGGCGCGAACCGGCCGAATAGCGGGCGTAGATACAGACGCTGTGCACCTCGCGCAGATGGTACTTCTTTTTCCGTGCCATGCGGATCGCCCCCTTTCTGTCGGCGCAGCCGATTGTCGAAATTTGTCGAAACGTTGGGTCTAGGCAAAACGGAACGGACTGCGATATAATGAGCATGAAAAGCAAACCACACGCTGGCGGGCTGTGAAAGCGGCCGCCCGGAAAGGAGGACCTGCTATGGAAAGCTCCCGCGAAAACCGTTTGCAGCCGGAACTCAGTGCCGTAAAACAGGAGATCGCCGCTGCGTGGGAAACGCTCAGTCCGGAGAACCGGCTGCGTCTGATCCGGTATCTGACGGAGCTTGTGCAGCGTTCAGCTGCCGCAGATACTCCAGAGCATCCGGGGCCAGATCATCCGGCAAAGCAGACAACAGGCGAAGCAGTTCATCCTTGACAGGCGAGAGTCGGGCCATTGTGCCCGGCTCTTTTTCGTTGCCCAAAAGAGCCTCAGGCGAAGGATCATCCGTTTTGCACTGCAGGTAGTCCAGCGAGGTGCGCAGCTCCTGCGCCCAGACACGCAGGTATTTTTCCGGCGGCACCGTCCTGCGGCCTTTCGTCATGGAAAGGTAGGTACGGCTTACGCCCACCAGCGAGCACAGGTGCTTTTGCGAGATGCCCCGTTGTTTGGCCAGCTCCAGAATTCTTGTGATTGTATCCAAAACAGTTACCTCAAATTTGTATAAAACGCAGAAAGCAAACAAATGTTTACAAAAAGCTTGACGAGCAAACAATTGTTTGCTAAACTGTGACCATGGTCAGGTTGCAAAACCAATATACCACAGGCAAACCGAAAAAATCAATAAAATTTGTCAAAAAGGTGCAGCAGAAAAGCGAAAAAGTGAAAAAGAGCAGCCTTTTCTGAAAAAATGCCGCCCGAACCGGAAGAGGAGGACGGCCGCACCGGACGGAAAGGAGAAAACCCATGACGATCGGAGAACGCATCCGTCAGCGGCGGGAAGCGCTGGGCTATCTGCAGTGCGAACTGGCCGAAATGGTGCAGGTCGACCCGTCCATGATCTGTCAGATCGAGCGCGGCAGCAAGATACCGACACTGGCACTGGGCCGTCAGCTGGCAGATGTGCTGCACTGCTCTTTGGATGAGCTGGCGGGCAGAATGTCCGCCTCAGAGGCCGAAACGGTCGGTGCAAAAGTGCAGTGAGAAACCCCGCAAAAAGCTAGCTCCTGAAGCAGGGGCTGTCAAGAAAACAAAAGACGAACAAAGGAGAAATCAACATGACAAATACAGAGCTGCTGCGCCGGAAAATCAAAGAATCCGGATACAAGGTGGGCTTTCTGGCCGAAAAGATGGGCATCACCTATCACGGCCTGCTGAACAAGATCAACAACCGCAGCGACTTCCGCGCACGGGAGCTGGCCATGCTGGCCGGGCTGCTGCAGCTGCCTCGGGAGGAATGGTTCGCGGTGTTCTTCGCCGAGGAGGCTGGGAAGCGCTGACTCATTCGCGAAGCGAATGACCGCCGACCGGCCTGCCAAAAAGCGCGGGCATAATGGCAGGCTGAACGAAGAAAGGAGGAAGTACCATGCGAGTTATCACGCTGCAGGGCGCAGAGCAAAAGGACAGTATGGGCGTGGATCTGCGCCCGGTGCCAGCCCATCAGCTCGTTGCTCTGTATGACGTGATGCTTGCCGGAATGCACCGCCAGCGTGAGGCGGAAGAAGCAAAGCAGGATGGAGAAGAGGGTGGAAGCTTCCGTGAATTGCCCGCACAGATCGCCGTCTGAACCGCCGCGCAGGGCGCAGGCGCGCTTGAAGCAGAGGAGAGGACCCGCCCCAGCCGGGCGGGCACACAACCGCAAAGGAGGAACCCCCGCCATGATCGACCGGGAAGCGCTGGCAAGCACGCTGTGCCAG
>CAKTAM010000180.1 GCA_934527255.1 uncultured Oscillospiraceae bacterium | reverse complement strand
ATGCTCATCACCTCGCCGGTCGCTTTCATCTGAGTGGAAAGCCGGTTGTTGGCAGAGGTGAATTTATCAAACGGGAAGCGCGGCATTTTGGTGACCACATAATCCAGCGTGGGCTCAAAGGAGGCGGGCGTATTGGCAATGCGGATTTCATCCAGCGTCATGCCGACCGCAATTTTTGCCGAGACCCGGGCGATCGGGTAGCCGCTGGCCTTGGAGGCCAGTGCGGAAGAACGGGAGACGCGGGGGTTTACCTCGATGACATAGTACTGGAAGGAAAGCGGATCCAGCGCAAACTGCACATTACAGCCGCCCTCGATCTGCAGCGCGCGAATAATGCGCAGCGCACTGTCGCGCAGCATGTGATATTCCTTATTGGTCAGCGTCTGCGACGGGCACACCACGACCGAATCGCCGGTATGAATGCCGACCGGGTCAATGTTTTCCATGTTGCAGATGGTAATAGCGGTATCATTGGAATCGCGCATGACCTCATACTCGATCTCCTTATAGCCGCGGATGCTTTTTTCCACCAGCACCTGATGCACCGGCGACAGCTTAAGCGCATTTTTCAGAAGCTCGCGGCACTCCTCCTCGTTATCGGCGAAGCCGCCGCCGGTCCCGCCCAGCGTGAACGCCGGGCGCAGCACGACCGGATAACCGATCTCGGCGGCTACCTGAACGCCCTCGTCGACCGTAGAGGCGATTTTGGAGGGAAGCACCGGCTCGCCCAGCTCCTCGCACAGCTCCTTGAAAAGCTCGCGGTCCTCCGCACGCTCGATGCTGCGGCTGCTGGTGCCCAGCAGCTCCACCTGGCACTCACGCAGAACGCCTTTTTTCTCCAGCTGCATGGCAAGGTTCAGGCCAGTCTGCCCGCCGATCCCTGGCACAACGGCGTCAGGACGCTCGTATCGGATCACCTTCGCCACATATTCCAGCGTCAGCGGCTCCATATACACCTTGTCCGCTACGGTGGTATCCGTCATAATAGTGGCCGGGTTCGAGTTGCACAACACCACCTCGTACCCTTCCTCTTTCAGCGCCAGGCAGGCCTGTGTGCCGGCATAGTCAAATTCGGCGGCCTGGCCGATGACGATCGGGCCGGAACCGATCACCAGAATTTTTTTCAGGTCGGTTCTCTTAGGCATGATGCTTTCCCTCCTTCATCAACGCAATAAAGCGGTCAAACAGATAGGCACTGTCCTGCGGGCCGGGCGCACTTTCCGGGTGATACTGTACACTGAAAAGCCGATCCTTCTCGCACTGCAGCCCCTCAACAGTGTTATCCAGAATATTGATATGGGTGATCTCCAGCCCGGTCCCCTCCAGACTGTCGGCATCCACTGCGTAGCTGTGGTTCTGCGATGTGATCTCCAGCTTGCCGGTCAGCAGGTTTTTTACAGGATGGTTGCCGCCGCGATGGCCGAATTTCAGCTTGTACGTCCTGGCACCGTAGGCAAGGCTGATCATCTGATGGCCAAGGCAGATACCGAAAATGGGGTATTTCCCCCGCAGCTGACGCACCAGCTCAATAACGCTGGTCACATCCTCCGGGTCTCCGGGGCCGTTGGAAAGGAATACGCCGTCCGGCCGCATGTTTTCGACCTGCTCGGCCGTGCTGTCATAGGGCACAATGGTCACATTGCATCCGCGCGCATTCAGCGAGCGGATGATATTGTGCTTGATGCCGCAATCCACAGCCACCACATTATAGCGTGCGTTGGCCGTGCGCGAATACCAGCGCTTGCGGCAGCTGACGCGAGCCACCGCGTCATGCGGGATCGACGTCTCCTGCAGAATGGCCATGGCCTCTTCCTTTGAGGTCTGCGCAGAGGTGATCAGCACCTTGCGGCTGCCCAGATCGCGGATGCTTCGGGTCAGCTTTCTGGTGTCCACACCGGCAATGCCCGGAATATGGTACTCCTCCATGACCTCAGAAAGTGTCTTGGTATAACGGAAGTTGGAGGGATAATCATTATACTCCCGCACGACCAGACCACCGATCGTCGGAACTCTGGTTTCATAATCCTCATCGGCGATACCGTAGTTGCCAATGAGCGGATAGGTCATCACGACCATCTGATACGTATAGGAGGGATCGGAGATGATCTCCTGATACCCTACCATTGAGGTGTTGAACACAATTTCGCACACGCGGTCTTCACACGCGCCAAAACCTGTTCCCAGATATTCGCTGCCGTCCTCCAGCACGATCTTTCGATTCAGTTCTCCTGCCATACGATCTTTCCTCCTCGAATGGTCGCCAGACAGCGGCCATATACCTTCCACCCGGCAAAGGGCGTGCTTTTTCCCATGGATAAAAACGTATCCGGCTCAATGCGGTATTCCGTCTGCAGATCCCAGATGCTGAAATCCTGCCCGTCCGGAATGCCAAAACGGCGGCGCGGCTGCTGAGCCATGGCCTGCAGCAGACGCTCCAGAGACAATCTCCCGGGCAGCACCAGCCGGGTATAGAGGACCGGAAAAGCCGTTTCCAGCCCGACAACCCCCATTTTGCTGCCCTTCAGCCCCTGCGCCTTTTCGGCAGCGCTGTGCGGCGCATGGTCAGTCGCGATCATATCAATCGTTCCGTCAGTCAATCCCTCCAGCAAAGCGTCGCGATCCTCCGCCGTGCGCAGAGGCGGGTTCATTTTAAAGCATCCGTCCTCACACAGATCCTCTTCGCACAGTGTCAGATAATGCGGCGCGGTCTCACAGGTCACGTTCAGTCCCTGCGCCTTGGCACGCCGTATCAGCGCAACACTCTCCTTTGTGGAAACATGGCAGACATGATAAGCGCACCCGGTCTCACGCACCAGCTCCAGATCTCGCGCAATGGGGCCCCACTCGCTTTGCGAACAGATGCCCGCATGCCCATGCCGCCGTGCATACTCTCCGGCGTGAATGTATCCGCCCTGCAGCAGGC
>CAKTAM010000179.1 GCA_934527255.1 uncultured Oscillospiraceae bacterium | reverse complement strand
TGCCAGATCATCCGCACCGCCACCGGCTTGATGGCCGGGCCGGAAAAACCGCCTGTGCCGTTAGCCAGCACCGGCCGCCGACGGGCAAGATCAATGCGCATTCCCATCAGGGTATTGATCAGACTGATGCCGTCCGCCCCCTGCTCCTCGCATGCCCTGGCAATGGCCGCAATATCGGTCACATTGGGGGACAGCTTGACGATCAGCGGTTTATCGGTAACACGGCGAACGGCCGCCGTTACCTGTGCCGCCGCCTGCGGCGACGTGCCGAAGCTCATGCCTCCGCCGTGCACATTGGGGCAGGAAATATTGACCTCAAACCAGCCAATATTCTGCTGGTCGTTCAGCATCCGGCAGGTCTCGACATACTCCTCCACCGAAAAGCCGCTGATATTGGCCATGACCGGCTTGTGAAAGCACTTGCGCAGCCGCGGCAGCTCCTGCGCGATCACCTGCTCCACCCCGGGGTTCTGCAGGCCAACGGCATTCAGCATACCGGCCTCGCACTCTGCAATGCGCGGCGTCGGGTTACCAAAGCGCGGCTGCCGCGTTGTTCCCTTGAAGGAGAAGCTGCCCAGACAGTTGATGTCGTACAGCTCGGCAAACTCATAGCCATAACCAAAGGTCCCGCTGGCAGGAATGACCGGGTTGTCCAGCTCGACTCCGCACAGCGTCACTTTTGTGTTCACCATACGATCTCCTCTCTTTCCAGCACGGGGCCATCCTTGCAGATGCGTTTGCTGCCGTATTTGGTTTTGCAGCTGCAGCCCATGCATGCGCCGAAGCCGCAGCCCATCCGTTCCTCAAAGCTGTACTGACCGCCGGTGACGACCGCCTTTTCCAGCGCACGGAACATGGGCATTGGCCCGCAGGTGTAAAAATAGCTGTAGGAAAGCCCGGGCAGTGCATCCGTCACAAAGCCCGGAATGCCGCGGCTGCCGTCAGCCGTCGTAACAAGCACCTGCGCGCCAAGGTCACGATACTCCTCTTCATAAAAAATCTCATTTGCCGTGTTGAACCCCAGGATCACCTGAACCGGCTTTCCCTGTGCGCGCAGCGCTTTGCACAGGCCATACAGCGGCGGCACCCCTACGCCGCCGCCGACAAGCAGCGGTGCCTGCCCGCTTTTGGCTATATCAAAGCCGTTGCCAAGCCCCACCAGCACATCCAGCTGCTGACCGGGCTGCATGGCGCTCATCTGCGCCGTTCCGCCGCCCACCACCTTATAAATCAATGTGATGGTGTACTGCGTCCAGTCGCATACCGAAATGGGGCGGCGCAGGTAGCGCCCCTCCAGACGGATGTTGACAAATTGCCCGGGCCGCTGCAGCGCCGAGGTATCGCCCTCCAGCACCATGCGGTAAACACCGGGGGCAATGGGGTCGTTTTGCAGCAGCGTATATATTCCCTGCGTCATAGTATCTCCTCACACCCTGCCGGGCTTTTGTTTTTACGCATCGATCGTCGAAATACCCAGCGTGGTCTCCTCCAGAACATCCAGCAGCACGCGCACGGTATCCAGCGAGGTGAAAATGGTCACATTGTTTTCCACCGCGCACTGGCGGATCTCGTGGCCGTCCGAGAGCACATCCGACGAACGGACGTCGCGCGTATTGATCACATAGTTGACGTAGCCGCCGCGGATCGCCTCCAGTATTTCCTCGCTGCCCTCGCTGATCTTATGCAGTACGTGGGTTCGGATGCCGTTCTGCTTGAGGATGCGTGCCGTTCCCTCGGTGGCCTGAATATTGAAGCCCATATTGTAGAACCGGCGGATCAGCGGAATGGCTTCCTCCTTATCCTGATCGGCAATGGTGGCAAAAACCGTACCGTAATTCATTACGCTCATACCGGATGCCTTCAGCGCCTTGTACAGAGCGCGCGTCAGCTTGTCATCATAGCCGATCGCTTCGCCGGTGGATTTCATCTCCGGCGAAAGGTAGGCATCCAGCCCGCGCAGCTTGGAGAACGAGAAGGCGGGCACCTTGACGTACCAGCGCTTTTTCTCTTCCGGATACAGGCCGAAGATCCCCTGCTCCTTCAGCGATTTTCCAAGGATGACCAGAGTGGCAATATCCGCCAGACTGTAGCCGGTCGATTTGGACAGGAACGGCACGGTACGGGAGGAACGCGGGTTGACCTCGATAATGTAGACCTTTTCCTGCTTATCGACAATGAACTGGATATTGTACAGGCCGACGATGCCGATCCCCAGGCCAAGACGCTTGGCATAATCCAAGATCGTGCCCTTGACCTTCTGCGATACGCTGAAGGTGGGATACACGCTGATCGAGTCGCCGCTGTGGATGCCGGTTCGCTCGACAAGCTCCATAATGCCGGGCACGAAGACGTCCGTACCGTCGCAGATGGCGTCGACCTCAAGCTCTTTGCCGATGATGTACTTATCCACCAGCACCGGCTTATCCTCGTCGATTTCCACCGCCGTTTTCAAATAATGGCGCAGCTGGTTTTCATCCGCCACGATCTGCATGGCGCGGCCGCCCAACACAAACGACGGTCTGACCAGCACCGGATAACCGATCTCTGCGGCGGCCTTTACGCCGTCCTCGATTTTGGTGACCGCACGGCCGTTCGGCTGCGGAATGCCCAGCTTTTCCAACACCTTTTCAAATGCGTCACGGTTTTCGGCGCGCTCGATGGCATCGCAATCCGTGCCGATGATGCGCACCCCGCGCCGCCGCAGCGGCTCGGCCAGATTGATAGCCGTTTGGCCGCCCAGCGAGGCAATGACCCCCACCGGCTTTTCCAGCAGCAGAATGTTCATGACGTCTTCTACATGCAGCGGCTCAAAATACAGCTTATCCGAACAGGTATAATCGGTGGAAACCGTCTCGGGGTTGTTGTTGATGATGATCGCCTCGTACCCCGCACGTTTGATGGTCGTCACGGCATGCACGGTGGAATAG
>CAKTAM010000178.1 GCA_934527255.1 uncultured Oscillospiraceae bacterium | reverse complement strand
CCTTGATGTTTTTGCGGCAGCCCTGCAGGCGCTGCTCGACCTCTTTTGCCAAAGCGACCAGATCGATCTGTGTTCGGCCGCAGGTGGGGCAGGAGATCAGCTCCGGCCCCGGAACGGAATGCCCGCAGGCGCGCAGAATATCGTACCCGGCCTGAACCTCCAGCACAGGGTCATCCGTCAGAGAAACGCGCAGCGTGTCGCCAATGCCATCCAACAGCACGCTGCCAATGCCGACGGCCGATTTTACCAAACCCATTCGGTATGTTCCCGCTTCGGTCACGCCGATGTGCAGCGGGTACGCACAGCGCTGCGCCAGCATACGATAAGCCTGCACCATGACCGGAACGCTGGAGGACTTCATAGAGACCACAATATCATAAAAATGCTGTTTCTCCAGAAGAGAGATATGATACAAGGCGCTTTCCACCATGGCCTGTGCCGTGGGCGCGCCGTATTTTTCCAGAATTTCCTTTTCCAGACTGCCGGCATTGACTCCAATGCGGATCGGTATTCCATGTGCACGGCAGGCATCCGCTACCGCCTTTACCCGGTCGGCGCTGCCAATGTTGCCCGGATTGATGCGAATTTTATCCACGCCCGCATCCACACAGGCCAATGCGGCCCGGTAATCAAAATGAATATCCGCCACCACCGGCACGGAAACCGCTTTTTTCAGTGCCAAGACGACCGCAGCGTCCTCCGGGCGCGGCACCGTTACCCGAATGAGCTGGCACCCGGCCTTTTCCAGACGGAGCGCCTGCTGCACATTGCCTTCAATATCCGTGACCGGCACATTCAGCATGCTCTGTACCGCGACCGGGTTCTGGCCGCCCAGCAGCACACCGCCGACACTAACCGTTCTGCATTCCCGTTTCATCATATCCCCCATGCGCTTTGCCGCTCTGTCATCCACCCGTGATCAGGCGAACAATATCATTGAAGGTCACAAACACCATCAGCAGCATCAACAGTACAAAACCGACGGTGTTGATGATCGCCTCATATTTTTCCGGAATGGGCTTGCGGCGTATGGCCTCCAGCACAAGCAGAAAGAACTTTCCGCCATCCAATGCGGGCAGCGGCAGCAGATTGAAAATGCCAAGGTTGATGGTGATCAGCGCCAGAAGCTGCAAAAGCGGCTGCCAGCCATAGTTTACCGCTGTCGCGATCGTTGAAACAATGCCGACCGGGCCGGACAGGTTGTTTACCGCCACACGCCCCGTCACCAGATCGACCAGCGACAGAAAGATCAGCCTTGCAAAGCTGACCGTCCAACGTGCGGATTCCTGCAGGACCGTGCCCACATTTTTTTCAATGGGAAGTACCGTGAAATCAATAATAATCTGGTTGGTTCCATCCTCCGTCTGTGCAGTGGCAAAGGTAACGGTAGGCAGTGTTACCCGCTTGCCGTCCCGCAGGACGACCATTTCTGCAGTACCCGAATCCACACGGGCAAACTCGTACAGAATATCGTTTGCAATATAGCACTTTCGGCCGTTGACGGAAAGGATGGTATCGCCCACCTCCAGCCCGGAGGCCTGTGTGGCCGCGCCGTCGTAAAAACCGCTGACCGTGCGGCTGGTGATAACGCTGTCACAGTTGACAACAGCGATCATCACGGCAAAGCCCAGTACAAGGTTCATGAAAGCGCCGGCCACCACCACAAGTATCCGTTTCCATACCTTGGCCTTTTGAAACGAACGCGGGTCGTCGCTTTCCTCGTCCTCCCCCTCCATACTGACAAAGCCGCCAATAGGAAACAGACGCAGTGAATAGCGGGTCTCCCCTTTTCCAAAGCTGAACAGCTTTGGCCCCATGCCAAGGGAAAACTCGTTTACCCGAATACCGCACAGCTTTGCGGTGACAAAATGTCCGCCCTCGTGCACCAAAATCACAACGCCGAAGGTCACCACCGCGGCCAGAATTGTTAGGAGGATCGTCATTCTCAAAAGCACCTTTCTTTTTTTCGAAAAAAGTCCTGAGGCAGCGTGCACAGCGCTGCGGCAGCGTCAGCTTTCCTTCAAATGTGACTGCACATAGGCACGCGCCGCGCGGTCGCACTCGTAAACGTCCCGCAGGTCATAGGAGACCGGGCCGGAATATTCCTGCGCTACACGCTCCACCAGCTCGCCAATGCGCAGAAAGGGAATGCGGTCCTGCAAAAACAGGGCGACTGCCGCCTCGTTGGCCCCGTTGACGGCACAGGGCGTCAGGCCGCCTGCCTGCAGCGCCTTTTTACAGGCGGGCAGACAGCGGAACGTTTCTTCATCCGCCATATCAAACGTGATGGAGGTCAGCGTCGAAAAATCCAACCTTGGCGCGCAGCCCGCTGTACGCTCCGGCCAGGTAAGCGCATACTGAATGGGAATGCGCATATCCGGAACGCCCAGCTGTGCCAGAATGGAATGATCGGCAAACTGCACCATTGAGTGAATGATGCTCTGGCGCTGTACCACAATATCAATTTTTTCGCACGGCACATCAAACAGCCAGGAGGCCTCTATCACCTCCAGACCCTTGTTCATCAGCGTTGCACTGTCAATGGTGATTTTAGCGCCCATACTCCAGTTTGGATGGCGCAGAGCGTCCGCCTTTGTCACATGCTGCAGCTGCTGGCGGGTATAACCAAAAAAGGGGCCGCCCGAGGCCGTCAGCAGAATGCGATCCAGTGCCCGTGCAGAGTGTGCATCCTGCAGGCACTGAAAAATAGCCGAATGCTCACTGTCCACTGGAAGAAGATGAACGCCATGCTCGCGGACCGCTTTTTTTACCAACTGGCCGCCCGTTACCAGACTTTCTTTGTTGGCCAGCGCCAGATCCTTTCCGCTTTCGATCGCTGCCAGCGTAGAGGCCAGCCCGGCAATCCCCACAACGGCGTTCAGTACCACATCCGCGCCATCCATCCCGGCCAGCTGTGCCAGACCGTCCGTCCCTTTCAAAAGACGCGGCGCACCTGTCAACCC
>CAKTAM010000177.1 GCA_934527255.1 uncultured Oscillospiraceae bacterium | reverse complement strand
GCGGTGTCGCCGCCGCCCAGCTCAACGCTTTTGCACAGGCAGCGGCCCAGCGCATCCCGGGTGTAGCGGGTGACGGCACCCATATAATCGGTCTCGGCGGTCAGCTCGCCCACCGCCCGGCCCAGTCAAAGCTCTGGTGCACGCTTGTGCCCTGAATATCCGTGATAACGGTGCGGTTATCCAGCTTGTCATACTCATACAGGGCGCGGCAGATGCCTGCGGTCATCTCCTTGACGGTGCGGCCCGCCGGGTCGGTATCCGTCACGGTCTGCAGGTCGGGCGCGTCGGGGCCTGCGCCGAATACGGTTTTCTGCGTGCGGTTTACGCAGCGCATCCCGGCATCCGGGTCACGGTACAGGTCGGTATAAACAAACGCCTCGCGGTACAGTTCGCCGCCGTCCGGGGAAAGAATGCGCTTTTCCAGCACACGGTCGAAGCTGTCGTAGGTATAGCGCACGGTGCGGCGGGGCGTGCCTGCGGCGTCGCCCTCCAGCACCGTTTCGGCAGTGCGGCGGCCGTGCACATCGTATTCATACCGCACGGCGGGAATATCGCCCGGCGTGGGGTAATCGCGCAGCGCAAAGTACACGGCCTGCAGCTGGCCCAGCGGGGTGTACTGGGCGCGCAGCCGCGCGCCGTTTTCATCCGTCAGCACAATATAGTTGCGCGCGGCGTCATATGCGCGGGTGCGGGTGTGGCGCACGCCGTCCACCGGGGGCAGGGTCTCGCACACCGGTTCGCCCGCCGCGTTATATTGGTATTCGGTGGCATTGCCAAGGCCGTCCACGGCGCGGGTGCGGCTGCCGCGCAGGTCGTAGGCAAAGCGCTCGGTGACATCCGGCAGCGCTGCGCCGTCGGCATCCGTCAGGCCGGTCTGGATGACGCTCACCGGCTGGGCGCAGCCGTCGGCATAGGCAAACAGGCGGGTGTAACAGGGGCTTTCGGCCGAAAGCGCCTCGCCGGGCCTGGCATACAAGCGGTGCTCTTTGACCACCTGATCCTTCTGCGCCCCGGCGCTGCCGTATTCATACCGGGTCAGCTGCTGCAGGGCGTCGTTGGCATAGACGGCGGCGGTCTCAACGGCCTTGCCGTCGGCGCGCAGGGTGCACACCTCGCGGATGGTCACGCCGTCGCTCTGCGGGTAGCTTTTTTCCAGCTGCTGGCCAAAGCTGCCGTAGCGGTACTGGGTGAGAGAATCCAGCTGCGGGGCCTCGGCCCAGGTCTCGCGCAGGCTGGCGATATCCCGCTTTTTATCGGCGGTGTAGGCGGTCTGGGTGGTGTGGGTCAGGCTGCGGCCGTCGGCATATTGCGTGCGCACCGTGCGGATGATCTGCCGGTAATCGGGCGCGGTCTTCTGCGTGCCGTAGGTGTAGACCACGGTCTCGCGCAGCTGCCCGGCGTGGGAGATCTCCGACCGGGTCAGCTGGCCGTCGGCGTCGAAGTGGTGCTGCTCGGCAATGGCGTCGCCGCGCGTCACCTGCGTGCGGCAGATGTATTTGCCGCTGCCGGCCAGCGTGTAGGCATAGCTGACGGCGCTGCGCTGGGGCTCGGCCTCGCTGTCGGCGTAACGGTCAAAGCGCTTTTTCAGCGGAAAATACCGGCGCACGCCGCCAAGGTCGTTGACGGTCAGCTGCAGCGGCGCGCCGGGCGCGGCGTATTCATAGCAGGTGACGCCGCCGGTGGGATGGGTGATCTTTTTCAGCAGCTGGTAGGTAAAGGCGTATTGCGCGGTGTCGCCGTGCGCCGCATTTGCCACCTGCGAAACGGCGCTGTAGACCGTCGGGTCGTAATAGGCGTACCAGGTGGCGCGGGCCATTTCATCCACCACGCCCAGCAGGCGGCGGCCGGTGGGCACATCTTCAAACAGATAGCGCAGGGCGCTGCCGTCGGGCAGGCTCCAGCGAAGGTCGCTGCCGGTGCGCTGCAGGGTCAGGGTGCGGCCCCAGCTGTCGATCACGGTCATGCCGCCGCCGTCGTGCAGGGTGAAGAAGATGGCGTTGCCGAAGCGGTCGGTGCGGGCGCACAGCCGCCAGCAGTCCAGCCTACCGTCGGCGTCGCTGCAGCGGGCAAAATAGTCGGCGCGGCCATCCTTGTACGAAACGCGCAGCTGATAGGCGCGGCTTTCGCCGGTGCGGCAGGGGTGGGTCAGCGTGCCGCTGACGGCCTCGGCCTGCACATCCAGCAGGGAATACTCCTGCAGGCGGCCGTTTTCCAGCGCAAGGTGCCGCCCGTCCTCCAGGTGCAGGGTCGCGGCATAGCTCACCCCGGCGCGGCGCTGGCTTTCGGGCACAATTTCCACCGACGGCAGCACAAACTGCCAGCCGTACCCCAGGCCGTATTGCCGGAAGTTGTGGAAGTTTTCGCGGCGCACGGTGCGCACGCCGCCGTCATATGCTTCGGGGGTCATTTCGTACAGGTTGGCGTTGTTGGAATCGTAGCGCCGCGCAATGGTCAGGTCAAAGCCGTTGCGGCCGGGCAGGGTAAAATCCGTAAAGGTGCATTCCAGCGAGCCGTCCGCCAGCGAGACGCTCTCGCTTTCGGCCATGCGGTAGGAAAACGGCGCTTCGGGGTAGCGCTTGGGGTCGGCGTATTGGGCGGCGGGGGAGGCATCCGCCTGCACGGCGGGGCCGTCGGCGCTTTGGGTGTCGGCGCTGTTTTCTGTCGGCTTGCTTTCCAGTTGGCCGGGCAGGGCGGCCTTTTCGGGTGAAAGAGAATTGGCGTTGCTCTCGCCGCTGTTTGCTGCGGCGGGGTCGTTTTGGGCCGCGGCGGCCAAAAGGTCTGCTGCGGCCATGCCGTTTGCGGGGATGCCTGTGGGCAAAGGTGCGGCGTCTGCGGCGGCGCCCGCAGCGTCAAAGCCGTTTGCGGCCGCCCCTGCGGCAGTGTATGCCGCTGCGGGATAGGCTGCCCCGGTGTTTGCGCCGGGTTCTTCGCCCGCGCCGGGCGAAGCGGGCCGGGAAAGCTTGTCTGTCTTATTCGGTTGCTTCATGCGTCCTCCTTTTGCAATGAAAGTGGTTTCTTCTAAGTTGCTTAATGAATAACAACTGTTGCGCACAGCATATAAA
>CAKTAM010000176.1 GCA_934527255.1 uncultured Oscillospiraceae bacterium | reverse complement strand
GCCCTTTTCCTCCGGCATGAAGATCGCCTCCTCTTTTCTGCGTCTGCAAAAGCTTCCCGGCTAGTATGCGCGCCAAATGGGCCGAATATGCCCGCTGCGGAATTGACAAGCCCGCCGAAAATTCGTATAATATTTGTTACCAACATTGCGAACAACGGGGGGTCACGATGTCAAACACAAAAGCGGCACTGCCGGTGGTGCGTCGGCTGCCGAAATATTATCGCTATCTGAAAGAACTGGAAAGCTCCGGCGTGCGCAAGGTCAGCTCCAGCGAGCTGGCGCGTATGATGGGGGCGACCGCCTCTCAGGTCCGGCAGGATTTCAACTGCTTCGGCGGTTTTGGCCAGCAGGGGATCGGCTATGATGTGCACACCCTTCTGCAGGAGCTGGAGCGTTTGCTTTTCCACGAGGAACGGCTGGATGCCATTTTGATCGGCGTTGGCTCGCTGGGCCGCGCCATTGCCCGATGGATCGCCAACGAGGTGCAGGGCTACCGCCTGCTGGCGGCGTTTGATGCAAACCCCGCACTGGTGGGGCAGACGGTGTGCAACACGCCTATTCTGGCGGTGGATGGCCTTTCGGCGTTCTGCCGCGCCCATCATCCGCAGGTGGCGGTGCTGTGCCTGCCGCGTGAACCGGCGCGCCTGCTGGCGCCGACGCTGGTCGAATGCGGCATTCAGGGCTTTCTGAACTTCAGCCATTATGACCTTTCGGTCAATTATCCGGATATTATTGTCGAAAACGTTCACCTGGGCGACAGCATGATGAGCCTGGGCTACCGGGTGCGTGAAAAAATGGAGTGACCGCCCGTGCGGCGCGGGGGAGGGCTATGGCAAAGCTGTATTTTCGCTACGGCGCCATGAACAGCGGCAAAAGCACCGCGCTGCTGCAGGCGGCGTTCAATTATGAAGAGCGCGGCATGCGGGTGCTGCTGTGCAAGCCCGCGGTGGATACCAAGGGCGGCGCGGATGTGGTAAGCCGGTTGGGCGCGCGCCGCCGGGTCGATCTTCTGCTGGCCCCGGGCGACGATATCGGCGCGCTGGTGGCTGATGCGCTTCGCAGCGGGGGGCCGCTGGCCTGCATTCTGGTGGATGAGTGCCAGTTTCTGCAGCCCGCGCAGGCCGAGCAGCTGTTCTGGCTGACCGTCACCGAAAACATTCCCGTCATCTGTTATGGCCTGCGGACCGATTTTTCCGGCCGGGGCTTTCCGGGCAGCACCCGGCTTCTGCAGCTGGCGCACACCATCGAGGAGATGAAAACCGTCTGCGCCTGCGGCCGCAAGGCCATGTTCAACGCCCGCCGCGTCAACGGCCGCTTTGTGTTCGAGGGCGAGCAGGTGGTCATTGATGCCGCGGCGCAGGTGGAATATCAAAGCATGTGCCCGCAGTGCTATCTGCGCCAGCGCCAACGCTTTTTTGAAAAAAAGTCGAATCAAACCGAAAAAAACAGTTGACACCGCCCAGCTGATGTGGTAGTATAATACTTGTCGCCGAAACACCGGCGGCGCAAACATCTGCGGATGTGGCGGAATTGGCAGACGCGCTAGATTCAGGTTCTAGTGAAAGCAATTTCATGGGGGTTCAAGTCCCTTCATCCGCACCAACGGCCTGTGACATGCATCATGTCGCAGGCTGTTTTTTGTCGTATCGGCAAAAACCGGGTTCGCAGATTTTCGCTCTTCCGTCAGAAAAAGCACGCCGCACAAAAGACCGATGGAATGTTTTTCGTTTGATGCATGAAAAAGTTTTTATATCTCCTTTGCATTTACACGATGGCCCAACGCGGGGCTGTCGTGTTTTTTTGCGTTCTTTTCGCGCATGCATGGAAAAATTTTCACGGGTGTGGTATGATGAAGATAAACAGGCGCGCGGGCGCTGTGCCGCCCCCAAAACGCAGAAGAAACGGAGAATACGCCCATGGCAGAAACCACCAGAAGCCCGGAGCAGGAAGAGCTGTTCCGCCGTATTTATAAAATTGCCACCGACCTTGTGCATGCGGGCCATGTGGCGGAGTGGGATTTCAAATCCTACGTGCTGGGCACCATGTTTTACCGCTACATTTCGGAAAACTTCGCTGCCTACATCAATGAAGGCGAGCACGCTGCCGGAAATACCGATTTCGACTACGCCAAAATGTCGGATGCCGAGGCGGAGCCTGCCCGTGAGGGGCTGGTGCAGGAAAAGGGCTTTTTCATTCTGCCGTCAGAATTGTTCTGCAATGTTCTCGCCCGGGCGGATCGGGACGATAACCTGAACGAAACGCTGGAGCGTGTGTTCAACCACATCGAGAGCAGCGCCGCCAGCGGAGACGCCGAGAATGATTTTGTCGGACTGTTTGATGATTTTGATGTAAACAGCAAGGCTATCGGTGAGACGGTCGCCAAGCGCAACAAGGTGCTGGTGGAACTGCTCAATGGCGTGGCGCAGATGCCGCTGTTCTCCACAGAGGGCAGCAATCCCGACCTGTTCGGCGATGCATATGAATACCTGATGGGAATGTATGCCGCCAATGCCGGTAAAAAGGGCGGCCAGTATTTTACGCCCGCCGATGTTTCGGAGCTGCTGGCTCGCCTTGGCACCATCGGCAAGACGAAGATCAACAAGGTCTATGATCCCGCCTGCGGCTCCGGTTCTCTGCTGCTGAAGGTGGAAAAAGTGCTGGGCAAGGAGAATATCGAGCGCGGCTTTTATGGGCAGGAGATCGACCTGACCACCTACAACCTCTGCCGTATCAATATGTTTCTGCACAACATCGAGTTCGATAAGTTCAGCATTGTCCGGGAGGACACCCTGCTCAGCCCGCAGCACTGGGACGACCAGCCCTTTGAATTGATTGTGTCCAATCCGCCGTTTTCCGTGCCGTGGGAGGGGGATAAGAATCCGCTGCTCATCAACGATCCTCGCTTTTCGCCTGCCGGTGTGCTGGCGCCTGCCTCCAAGGGGGATATGGCGTTTATTATGCACAGCCTTTCGTGGCTGGCGAATAACGGTGCGGCGGCCATCGTTTGCTTCCCTGGCATTATGTACCGTAGCGGCGCCGAGCAGAAGATCCGCAAGTATCTGGTGGATAACAAC
>CAKTAM010000175.1 GCA_934527255.1 uncultured Oscillospiraceae bacterium | reverse complement strand
GAAGCGGGACAAGAAACAACAACCAGACAGTGAAAAGAACGAAAAAAACGGCGCGATGGTGCAGGCGGTGTTGGAGGCCCTGCCGGAGGTCGTCGGGCTGGCAGGGCATTTCATAGGGGCGGTTTTGCACTCGCTGAAATTTCGTGATATTGTCATCCGTGTGCCGATCCATGCCGACAGTCCGGACAAAACGGCGCGCCGGGTGGGAAAAGCCAACGCATGGTTTTACGCCGTTGCCGCTCAGCTGGAGCCTCGTCTGCGGCTGTATTGGCAGGAGGTCTGCATTTTTCCAGATTATACGGATGAGCAGCGGTCGGCGCTTTTCCTGCAGGTGTGCATATCGGGCCAGCTGCTGCCCATCGGCATTGCGGCCCTGCACGCCTATTTTGGCCTGAAAAAGGCGAAGGTGCTGCCTTGAAAACGCCGCGTGGCCCGCATAGGCTGCGGGAAGGGCGGCCACACTTGCTTCAAAACGGTTTACAGCCCGCAGCTGACAAAACGGTGTCGGCCTGCGGTACAGTCTGAAAGGAGTCTTTGGAATGAACAACAGGGAAAACCATCCGATCAGTGGCCTGATGGATGTAACGCTGCAGCGTATTCACGAGATGGCGGACGGCAATTCCGTCGTTGGCAGCCCCATCCATGCAGCGGACGGCACCATCATTCTGCCGGTTTCCAAAATTTCGTATGGGTTTGCCTCCGGTGGCAGTGATGTTGGCAGCAAGGCGACAAAGGATATGTTCGGCGGCGGCTCCGGCGCAGGGGTCTCGGTGGTGCCGGTGGCTTTTCTGGTGATCCATCCGGATGGCGAAGTGCGGCTGCTGCAGGTGAATACGGCGCCCAATACGCTGGATAAGGCGCTGGAGATGCTGCCGGATGCGCTGAACCGCATTACCGATATGGTCGCCGGTAAAGACAAAAAGACAGGAAAGGGCGCGGTGCCCGGAGAAGAGGAAACGGAATGAGGGACGTCCGCATACAGAAGGTGCTCAGCGAGCAGGGCCTGTGCAGCCGCCGTGCGGCGGAGCAGATCATTCAGGAGGGACGTGTTACACTGAACGGCCGCCCGGTCTCGCTGGGTGATAAAATGGATACGCATAAGGATCTGCTGGCGGTGGACGGCCAGCCTGTGCGCATTCCCAAAAAACAGGAATACTATTATTATATGCTGCACAAGCCGCGCGGCTATGTGACCACCATGAGCGATGAACGCGGCCGCAAGACGGTGGTGGATCTGATGGAGGGCGCGCCGGTGCGTGTTTATCCGATTGGCCGTCTGGATAAGGACAGCGAGGGTCTGCTGCTGATGACCAATGACGGCGACTTTGCCAATCTGCTCAGCCACCCGTCGCACGGCGTTTCCAAAACCTATCGGGTGACGGTTCACCCGAATGCGCAGGAGGAGCAGCTGCTGTCGTTGAGCAATGGCGTTGTGCTGGATGACGGCGTGCGTACCCGTCCGGCGGTCATTCGCATTGCTGCGGATGAGCCGGGTCGCACGGTGATGGAAATGACCATCAAGGAAGGGCGCAACCGGCAGATTCGCCGCATGTGCGACGCCGTCGGGCTGGAGGTCGTGCGGCTGCGCCGTGTCAGCATGGGGCCGGTGCGCTTGGGTATGCTGCCTGCGGGAAAATACCGTGAGCTGACCCCGGCAGAGGTTTCGGCCCTGCGTGCCAGTGCCCAAAAGGCAAGCACAGCACAAAAAGGCACGCCTCGTTCGGCAGACGGCAGAACAGATGAGGAAAGACCGCCGCGCCGCCCCGCAGCGTCGGCGGCTGCAGGCCGCCGCAAGCCGCCGCACCGGCAGCCGTCGGAAGCAGGAAAGCCGCACAGACGGCAGACCGGCGGCCCGCTGAAAACCGCTGCAGGCGGCCGCGGCAAACGGTAAGGCACGGGAGGGCACCGGGAAAAAGCAGTGTCGGTGTTGGCCGGTGATCGTCCGCAGCGGCTGGAATAGGCACGCTTTTCAGGCACTTTTGGCTGCTGACTGCGTTTGGCGGCGCGGCAAAAGGACCCTGCGACAGGCAAAAAACAAAGCGGCCGTGCCGAAAGTGCATTTTCTTTGTACAATCAAAGAAGAAGACAGAAAAATTTGTTTTGGCGCTTGTCCTTTTGTGGGGCTTGTGTTACAATAACTTTGATTTGGATCATTTTTTGGGAGGGCTGTAAATGAGCGATTCTCTGTTGACAAAGTTCTTTGACGATGGCGCTTATACTGCTCTTTTTGCAGGCAAAGAGGGGACTGTCCGCGCTGCATTCGGCAGTGTGAACGGCTGCCCCGCTTACTGCGTAGAGCAGAACGGCGGCGCGATGTCTGCCAAAGAGACGGAAAAAATAATCAAGGTGCTGGATATGGCGGCTAAGACTGGCAATCCGGTCGTGACCTGTTACGATTCCAAGGGCGCTGACCTGAAAGAAGGGCTCGGTGCTCTGACGGATGCCGCACGGCTGAATGCGAAGGTCGCGCAGATCTCCGGCGTTGTGCCGCAGATCGCGGTGGTGGCCGGTGTGTGCGGCGCCAATGCAGCGCTGGCGGCGGCCAATGCGGATATCTGCATCGCTGTGGAGGGCTGCGAGTTTTTCCTGACCCCGACCTTTACGGCCAGCGCCAACGGCGATAAGGGTGCGTGCTCTTCAGCCAGGGCGGCAGAAAAAGCCGGTGCGGCGCATCTGGTGGCGGAAAACCGTGAGGAGGCTATGCAGCTGGCTGCCCGTCTGGTCGCCATGCTGCCCGCCAATAACCTCAGCGGGGCGGGCTGCTTTGAATATGCACAGCCCGAGCTTGCCGCTGCGGAAAAATCGTCGTCGGCGTCGGATATCATTCGCGCGCTGGCCGATGGCGAAAGCGCGGTGGAGCTGATGGCTGGCATCGGCAAAAATATCACTGCGGCGCTGGCCACGGTTGCCGGCAGCGTATGCGGCATTCTGGTCACGGCAGGGGAAAAAGAACCACTGTGCGGCAATTGTGCCTCCAAGGCTGCCCGTTTTGTACGCCTGTGTGATTCGTTCAGCATTCCGGTCGTGACGGTTGTCAATACCGAAGGCTTTGTCAAGAGCAACACTGAGGAAATTGCCGGCGGACTGCGTCAGGCCGCCCGCTTGAGTGCTACTTACGCC
>CAKTAM010000174.1 GCA_934527255.1 uncultured Oscillospiraceae bacterium | reverse complement strand
CCATTGCGGCAGCCGCAGAAAACCCTGCGCGAAGCCCTCAAAGAGGCTTCTCCAGCTCCTCCAGCCCGTTTTTTTCGTTGATGCGCCCGGTGCGGCGATAGCCCAGCCGCTGCCAGAAAGGGATGGCGTCGTCGGCGGTCAGGTAAAGGCAGCCGACGCCGCGGGCGGCCAGCCGTTTTTCGGCGTGGCAGGCCAGCGCCCGGGCAATGCCCTGCCGCCGGTATTCCGGCAGCACATAGCATTCGCGGATGCAGCCCCAGCCGGGGTGCCAGCACCACGAGCCGCCGTCGGCGTCGACCTGATAATTGATGAAGCCGACGGGCCTTTGGCGGCAGACGGCCAGCGTCAGCGCGACGCCCAGCGCCGTTTCCTCGCGGATGTCACAGGCAAGCTCCCATGCCTGCGCATCCGACACCGGCAGGTGCAGATCCTCGCGGAAATAGCGGGTGAGCAGCAGGCAGAAGGCCTCGGCATCGCGGGCAAGGCAGGGGCGAAGCGTCACGGACATGGAACAAACCTCACAAAAGCACAGCTGCAGCAGGGCTTGCAGCCCCCTGCTTGCATCAGGGCTTGCAGCCCTGCTTGCATCAGGGCTTGCAGCCCTGATGCGGCAAAAGAGAAAAGCCCTGCGGCTGCAGGGCCTTTCCGAAACAGCGTTTTCAGCGGCAGCCGTTTCTGCGGCCGCACGGTCAAATGCCGGCGGCTTGGCGGCCGCAAAAGAGCTTAGCCGTTTTCTTTCATGCGGGCAAAGCATTCGCTGCAGTAGACCGGGCGATCCTCCCGGGGCTCAAAGGGAACCTTGGCCTCTTTTCCGCAGGAGGCGCACACGGCGGTATACAGCGTGCGGGGGCTGCGGCCGGCATTTTTGCGGGCATCGCGGCAGGCTTTGCAGCGCTGCGGCTCGTTTTCAAAGCCGCGGCTGGCATAAAATTCCTGTTCACCGGCGGTGAACACAAACTCGTTGCCGCACTCTTTGCAGACTAGGGTCTTGTCTTGGTACATGATTGAGGTCTCCTCACTTTTCTGAATTTGCCCGCGGAAGGTTTTGAACCGACACCTTTGGCCTGGGACCAACGCTCTGGTTTTAAGCTACTGGGGGCATGTTATTTTCAAACGGCTTCTGCTTCAGGGAAGCTCGCGGCCGTTTTTCAACTTGCTGCGCGCACGGGTCAGCGCGTTGCCTACCGCCTTGACCGTCAGGCCCAGCCGCCGGGCAATGGCCTGATAGCTGCAGCCATCCAGATACAGCAGCAGAACGCGGCGCTCCACGGCGGAAAGGCGCGTGCGCAGAATGCGGATGGTGGCGCGGTATTCCTCGCGGTGAACGGCCTGCTCCTCCGGGCCGGGGATGGCCTGCCGTTCATCCAGCGGAACGGACTGGTTCAGCGGCAGATGCTTTTTGCGCCCGGCACGGCGGCGGGCATCAGCGATCGCATTGCGGATGCAGCGGATGGCGTAGGTATCAAAGGCGGCGCGCTGCTGCGGCTGGTAGGTGTTGATGGCGCCGAACAGAGCGATCAGCCCCTCCTGCTCGGCATCCTCCCGCTCCAGCCCGCGCACCAGATTGGCGGCGGCGGCGCGGCGGATGTGGGGCATCAGGTGGGCAATAATGGCAGACTGCGCCGCTTCGTCGCCCTGACGGGCACGTTCCAGCAGCGCAGGGGTAATGGTCATAAAGCGGAAACCTCATTGCATACACCGGGGTATGTACTTTCAACAAAGCCAAGAAATCCTCTATATTGTACAAATTTTAAGTTGCGGTGTCAAGTTTTTCACTGCAAAAAATGAAATTCGGCGTTTCGTACAGCAGGCAGCCGGGCAATCTGGCCAATTTGCACGAGAGGTTCGACAAAATGCCTGCCCGATCGCCCCACAGGAAAGGCGGAAGCAGTATGCGTGCACGCGAAAAAAGAGGGCGGCCGCGCGGCAGACGGCGCAGGGGGCTTTGGCTGGCGCTGCTGGCGGCGGCAGCAGGTCTGCTGGTGCTCTGGCATCCGGCGGCGCAGCAGCCCGGGGTGCGGCTGCATTCGGGCAGGCCGGTGCAGCGCCACATTGTGGCGGTAGACTCCGGTCATGGCGGGCAGGACACCGGGGCGCAGGGCCTTGTGGCCGAGACACAGGTAACGCAGGAAACGGCAAGACAACTGCTGGCCCTGCTGGAAAACGACCCGGCCTATACCCCGGTGCGCGTGCATGCGGATGACGAGCAGCTTTCGCCGCAGGAGCGCGTGCAGGCGGCCGCACAGGCCAATGCCGAGCTGTTTTTGTCGATTCACGCCAACCGGGATTCCTCGGCGGCCTCCTATGGGTTTGAATGCTTTGCCGTGCCGCCGGGGCGTGACTGGCACGCGGAAAGCCTGAATTTTGCCCGGATGATCTGTGCCGAAATGGCGGCGGCCGGGGCGCGTATACGCGGGACGGACGGCGTGCGCTACGCGTACTATCGGGGCGGCGCCAAAACCATGAAGGAATCGACCGATACAACGGTCTACGGCGCGCCGACCTTTGGGGTGCTGCAGCAGGCGGTTTGCCCGGCCGTGCTGGTGGAGCAGTGCTTTTTGAGCAGCGCGGAGGACCTGGAGGCGTGGGGGGACGAGGACGGCTGCGCGGCGGCCGCCGCGTGCTATTACCGCGCCATTTGCGCCTATTTCGGCACGACGCCGTGCGGGCCGTCCGCCGGGTGAGGCGGACGGCCGGGGGCTGCGGCACAGACTTTGCGCCAAAGCAGAAAGAATACAGACGCCGGGCGATGCAGATGGGCTGCCGGGCTGGATAGCTTGGCAGGGTAGACCGACGAGATCGCCGAGCGAGATTGCCGAGCGAGATTGCCGGGCAAGATTGCCGGGCGAGATTGCCGGGCAAGATTGCCCAGTTGAGCAGCCCGGCAGTTTTTTTGCCGGAAACGGTTGACAAAACGGCCGGAATGATGTATCCTAAATAGGCGCAAATTTGCGGGCGTGGCGGAATGGCAGACGCGCTGGTCTTAGGAACCAGTCCATATGGGTGCAGGTTCGAGCCCTGTCGCCCGCACCACGTTGTTTTGCGCTATGGCATGCCTCTGTAGCTCAGTTGGTAGAGCAGGGGACTGAAAATCCCCGTGTCATTGGTTCGATTCCGATCGGAGGCAC
>CAKTAM010000173.1 GCA_934527255.1 uncultured Oscillospiraceae bacterium | reverse complement strand
GATCAGCACCACCATGCCAAGATAGGCCAGCGGCAGGGCGGGCAGCAGGCGGCGGTACTGCGACTGGATCAGGGCCGCGGTCTCCTCCCGCCCCAGAAGCGGGGAGAGGCGGCTGGTCCAATCCGCCAGACTGCCGATCAGAAAATGCAGCGCCCCGGCCGAGGTCAGATAGATCGCACCGCCGATGCGGATCAACAGCCGGGTCTTGCTGTGCTCCGGCCGCACCTGCAGGGTGCATGCCCGCACGGTAAAAAAGCCCAGCGCCATACCAACAAGGCCGGTTCCCAGCAGAAGCGGCAGCCGCCATGCCGGATACGAGCCGTTCAGATACGCTTCCCGCACAAACAATCCGCTGTCATGTGCCCCGGCGGGGATCACGCTCAGGCACAGATCACCCACCAGCATCAAAAATGCGCCAAGTGCGCCAAGCAGGCAGTCACGGCGGTAAAATTTTCCCTCCGGCGTCATGCGTTCTCTCCTTTTTGACAGACAAACCACGCCATTCCCTTCAGGCTGCCGATGCTCACATGGGCATACTGCCGCGTCAGTCGACTTTTCAGGCTGTCGACCGTTTCATAGGGCGGGGTGAAGAAGCCCGCAGGCCCGTATACATGCCGGATAAACCAATCCGTCCGCCGGTGTTCCCCCGCCACATAAAAGCAGCCGCAGAACACGCCGCCGGGCTTCAGCACCCGAAACGTCTCGCGGTAGGCCGCTTCCTTGTCGGGAAAAGCGTGAAACCCGTTCAGCGACAGCACGATATCAAAGCTGCTGTCCTCATACGGCAGCGCGCCCACGTCGCCCTGCTGAAATAAGACGTTTTTCAGCTGCAGGCGCTCGGCCTTTTCCCGGGCCTGCGCCATCATGTCGGGCGAATAATCCAGACAGGTGATCTCGGCCTGCGGCAGCGTGGCGTAAAGCGGCATGGTCAGTATGCCGGTACCTACCGGCACCTCCAGCAGACGTCCGGCAAAGCTCTCCGGAATGCCGGACAGCGCCTTTTCCAGATAATCCTCACAGTCTGCCCGTCCCATGCCCCATACCAGACGGCACACGGCCTTTCCCGGCACGGTCGAGCAGGTGATCATGCCGTCGTAAAAGCTGTTGCTGCCCGTCAGCCGGTATGCGCTGCGGATAGCGTCGGTACGTTCCATATCGCGTCCTCCCTTTATTTGAACAGAATACCTATATAAAAAGCGAAAGGGTTTGGAGTGGAAAACTCTGCTTTTGCTTTTCGTTGGTATGACGCCGGGCAGCGAAGAAGCAAAACCGCAAAAGCCGTTCGACATCCATTAGTTAGTTTGTGCTAACTGGCGGACTTTGGAAAAGCCGCTCGCGGCGGCTTTTTTAAGGAAAAAGCTCTTTGCAGGCCCCGACGACCAGCGTTTTCAGCACCTGTGGATACAATCGGCCGATCTGCTCCTGATGCGAGACCGTCAAAATCAGCCCGCGCACCGTCGCGGCGGCCAGCGGCATGCCGCCCTTTGGCGAAAGGCCGCTTTTCTCCAGCAGTTCCCGAATATGCGTCTCGTCGTCGTGGTAATGCTCGGTTTTTACAGGCTCCGGCAGACGGCGCAGCAGTGTGTCCGCATCATTTTCAATAAAGACCATTGCGCCGGTGTCGGAAAGCCTGCCGCATACGCACAGGATCGCCCTTGCGGCGCGTTCGGCGGCGGGCAGACCGGCGCTCTCGCACAGCGCCCGTTCGGCGACCTCGTAAAGCTCGGTGTGAATATCCTCCAGAACTGCAAAAAACAGCAGCTCTTTGGATTCGTAAAATTTATAAAACGAGCCTTTGGAGATCCCCACGGCCTGCGTCAGCTGTTCAACGGAGGTTTTCCGCATGCCCAGCGTGGCAGTGCAGCGCCGCGCTTCGGCAAGCAGCGCCTCGCGGATCTGCTCGGTCTCATAGTCGGTAAAAGCCAAGGAAGCACCTCCAATAAATATGACCAAAACAGTCTATACAGTCATACTATAGCATGAAAGCTGCGCTGTTTCAATAGAAACAGGGAAGAAAATGCAACTTTTTTGCTTTAGCGCTGCCCCAAACATCTTTTTTACCCTGCCAAAAGCAAATGCCCCCGGGCACGGCCTATACCGTGCCCGGGGGCGCCGTTGCTCATGCTGCTGTTGCGCGCGGCGGGCCGCCGCACGCAGAAAAAAGGCGCGCTTACGGGCGCTGGCCCAGGCCGCCCTCCAGCGTCAGGGTCTCGCCGGTCATATACTTGAAATCAGGCGAAGCCAGCTGTACGCACACGCGGCCGATCTCGGCCTCGCAGTTGCCGTAATGGCCCATGGGCGGCATATGTACATTGGCCTTGAAAGCGTCGGGGTATGCCTTCTGGAAGTTTTCCAGCTGCGCTGTCCACGCCAGCGGGCAAACGACGTTAACGTTAATGCCGTCCTTGCCCCATTCGGTGGCGGCAACGCGGGTCAGGCCGCGGATGCCCTCCTTGGCGGCAGCGTACGAGCACTGGCCATAGTTTCCGAACAGCCCCGCGCCGGAAGCAAAGTTGATGACCGAGCCCTTGGCCTTGGCCAGATAGGGGTAGCAAGCTTTCATGTAGTGGAACGTTGCATAAAGCCCGGAATACATGGCCAGATTAAACTGATCCACAGTGTGGTCGGCCAGAGGAACGCCGGAGGCCGACGCCTGCGCATTGTTGATGAGCACGTCAATGCCTCCGAAGGTATCGACAGCCTGCTTGACCACATTGCCTACAACGGCTTCGTTGTCCGCTCCGGCGCTGACATCGGCGGCCACGGGAAGCACCTTCACGTCGTACAGGCGCTCCAGCTCCTCCTTGGCATCGTTCAGCTTCTGTACATTGCGGCCGGTAATGACCAGGTTAGCGCCCTCCTTGGCAAAGGCAGTGGCAATGCCATAGCCGATCGAGCCGCAGCTGCCGTCGCTGAGGACGGCGCGGCCGGCGCCGGTGATAAGAACCGTTTTGTCTTTCAGATAACCCATACGAAAAAGCCCCTTTCCATGCACTTTTTCAAAATTGGCCGAAATGGCTAAAAATTTAACCATCTGTTTGTTACTATTATAACATTCTGTTTCGGCAAAATCAACAGCCGGAAACGGAGATGCAGACATTTTTTTCTTTGTCCCTCCTTTTGTACGGCGTAAAAAATTTTCCCTTGACAAATACCCATATGGGGTATATAATGCAGGCGTAAAAGATACCCTGCATGGGTATAAGG
>CAKTAM010000172.1 GCA_934527255.1 uncultured Oscillospiraceae bacterium | reverse complement strand
CAGGTAAGAAGGGCTGGTCGAGCCGAACAGCGCCAGTGCGGTTTTGGCGTTGTGCACAAACGCGGCAGGTGCATTTTGGCCAATGTGCAGATAAGCCCCGCCGGTGAGCACCGGCAGGGTCTTGTGGGCAGAGTCGCAGCACAGGTCGGCCCCTGCATCCAGCGGATGACAGGAGGGCTGCAGAAAACGCAGGTAGGCCCCATGGGCATTGTCCACCGCAAGCACGGTGCCGCAGGCGTGGCAGACCTGCGCCAGCTCTTTCAGCCGGGCCATACCGCCCAGATAATCGGGGCTGGTGAGATACACGGCCGCGGGCGGCTGCGGCAGCGCCTGCAGCGTGCGGCGCAGGGCCTGCGGCGTGACCGGGCAGCCGCACAGCGAGCGGCTTTCCCCCTGCGGCCACAGCCACACCACCTGCAGCCCCAGCAGCGCCGCCGCGTACACAAACGCCTTGTGCACATTGCGCGCCGCCACCACCACGGGGGCCGTGCCCGCCGGGCGGCCCGTCAGCGCCAGATACAGCATGGCGCGGATGCACTGGCTGGAGCCTTCAGTAGAATACAGGGTGCGGGCAGCCCCAAACAGCGCCGCCGCGTTGGCCTCGCTTTCGGCAATGATGCCGTCGGCCTCATACAGCGCATCGGCCCCGGCGATCTCGGTAATATCCCACGCCTCGCAGCCCAGAAACGGCCTGCCCTTGTGGCCGGGCATATGAAAGCGCGCCGCTTTGCTTTGGGCGTAGCGGCGCACAAAATCCGCAATGGGGGTCTGCATCAGCCGTTCTCCTGCAGTTGCCCGGCGACCTGCAGCATGATGGCGCATTCCATCCGCTTGCGGAACAGCTCGCACCCGGCCTCGTACACGCCGCGGATGGAGCCCGTGGCATGGTAAGCGTTGGCGGCGCACCCGCCCGAGCAGTACAGCTTGGCCCAGCAGTCGGCACATTCGGGCCGGGCGTACACGTTGCAGGCGCGGAACTCCTCGCGCAGGGCGGTGTTGGTCACCCCCTGCCAGACGTCGCCCAGCTTATATTTTTCCTCGCCCACAAACTGGTGGCAGGGGTACAGGTCGCCCCAGGGAGTAACGGCCATGTATTCCGTGCCGGAGCCGCACCCCGAAATGCGCTTGTACACACATGGGCCGCCCGTCAGATCCAGCATATAATGATAGAACGTGATGGGGTGGCCCTCCCGCTGGCGGCGCAGCATATCCTTGGCCAGCAGCTCGTACTGCTGCTTGACCACCAGCAGATCCTCCGCCGTCAGGGCCGCCGGGTCATCCGGCGCGCAGACGACAGGCTCCATGCTCAGCTCGGTAAAGCCAAGGTCGGCCATGTGAAAAACATCGTTGGTAAAATCGGGGTTGGCATGGGTAAAGGTACCGCGCATATAATAGTTTTTGCCGCCGCGGGCACGCACCAGCTTCTGAAAGCGCGGCACGATGCGGTCATAGCTGCCGCGGCCCGCATAATCCACCCGCAGGCGGTCGTGAATTTCGCGGCGGCCGTCCAGCGACAGCACCACGTTGCTCATTTCCCGGTTAGCAAAATCAATGACATCATCGTCAATGAGCATGCCGTTTGTCGTCAGCGTAAAGCGGAACTTTTTATGGTTCGGCTCCTCCAGCGTGCGGGCATAGGCCACCAGCTGCTTGACGACCTCCCAGTTCATCAGCGGCTCGCCGCCGAAGAAATCGACCTCCAGATTGGTGCGGCTGCCCGAGTGCGCCACCAGAAAATCCAGCGCCTGCTTGCCCACCTCAAAGCTCATAAGGGCGCGGTCGCCGTGGTATTTGCCCTGGCTGGCAAAGCAGTAGGCGCAGTTGAGGTTGCAGGTGTGCGCCACATGCAGACACAGCGCCTTGACCACATCGCCCGAGCGCTGCTTGAACGTGCCCGCCATGGAGGCAAAGGTATCCGGCGTATACAGGCGGCCGCTTTTCACCAGCTCCTGCACATCCTGCACGCACTGCCAAAGCTCCGCCTCGGTGACGTCCGGGCGGTCGGCATATTTTTCCAGCAGCTGCGCGACGATCTTCTCCGGCGGCAGCTGCTCATACAGGGCAATGACGTCATAGGCCACCTCATCCACCACATGGATGGAACCCGAGCAGCTGTCCAGAACGATGTTGTAGCCATTGAGCTGATACTGATGCACCATAAAATGCGTTCTCCTTTACCCACACATAAAAAGGTGCCGCCCGTGCAGGCGGCATCTTTTACACAACGTTTTCCGTGCGCTTACTTATTGGTGTTTTCGCACTTCTGGTTGGCCACGCCGCAGCTGGTCTTGCAGGCCGACTGGCAGGAGGTCTGGCATTCGCCGCAGCCGCCGTTCTTCGCGCTTTCGCACAGATTGCGGGTCTCGATGGTCTTGATTCTTTCCATGATAAAGTCTCCCCTTTTACTGTCATGGCCGCATGCCGCCGCGCGCACCGCGCCGACACGGCCGAATATGGACTGTAGCTTATTCTACCATACGGCGCACAAAAAAGCAAGATTTTTGCGGCAAAATCACCGCTGCGGCTTTTGGAAGCACATGGCAGGGCCACCTGTGCCCTTTGACGGGCAGTGCAGCGGAAAAGGCCCGGGGCAAAAACGCCCGGGCCCATACCGTTCAAAAGCCGTTTTTCCCCAAAGGCTGCAGCAAAAGCACCCCTGCCGCAGCGCCGGGGCGGCGCTTTTGTCCGCCGGTGGGGCGCACTTTTGTTACAGGCTTTCCTCGATGGAAAGCAGCAGCTGCCGCGCGTGCTGAATGTCGGCGATCTGCTCTTCCCCGCTGATCTCGCGCTCGATGGTAAAGGGGCCGGTATAGCCGACATCCTTCAGGCGGCGCAGCACCAGCGGCAGGTTGGCAAGGCCCTCGCCTGCGGCGACCTCGCGGCCAAGGTTGGTGCCGTCGGTGGGGTAAAAGCCGTCCTTGATGTGGGTGTCGCGGATGTATTTGCCAAACACCAGCACCGCATCGGCGGCGTTGCCCTTGCCGTACAGCATCAGGTTGGCGGTATCGAAGTTGATGCCCACGTTATCCAGCCCGATCTCCTCAATGGCGCGCAGCACCGTCACCGGCGTTTCCTGCCCGGTCTCGAACAGGAAGGTCTGCCCGCGCTCCTTCATGATGCCGCAGATGCGCCGCAGCACCGCGACAGTGCCGCGGAAATCGGGGTCAAAATAGTTTTCGGGCAAAAAGCCGACGAGCGTGGCACTCTGCCCGACGCCGAT
>CAKTAM010000171.1 GCA_934527255.1 uncultured Oscillospiraceae bacterium | reverse complement strand
CGCCAACCGTGCCCGCTTGGCTACGGTGCTGTACAACCTGTGCGAAACGCTGCGCTGCTGCGCGGTGCTGCTGGGCGCGTTTTTGCCCGAGACGGCACCCCGTATTTTTGAGCAGCTGGGCATTGGTGACGGCTGCGAGGAGCTGAAGAGCTTTGAAAGCGCCGGAACGTTTGGCCTGCTGTCCGCGCAGCTGACGGTGTGCAAGGGCGAAGCATTGTTCCCGCGTATCGACGCGGCCAAGGAACTTGCCGCGCTGGAGGCGCAAAGTGCCGCCAAGGCGGCCGAAAAGGCGGCGAAGGAATCGGCCAAGCCCGCCAAAGCCGAGAAAAAGTCGGTCGAGTCCGCACCCGCCAAGGAGGCCATCTCTATTGACGATTTTGACAAATGTGAGCTGCTGGTGGCCAAGGTGTTGACCTGCGAGGCCCTGCCCGAAAGCAAAAAGCTGTTGAAGTTTACGCTGTTTGACGGCACGCGTGAGCGCACGATCCTCTCCGGTATTGCCAAATGGTATACGCCGGAGCAGCTGGTCGGCAGGCATGTCTGCATTGTGGCCAACCTGGCGCCCCGCCCGATGATGAAGGGCAAGTATGTCAGCGAGGGGATGATCCTCTCCGCCGAGGATGCCGAGGGGAACGTTACCGTACTGCAGCTGCCAGAAACCGTGCAGCCCGGCAGCCGTCTGGGGTGAGTAGAGCGTATGTGCAGCCAGACGGTACCCGCGGGCGAAGCCCCGCTGACAGGCATTTTTGACAGTCACGCCCATTACAACGATCCCCGCTTTGACGCCGACCGCGACGCGGTGCTGGCCCGGCTGTTTGCCGGGCCGGTGGCGCACATCCTCAACTGCGGCATTACTCTGGCCGATTCGCAGGCCTGCCTGCAGACGGCCCGCCGCTGGCCGGGCATGCTTGCCGCGGCGGGCATTCACCCCGAAAACATTCTGGAATCGCAGCCGGAGGATATCGGGCGGCTGGAGGCACTGTATGCCGACCCCAAGGTGGTGGCCGTGGGCGAGATCGGGCTGGATTATCACTGGGATACGCCGCGTGATCTGCAGCGCTTCTATTTTGAAGAACAGCTGAAGCTGGCCAACCGGCTGGGACTGCCGGTCGTGGTGCATGACCGCGAGGCACACGCCGACACCATGGAACTTTTGCGGAGGTATCGCCCCAAAGGGGTGATGCATTGCTTTTCGGGCAGCGCAGAAATGGCACGCGAGCTGGTGGAACTGGGCATGTATGTCGGTTTTACCGGGGTGGTCACGTTCCGCAATGCGCGCCGCCCGTTGGAGGCGGCGGCCGCCGTCCCGGCGGAGCGTCTGCTGATCGAGACGGATTGTCCCTATATGGCTCCGGTGCCCTGCCGCGGCAGCCGCTGTGACAGCGGTATGCTGGGCTATACGGCTGCCGCGCTGGCGCAGGTCAAGGGAATGTCCGTGGCCGAGCTGGTGCATCAGACGGCATGCAACGCCGGGCGGCTGTTTGGCGTGGAGGTGCTTTAAGGCGGCTCGGCCCCGGTACGTCCCGTGTATTGCCTGCTGTCATTTTTTCTCTTTGAAATGTCAACCTGTTTTGAAAAACAGGTTGACATTTTTATTGCGCTGTGTATAATAGAAAAAAGCGTTCGTCAACCAAAATCAAAAAACAGGTTGACAATAAAGGCCGCACCGGCGGCGCGCCCGGCGCACGGGCGTCTGCACCGGGCCTGTGTGAGGGAAAGGAACCGTTCATGAAAAAGAAACTGTCCGTCCGCGATCTGTGTCAGGGAGCGCTTTTCTGCGCGTTGACAGCCGTCTGCAGCCAACTGGTCATCAATGTCGATGTTGTGCCTATCTCGATGAATCTGCTGGCCGTCTATCTGTGCGGGGCGCTGCTGGCCCCAAAGGTCGCCGTGCTTTCGCAGGCGGCCTATCTGCTGCTGGGCATCGTCGGGGTGCCGGTGTTCTCCAACTTCGGCTCCGGCCCGGCCAAGGTGTTCGGGCCGACCGGCGGCTACCTCATCACCTACCCCATTATGGCGCTGCTGGTGGCGCTGGCGGTGCGCCGGTGGGGGGCACGCTGGTGGGCGCTGGCCGCTTCTATGACGGCGGCGCTGCTGCTGTGCTATGCGGTGGGTACCCTGTGGCTGTGCTGGCAGGCGCATCTGGGGCTGGCGGCCGGCCTGGCCAAGGGCGTGCTGCAGTTCATTCCGTTTGATATTGCCAAGATCGTCTTCTGCACGCTGCTGGCCATGCTGCTGCACCGCCGCTTGAAGCGGTAACGGCGGCAGGCCGTCCGGCGTGCCGCACCGCTGCCGACGCCCCCCGCAGAGGGCCGCAGCCGCTGCACTGCCCCGAAAAAAGGCGCGCAAAAGCCGTTTTGCCCCTTGCATTTTCGCGGTGCGCATGGTATAGTATATATCGTAAAGTATGTGTTTGAATGGAGAGTGAGCCGGTTCGGCTCGCTCTCTTGTCTTTGTAGAGAGGTTTTTGGGCCTTTTCTGCAAATGCTCAGACCGGTAAGGAGGAAAAACGGATGGCAAAGCAGGCCAAACAGAACACCGTGGCCGAGGTGGAAGCGCTGGTCACGCCGACGCTGGAGCAATTGGGTTTTTCGGTGTGGGACGTGCGCTTTGAAAAGGAAGGCCCAAACTGGTTCCTGCGCGTGCTCATCGACAGGGCGGACGGCCAGACCATGGATACCGACGCCTGCGAGCGGGCTTCCCGGGCCATTGACCCGCTGATCGACGAGGCCGACCCGATCGAACAGAGCTATTTTCTGGAGGTGGGCTCGCCCGGACTGGGCCGCCGCCTGGCACGCGCACGCCATTACGAGGCATGCGAGGGCAAACCGGTCAGCGCGCGGCGCATCCACAGCGGCAGCGGCCCGCGTGATTTCAGCGGCATTCTGTGCCGCAGCGGCGAGGGCTGGTGCATCCGCACGCCGGAGGGCGACGTTCCGCTGGTGGAAAATGAGCTGGCTTTTCTGAAGCTGGACGATGACGCCGATCTGTGACAAACGGCAAACCGAATCAAATAAAAAAGCGCGGCTGCCTGCGGCAGGCCGCATAAGGGAGGAAACTGGAAAATGGCTGCGAAGAATAAAATGCCGGAAGAAAACTTTTTTGACGCTCTGGAGATGCTCTCCCGTGAGCGCGGTATTCCCAAGGAAGAACTGATGTCGCGCATTGCCAAGGCGATGGAAAGCGCCGTGAAGAAGGATTATGACGTGGATGAGGACCACATC
>CAKTAM010000170.1 GCA_934527255.1 uncultured Oscillospiraceae bacterium | reverse complement strand
GGGTATCCCCAACGTCGGAAAATCCACCTTTATCAACACCTTTACCGGCTCTGCACGCGCCAAAGCGGCGGATAAGCCCGGTGTTACGCGCGGAAAGCAGTGGATATCCTGCGACCGCTACGATCTGCTGGATATGCCTGGCGTTCTTTGGAAGAAATTTGCCTCGCTGCAAACAGCGACCAATCTTGCTTTCATCGGCTCCATCAAGGACGATATTCTGGATATTGAGGAAATAGCCTGCACCCTGATCGGTGAGGTCAAGCAGCAATATCCGGCGCTGCTGTGCACCCGATACAAGCTGCAGCCCGAGGAGCTTGCACAGGAAAATGATCAGATCCTGCAATTGATCGGCCGCCGACGGGGTATGCTGGTCAGCGGCGGGGAAGTGAACACCGAACGTGCCGCTATTGTGCTGTGCGACGAATTTCGCGCCAGCAAGCTGGGGCGGATCTCGCTGGAGCGTCCCTGATGGGAAAGGAGAATTGCCTGTGAGCGCACTGGATGAGTTTGACGCTGCCTGGCGTCAAAAAGCACCCTTGCTGTGCGGTGTGGATGAAGCCGGACGCGGGCCGCTGGCCGGGCCGGTGTGCTGCGCGGCTGTGATTCTGGATCCGGCGCGGCCGGTGGACGGCCTGAACGATTCCAAAAAGCTGAGCGAAAAAAAGCGAGAAAAGCTGTTTGAAGAAATTCAGCAAAACGCCCTGACGTTTGCCATCATTTTCGTGGATGAAGCTACCATCGACCGGATCAATATTCTGCAGGCCACCATGCAGGGTATGCGCGAAGCCGTGCAGAAGCTGACCGTCAGACCGGATGTTGTCCTCATCGACGGCAACCGCTGCCCGGAGGGGCTGTCCGCACCGGTTCAGGCCGTTATTGGCGGCGACGCCAAAAGCGCCAGTATTGCAGCGGCCTCTATTCTGGCAAAGGTCTCCCGTGATCGCTATATGTGTCAGCTGGCGCTGCAATATCCGCAATATGGGCTGGAACAGCACAAGGGCTATGGAACCAAACTGCATTACGAGCGCATTGCGCAATACGGCATTCAGCCGTTCCATCGCCGCAGCTTCTTGAAAAATCTGCATGAAAAAGAGTAACGAACCGTTTGTACCGGCGTTTTACCTTGACAGGCAGCGCCTGGGCGTTTTTGGCGAAGAACAGGCTGCGGCGGAATACCGGCGGCTTGGCTATATTATTCTGGCGGCAAATTATCGCTGCCCGTTCGGCGAGCTGGATCTGGTTGCACTGCGCGGCCAGCTGCTGGCTTTTATTGAGGTACGCACACGCGACATTCGTTCACCCATCACACCGGCCCAGACGGTCGACGCCGCCAAGCAGCGGCGGCTGACGGCAACGGCGCGCCATTTTTTGGCAGCGTTTCCGGAATGGTCGCAGTCGGATATGCGCTTTGATGTATGCGAAGTTTTTTATGAGGGCGAATATCGGTACAGGCTAAATCGTATCGAAAATGCATTTACCCTGTAAGCGTTTTTTGTACCGCGTGGAGAGGAGGTCTTGCCATGGCGTTGTTTGTTCTGTCGGATCCGCACCTGTCGCTGGGATGTGACAAGCCAATGGATGTGTTCGGCGGTTGGCAGAACTATGTAGAGCGCCTTTCCGGCGCATGGAAGCGTCTGGTCGCGCCGACAGATACCGTTGTGCTGCCGGGAGATATTTCCTGGGCCATGAAGCTGGAGCACTGCACCGAGGATTTTCGTTTTCTGCAGCAACTGCCCGGCCGCAAAATTCTTGGCAAGGGCAACCACGATTACTGGTGGACGACTATGAACAAGATGCAGACCTATCTGGCACAAAACGCTTTTGATACGCTTTCTTTTCTGTTCAACAATGCGCCGCTTTATGATGACCTCGCTTTGTGCGGCACCCGCAGCTGGTTTTTTGACGGCAAACAGGAGCATGATGAAAAAATACTGAACCGCGAGCTGGGACGGCTGCGCATGTCGCTGGAGGCTGCCGGAGATCGGGAAAAGCTGGTATTCCTGCATTATCCGCCCATTTATGGCACCAACCGCGCACAGGAGATTCTGGATATGCTGCAGCAATACAACGTTCGGGAATGCTATTTTGGGCATCTGCACGGCAGCGCGGCAGCCGGAGCATGGCAGGGAGAGGCAGAGGGCATCCGCTTTCGGCTGGTATCCGCTGATGCGCTGAATTTCTGCCCGCTGCGCATCCGGTAAAAAAGCCCGTTTTTGCAAAATTGCATGAAATCTTTTGCATAAAAGTATGGAAATTAAGGGGACAACATGGTATAATTACATGATGTCACTTAGCATTATAATATCAGTTGGAGGATATCTCAAATGGCTTTGACAAAAAACGAAAAGATTGGTGCCAATCAGGTCGAACTGGAAATGACCATTGATGCGGAAGCGTTTGGCGCCGCTCTGTCCAAGGCGGCAGCCCGCGAAGGGAAGAAGTTTACCGTTCCCGGCTTCCGCAAGGGCAAGGCTCCCCGCGGTATCATTGAAAAGATGTACGGTGAGACCGTGTTTTACACGGATGCCGTGAATGACCTCTTCCCGGCCATTTATACCGATGCCATCAAGGAAGCCGGTATTGAGCCGGTCGACCAGCCGGATGTGGAGATCACCTCTGCCGATAAGGAGAATGGCGTTGTGCTGAAGGCGACCGTCACGGTCAAGCCGGAGGTCACACTGGGTGAATATAAGGGTTTGAAAGCGGAAAAAGCAGCCAATACTGTGGACGACGCACAGGTAAATGCGGAGATCGACCGCATGGCTGACCGTACCTCCCGTATGGTCTCCAAGGAAGGCGCCGCCGAAAAGGGCGATACGGCCAACATCAACTTTGAAGGCTTCTTGAATGGGGAAGCCTTTGACGGCGGCAAGGGCGAAAACTTCGACCTGGTGCTGGGCTCCGGCCAGTTTATTCCCGGCTTTGAGGATCAGGTCATCGGTCACGCCGCCGGGGAAGATTTTGATGTTAATGTCACTTTCCCTGCCGAATATCAGGCAAAGGAGCTGGCCGGTAAGGACGTCGTCTTCCACTGCCACCTGAATGAGCGCAAGGTGAAGGAGATGCCCGCTATCGACGATGATTTTGCAAAGGACGTCAGCGAGTATGATACGCTGGACGAGCTGAAGGACAGCATCCGTAAGGAGCTGACTGCCAGTGCCGAAAAGTCGTCCGAGCTGGAAGTGGAAAACAGCCTGGTGGATCAGGTCGTCAACGGTATGCAGGTGGAAATTCCGCAGTGCATGATTG
>CAKTAM010000169.1 GCA_934527255.1 uncultured Oscillospiraceae bacterium | reverse complement strand
GTGTAAATTTTGCCGTAATCCACCCGCCGGGGGTCATCGCCCCAATCCACGGTGCCCAACTCCGGCGGATCCACCAACCAAAGCCGTCGGCGGCCATGCGGTCATAATCATACAGCGGGTTGCCCCACAGCTGGCCGTCCTTGCTGAAATAGTCCGGCGGCACGCCGGAGACCTCCACCGGCCGGTGATCCTCACCCAGCTGGAAAAACTCCGGTTCGGCCCAGACATCGGCGGAATCCATGGCAACATAAATGGGCAGGTCGCCGATCAGCCGGACGCCCAGCCGGTGCGCATAGGTGCGCAGCGCATTCCATTGCTGAAAGAAGAGATATTGCAGATAGCAGAAAAAGTCGATCTCCGCCGAAAGCTCACGCGTATAGCGTGCAACGGCCTCCGGCTTGCGCAGGCGTATTTCCGGGTCGGGCCAGTCCAGCCAGCTGCGCATGCCAAAATGCTGCTTCAGGGCCATGTACAGAGCATAATCCGGCAGCCAGGCATTTTCGGTGCGAAAGCGCTCGACGGCCTGCCTGTCGCGGGGAAACCCTACCGCAAACGCCTTTTTCAGTATGGCGTAGCGCGCGGTGTAAATTTTGCCGTAATCCACCCGCCGGGGGTCATCGCCCCAATCCACGGTGCCCAACTCGGCGCGCTTCAGCAGCCCATCCTCGGCCAGCAGCTCCAGATCAATGAAATAGGGGTTTCCTGCAAAGGTCGAAAAGCTCTGGTAGGGGCTGTCGCCATAACTGGTAGGCCCAAGCGGCAGCAGCTGCCACAGGGTCTGCCCGGCTGCCTTGAGAAAATCGACAAACGCATAGGCCTCCCGGCCAAGCGACCCAATGCCGTATGCGGACGGCAGAGAGGAAATGTGCAGCAATACGCCGCTGCTGCGGTTCATAAGCATCCATCCTTTCCGGTGACGGCCGACAGGGCATGCACCCTGTCGGCTGGGGTTTATCAAGCAGTCTGTCAGCCCTTGACGGCGCCGGAGACGACACCGCGGATAATATACTGCTGGCAGACAAGGTAAACGGCAATGACGGGGGCGACCGTCATCATGATGCAGGCCATCATGGGCCCCATTTCCACGCGGCCGAAGCTGCCGCGGAAATATTGAATGAGAATGGGTACGGTTTTGTAGCGGCGGATATCCAGCACCAGGTAGGGCAGCAGATAGTCGTTCCACAGCCACATGACCTCCAGAATGCCCACCGAGATGACGGTGGGTGCGGCCAGCGGCAGAACCACGCCGAAAAAGGTGCGCAGAGGGCCGCAGCCGTCGATCATGGAGGCTTCCTCTACGGCAAGGGGAATGGTGCGCATAAACCCGCAGAATACAAACACCGCCAGCCCCGCGCCAAAGCCCAGATAAACCGCGCAGATGCGCAGCGGCGTATTCAGCCGCAGACGGTCGGCCATAGCCGAAAGCGTAAACATCAGCATCTGAAAGGGCACTACCATCGAAAACACGAACAGAAAATAGCACAGCCGCGTCATGCGGGTGGTCACCCGGGTAAGGTACCAGCCGCACATGCAGCAGCACAGCAGGATCAGCGCGGCAGAAGTGACGGTGATCAGCACGCTGCAGCCGAAGGCGGAAAGAAACCCCTGCGTGCGCAGGGCGCTGCGGTAATGCGTCAGCCCGGCAAAGGTTTCGGGTGTGGGCAGCGCAAAGGCATCCGCCGTGGTAATGGCGCGCTCCTGCTTCAGTGAGTTCTGAAAAATCATCCAGATCGGGTACAGCCACAGCAGGCACAGCGCACTCAGGCCGACGGTCAGCAGCACCCGGCCGCCTTTATGGCAGGTTTTCATTGCTGCACCTCCCGGGAGCGCGTGGCCCGCAGCTGCACGGCGGCCAGCGCAACCACCATCAGACAGAACAGCGCCGCCTTTGCCTGTCCGTACCCCTTCCATTGCGGGCCGGAGCGGGAATAAAACGTGTTGTAAATGTTCAGTGCCAGCAGCTCGGAGGCGTGCGCGGGCTCTCCGGCTGTCAGTGCCAGATTCTGGTCAAACAGCTTGAAGCTGTTGGTCAGCGTCAGAAAAGTGCAGATGGTGATGGATGGCATGAGGTTGGGCAGTCGGATGCGCCACAGCAGCTGCCAGCTGTTGGCGCCGTCGATGCGGGCCGCCTCCAGATAATCCTCCGGAATGGCCTGCAGCCCGGCAATATAAATGACCATCATATACCCTGTCTGCTGCCAGCACTGCACCGCTGCCAGCCCCCAGAACCCGGCGGTCGGGTTCAGCGCCAGCAGCGGCTGCCCCAGCCGGGTGAGAAGAGCATTGAGCAGAATTTGCCAGATATAGCCCAGAACAATGCCGCCGATGAGGTTCGGCAAAAAGTAAACGGCACGGAACAGGCCGGTGCCGCGCAGCCCACGGGTCAGCGCAAGGGCCAGCGCCAGGCCGAAAAGATTAATCAGCACAACGCATACTGCGGTAAAACGCACGGCAAACCACAGCGCATGCACAAACTCCGGGTCACGCAGGGCATAGGCATAATTTTCAAGTCCGTTCCAGACGGCGTTGTTCAGCGTAGTAAAACGGCAGAAGGAGAGAAAAAGCCCCTGTGCGAACGGCACAAGAAAGCCAAGCGTGAAAGCGGCCAGTGTGGGCAGCAGAAAAAGGGGCCAGTACTTTTTTACAGCCTTTTCCAAAAGAAAACCTCCTTGCGGAAAGCTTGGAAAACGGGGCGGCCGTCAGCCGTTGTGCGCGGCATACTCGGCGGCCCAGCCATCGACAAAGGCCGTGACAACGGCGCTCCAATCAGCGGTACCGGCGGCATAGGCCGTCAGGGCAGAGCCGACGCCGTTTTTCCATTCCTCTGACGGCATGGTCGTAAAATTCCAGGGCACCGGCTGCTTTCCGGCCAGCGTCATGTCCCGATCCTGTCTGGCAAACAGGTTCTGCGGCTCCTTTGCCGCCCGGAACGGGCTGACAAAGCCCATGTCGTCGGCCAGTGCGGCGGTGCCTTCCGGGGAAGTCACGCACCAATACAGAAAATCCAGCGTGGCCTGAATGCGGCTTTCGTCCGCCTTGGCATTGACGCACCAGTAGTTTTCCGTGCCGGTGCACAGCCCCTGCGTTTCTTCGCCGTCCGCGCCGATATACAGGGGGATCATGGCCAGCTCCTCGTCGGTAAAGCCGCCGTCGATCAGGTCGCGGTAGCACCACGAGCCGTTCTGGTAAAAAACGGCCTCTCTGGCCAAAAACTCGTGCAGGGCATCATCGCCGGTCTTTCCGGCAAGCTGGT
>CAKTAM010000168.1 GCA_934527255.1 uncultured Oscillospiraceae bacterium | reverse complement strand
CCCCTGCAGAGGCCAATACGCATCCGCCCTCGATCAGCCCGGGCACATTACAGCTGCTGGTAGGCCGCCATAATGTTGGGGATAAACTGCTTTTTGCGGCTGATGATGCCGGGCAGGACGATGCTGCCGTCCTCCAGACGCTCGGCATCCGGGAAACCGGTCAGCAGCATGCGCTCTGCATGCTGACCAGCATACAGCACGGTGCTTTCGGTTCGGGTGATGTTGGTCAGCAGCACATACAGATCCTCGGCGTTTTGCTTGTACAGCGCCTGCGGCAGATAGCTGCGCAGCAGTTCCTTGGCTGTTTCCAGGTTTTTCTGGGTCATATAGCAGCCCTGCGCCACGCCAAAGCGGATGTCACCGTACATGAACATTTTGAAATCCTGCAGAAAAACCTCTTCGGCGGTTTTGCCGTCCAGACGTTCGCCGGCTTCAAACATCTCGGCGGCAAACGTCTGTATTTCTACACCGGCAATTTGGGCCAGACGCTCGGCGGTGTGCTGATCCTGTGCGGTGCAGGTGGGGCTGCGGAACACCAGCGTGTCGGACACGATGGCGCCCAGCAGCAGCCCGGCAATGGGCGGGCGAATGGCAGCACCTGCTTCGTCGTACATTTGTGCAACGATGGTGGCGGTGCAGCCCACCGGCTGGTTGCGGAAATACACCGGCCCGGCGGTCTCCAGACTGCCGATGCGGTGATGGTCGATGATCTCGAGGATCTCGGCCTGCTCGTACCCCTCCACTGCCTGTGTTTTTTCGTTGTGGTCGACCAAAATCATCTGCCGCTTGCGCATGTTGATGACATTGCGGCGCGACAGCATGCCGCAGTATTTTCCGTCGCCGTCCAAAATGGGAAAATAGCGGTGGCGCACCTGCGCCATCACGCGCAGGGCATCATCCACCGGTGTGGCCAGCGTAAATTTCAGAATATTGTCGCGCGTCATGCAGTAGGAGATGGGCGCGCACTGGCTGATCAGCTTGGCGGCGGCGTAGGTATCCACCGGCACGCTCATCACCGCAACGTTGTTTTCCTCTGCCAGCTTGACAATGGTGCGCCCCACGGCTGCGCCCTGGCAGACGATGATCAGCGAGGCGTTCATCTCAATGGCACACAGCTGGCTTTCGTACCGGTTGGAGAGGATCACAATGTCCCCCTCCTGCAGGTAGGTTTCCAGAATCTCCGGGCTGGCCGCGCCAATGACCACGCGCCCCTTTTCCACCACGGCGTCCGGGCTGCCGACCAGCATGTGACCGTCCAGTGTTTGCAGAATGTTGCGGTAGGTCGTGCGGCTTTTGGCCAGAACGCCGGTGTCAAAAACATCCATATTGGCTGTGGCAATATCCTTGACGGTGATAACGCCCTCCAGCACGCCGTCGGCATTGGTGACCGGCAGCGTATCGATTTGCTTGTCACGCATCAGGCTCCAGGCGCGGCGCAGGCTGGTATCCTGCGAGACGGCCTCAAATTCGCGATAATCAACATCCCGCACCTTGGGGTTGACATCGGTGCACAGGCGCGGCGGCTCAATGCCGAACCGCTGCAGCACAAACGCCGTCTCCTGATTCAGCTGCCCGGCGCGGCGTGCCTCGCATACCAGCGGGCCGGTGCGGTTTTTCAGTTCGGCATAGGCGATGGCGGAACAGATCGAGTCGGTATCCGGGTTTTTATGCCCGATGACGACGACCTTATGGGTGGCATACGACATGGAAAAGCTCCCTTCCCTCGGCTCAAAGCGTCCAGCGGCGGTATTCGCTGCCATCCTCCAGCCGCTTCCACACAAACGTATCGCCCTCCAGCATCATATAGCTGTGCGGCGAGTTTTGCTTGGGAATGGAGACCGAGCCGGGGTTCAGATAAGTAAAATGCGTGTGCTCGTCGCAGGCGGGAATGTGTGTGTGTCCGCACAGCAGCAGGTCGCCCGGGCACAGCGGCGGCGGGGTCTTGTCGTTCCAGTGGTGGCCGTGCGTGGCATACAGCAGCCGATCGTTCAGCGGCAGAACGGTATAGTCGGCCAGAATGGGAAATTCCAGCACCATCTGATCCACCTCCGTGTCGCAGTTGCCGCGCACGCACAGCAGCACGTTGCGCCGTGCGTTCAGCAGCTCGATCACCTCCTTGGGGGCGTACCCCTGCGGCAGGTCGTTGCGCGGGCCATGGTACAGCAAATCGCCCAGCAGCAGCAGCCGGTCGGCTTTTTCTGCGTCAAAGCGCTCCAGCAGCTGGCGGCAATACAGGGCCGAGCCGTGAATATCCGATGCGATCATCCATTTCAGCATAAGTGTATCTGTCCTTTCGGGAAAACGAAAACGGCCGCAAAAAGCGGAATGCTCTTCGTGTGTTCTTTCTTATTATAAAGCAAAGCGCGGCTTCTGTAAACCGTTTTGCGGCGGCAAAAGAGGCTGCCGTGAACACAAGGTGAAAATAATTTGAAATACTACTGCAGTAGTATTGACGCCGAAAACGGACTATGCTATGATAAACGCATGGTACTACCAGAGTCTTATAAAAGGAGACCGCACATGGAGATCAAACTGTTTGATTCGGAATTGAAGGTCATGGATATCCTTTGGAAGGAAGGGGATACACCCGCAAAAGAAATTGCAAAGGCACTGACTGCAGAGCTTGGCTGGAATGTGAACACCACTTATACGCTTATCAAGCGATGCATGAAAAAAGGGGCGATCCAACGCAGCGAACCGGGCTTTCTCTGCCATGCGCTGATCCCGAAATCTGCCGTGCAGGAGGCCGAGACCGACGAGCTGATCAACAAGGTTTACGACGGCTCGGCCGATAAACTGTTTGCTGCGCTGCTGGGCCGCAAAAAGCTTTCTGCCGAGCAGATCAAAAAGCTTCGGCAAATTGTCGGAGAACTGGAATGAGGTGGAGAAAATGAGCCTGCTGCAAAGAAGCCTGACCGGCGCCGTGATGATCGCCGTTATCCTGCTCCTGCGGGCATTGACCGTTCATCGCATGCCCAAAAGAACATTTCCGGTGCTTTGGGGCGCTGCGCTGCTGCGGCTTCTTCTGCCGTTTTCGCTGCCCTCCGCTTTCAGCGTCTATATGCTGCTGCGGCCAAGGACATTGGCTGCAGCCCCGCGGCTGCCCACGGTGCTTTTTCGCGTTGTCCCCTCAGGGCAGGCGGAGACGGCTTCGGCGGCTGCGCTGCAGCCCGTGGCGGCTTCGGCGCGGGTCTCGGTGTGGGCCATTGTCTGGGCGGTGGGAATGCTGCTGTGTACAGCGGCCTTTGCCGTGGCCTACGC
>CAKTAM010000167.1 GCA_934527255.1 uncultured Oscillospiraceae bacterium | reverse complement strand
GCGTCATAGACATCGCCGTTGGAAAGCGTCACCTTGATGCTGGTGGCCTTATCAATTACGTGGTTGTTGGTGATGATGGTGCCGTCAGCGCTGATGATGACGCCGCTGCCCGCGCCGGTGGCGGTCGTCGTCTGCAGCCAGTAGTTTTCGGTGGTGTACTCGGTGGTGATCTGTACCACCGTCGGGCTTACCTTGGCGGCCAGCTGCACGCGGGTAAGACCCTCTTCACCTTTGATATAAGAGACCGTCTGGTTGGTGACGGTCGTACTGCTGCCGTCGCCGGTGGAAACCGGAACATTGTCTGCGTTCAGCCGGTTGGCAAGCCAGGTGCCGCCAAAACCGGCCAGCCCGCTGAACAGAATGCACAGCACCATGACAATGGCCAGTCCGGCGCGGCCGCTCTTTTTGTGGGGCGTGTGCTTGACGGCGTGCTGTTCGTCGCCAGCCGTGCTGCGGTTGTAGGCATAAGCCCACTGCTGCTCGTGCGGCTGCGCGTTTTCTGCGGCGTCGTTCGTAAAGGTGCTTTGCGTGTCGGCCTCGGCCGCGCTGGTCTGTGCGCCGCTCTCGGCGCTGTGAAAATCGTTCGTCGGGGTCGTCTGGCTGTCCATAGGCGCAGCCTCACGGGTCACGTCGCCCTCTGCCGGGGCGTTTGTGTTTGCGTTGTTGTTCCATGCGCTTTCGGGGGCACGGTCAAGCTCGCGATCGTTCCATTCATCCATAAGGAATCCCTCCTGCATAATCGGCAGCCGGGCCGCGCCCGACGCCGTAAATGATTTGATAAAGCTGTCTTGAGCGGTGGCTGTTTGCCTTTCTGTCCGCCGCTTCAGCTTACAGTCTATAGGATACGCCTGCCGGGTGATAAATGCTTGACAGAGGTTTGAAAAACAGTGAAAGACCTGTTATGAAAATGTGAAAGCGTCCGTCGGGCCGCGGCGGCACGCCCGCCGTGGACGGCGTGTCATATTGTACAAAATAATCCGGGCTTTTTCGTCTGCTTGCATATGGACAAAGCCGGTGGAATATGGTATCTTTCATACGGCGAAATGCCGGGGCCCGGCATATGCCGCAGAAGTCGGATGAACCGAAAAATCCGGGCGGATGCTTCAAGTCTCATCCGGATAATAAAGGTACGGGGGAAAAGAAAAATGGATAAGAACGCAAGCTTTGGCGCTCTGTATGCCATGGATGACCTGGGACGGCTGCTGCCCGGCGAGGCGCAGACCGGCCCGCAGAGGAAAGACCGTGTGGTGGGCTGCTTTTACTTTCTGACGCAGGGGGCAGGCGCCCGCCCGACACCGGCGCCCTGCAATGTTACGCGCCTGATAAAGGAGCATCCCGAGGCGCTGCAGAATTATGACGACCCTGCATGGGGCAAGGGCGCTTCTTATTGGAGTGAGCCGCTGTTCGGCTATTATTTTCAGGATGACCGCTGGGTGCTGCGCCGCCATGTCAAACTGCTGACGGCGGCCGGGGTCGATTTTCTCATTTTTGATACCACCAACCGTGTGACCTATTGGCCGCAGGTGCGCGCCCTGCTGGAAACGCTGGAGGAATACCGCCGCGAGGGCTGGAACGTCCCCAAGGTCGCTTATTATACCAATACCCGTTCGGGCGAAACGCTGGATGAGATCTGGCACGACCTGTACCAGCCCGGCCTGTTCCGTGAGCTTTGGTTTGAATGGGAGGGCAAGCCGTTCATCATTGCCGACCCGGCGCAGTGCACGCCGGAGCAGCAGGCATTTTTCACCTTCCGTCTGCCTCAGTGGCCGACCGAGGAGAAAAAGCAGGGCGGCTGCCCGTGGATCGACTTCCAGCGCCCGCAGCGCGTATGGACGAATGCCGCCGGGGAAAACGAGATCGTCCCCGTCAGCGTGGCACAGCACCCCAACCTCAGCTTTGGCGACGCCGCCTTTTACGGCGACCCTGTGCCGCGCGGCCGCGCCTTTCACGATGCCCGCAACGACAAAACGCCCGAGGCCCTGCTGTACGGCTATAATATGGCCGAGCAGTGGGAGCGCGCGCTGGAGCTTGACCCCAAAATGGTGTTCTTCACCGGCTGGAACGAGTGGACGGCGGGAAAAATTCCGGGCGACGACCCGCGCCCTGTGCTGATGATCGACCAGGCCGATTGGGAGTATTCGCGCGATGTCGAGCCCATGCGCGGCGGCCATTTTGACAACTATTATATGCTGCTGTGCCAGTACATCCGCCGCTATAAGGGCGCGCCTGCCGCGCCGGAGGCCCGCGCGCCGTACAGCATTGCACTTTCCGCCGGGTTTGAGCAGTGGCAGCAGGTGCCCGCCTATTGGGCCATGCCGTTCGGCACGCTGCCGCGGCAGGCCGAGGGTCACGGCGGCGTCGTTTACCGCGATGCCACCGGCCGCAACGAGTTTGATTGTCTCAAAGTGGCGCACGACAGCGAAAATGTTTATTTCTATGCGCGCACGCGGGAAAAAATCATTTTCAATATGTTCACCAAATGGATGAACCTGTATATCGGCGTGGCGGGCCGCCCGTATGCGCCGCACTGGCACGGGTATCATTATCTGGTCAACGACATTGTGCTGGATGGCAGCGCAACCATTCTGCAAACCTGCCTGGGCGGGTATCGGTTCGGCCACAACACCCGCATTGCGTACCGCATGCAGGAAAACGAGTTGATGCTTGCCATACCGCGCGCGGCCCTCGGCGTGGAAAACGGCGGCTTTGAGCTGCGCTTCCAGTGGGCCGATCATACCGGCAAAAACGAGACCGTCGCTGATTTTTATGAGCACGGAGACACGGCCCCCTACGGCCGCTTCTCCTTCATCTACCGCGCGCAGGCATAAACCGGCGCGGCAACCACACAGGAAAGGAATTGCAACATGAACATTCTGAAAATCGAGGCTGGCCGCGAGGCCATCCGCCTGTACACCGATGCCGACGGCGAGGTCATTGTACGCGAGCGCGTCGCCACCGTTGGCGGCAAGCCCGGCCGTCAGCTGTCTGTGGTAAAAACGCAGGCAAAGGGCGGCGTGATCGAGCTGCCGCGCCAGCATGCCGACGGCCACGACGGCCTGTTCTCCCGTTATACGGTGCAGGTGGGCGATGCCCGTGCCGAGGGCGTCTGCTATGTGACCGATGTCGCCGCCGATGTGCCGGAAAACACCTCGCCCTACCCGCAGCCCGCCACCATCAAAACGCTGGATGGCAGCAGCGAGGTACTGGAAAAGCTGGGCATCCGGCAGGGCCTGCTCAACGTCAACCTGCCCAACCTGATGACC
>CAKTAM010000166.1 GCA_934527255.1 uncultured Oscillospiraceae bacterium | reverse complement strand
ACCCGAAGCAGTAAAACCAGTACGGTAAGCACCAGCATCCACAAAAAAATATCCGGCCCTCGCTTCATCGCCTTCGCCCTCCCCTGCTTCATGGTATGCAGCATCAGGCACTTTATGTATGGTGGAAATCCTCTGTATGTTAATCGCCGCTTTTCATGGACCACAGATAACTGCGCAACCCTGCAATTTGGCCCGTGCCGCATCGGTACTGAGGATCGCCGGCACCGATGCTGTCCTGGGTCACCCGTCTCATGGTCATACAAGGGGCCGCCGCGAGGGATAGCGCTGTTGGTAATCCCGGCCGCTGCTGACATAACGCTAGGCTGCCGCAACGGCTGAAATTGTTCCGGCTGTTCCCTCGCCCACGACGGCGACAGCCGCCGTGATTTTCCGTGAACCGGAAAATTATTAATCTTCTCAGTGCAGCTGTACCTGCAGCGTAAACGGTTTTCCGGCTGGCAGCGGGTACTTCTTTCCGTCTGCGATCAGTGTGCCGCCAACACAAGTAGACAGCACCTGCAGACAGCCATCCTTATAATCCACACGCACGCTGCCATCCGGCAGCGGAACAACACCGTGAAGCTCCCGATAAATGCCGATATGCGGTTCGACGCAAAAGGTGCGATAGGCAATGTCAGTCGGATATACGCCAAGGCAATACCGCCCCAGCAGATAAATAGGGCCGCTGCCCCAGGCATGGCACAACGAACAACCGTATGCCTCGCCATACATGGCGTAGTGCTCCGCCCCGGTTGCTTCGGGGTCATACTGTTCCCATATCGTAGTGGCGCCGTCCTTCAGCATGCCGCCCCAGTAAGAGGTCAGCAGCTGCTGTGCCGTGGCAAGATCACCCATGCGGCAGCGCGCGCTGAGTTCAAAGAACTTGAAATACGGCGTTGTAATTTGAGTGACGTCAGGGTTTTCCAATACATGCGTCATGATTTCACGCTTGCGCTCCGCATCCGCAAAGTCATAAAGAATGACAAACACATTGGCATGCCGTGTAACATTGCGTTTACCCGAGGTAAAGCTGTCGATATAGGCGTGCTTTTCCGGGCACCAGTAGCGCGCATCGATCAGCGCTTTCAGGGAATCGGCCTGCTTTTGATACTGTGCTGGCGCCTGCCCGCACAGCTGTGCCAGCTGCGCCATACAGCAGGCTGCTTTCCACAAAAGGATCTGCTCGGCACAAAGCGGCCCCTCCTTATCCATGGGCGACCAGTCGATAAAGATCCAGTCGCCGGGCCGCTGCACCATCAGCCCCTCCTCGTCCAGACGCTCGGTCACAAACCGGTACAGTGCCAGAAAGCGCGGCCAGACAAAGCGCACAAAGGCTTCGTCCCCACTGGAATAGTAGTAATCCCACAGGCTGATGATCAAGTACAGCGTATAATCGTTGATGGTGTTGACATGCTGCTCATACGGCGGCTTGCCCAAAAGAGCCAGAATGGTGCGGCGCGTAATGGCCGGGTCGAGGTACAGGTAGTGGTTGATCAGAAACGACTGATAGCTGTCACCTGACCAGACCCACCGATCGCGCTTGATGCCATCCTGATAAAACTCGCGGCTGTTCAAATGGAACGTATAGGCACAGACATCCCATATTTTTTCCACCATGGGATCCTCACAGCAAAAATCGCCAACATCCTCCAGCGGCAGATATTCATACTGTGCCTGCAGTGTATAATGCTCTTTGCCGCCGGCGCGCACAAACAGGTACCGGAAAGCGCGCGGTGCCAGATGATATTCCGTCGCGCCCTGCAGGCGCTGACGAACAAAGGCATGCTCCCAGTCCAACGCCTCCTCACGGGATTCACCATAGCATACGGCCACCTCATCCTCCGGGGAAAGGCCGCTAAGACTGATGGGGCCAAAAGTCTCTGCACCAAAATCGTACAGGATACCGCCTGTCGTTTTCTCTGCCGTGTGCGGATAAAGCGGCGAATAGGAAAAAGCAAACTTCTGCGGATCGGCCTGTTCGCTGGTATAGGCGGGCTCATCGCCAGCCGGGTAATAATTGGCCGAGCCATTGCTGACCATCCAGCTGGAATCGGTTCCGTACACATCGTCATCGATATAGATACTTGGCAGGCCGGCGGTCTCCATCAGGCAAACCTGCAGTGTGTGCCTCCCCGCCGGAATGGTCAGCGGTTGGTTCAGTGCAAAGCGCTGGCCGTCCAGCAAAATCATTCCCATCGAGCGGGAGCAAACGCGAATGGTACGCTCCTCTCCGCATTCAAACTCCTTGGTAAAATTCACACGGGGATACGGGCTGTACTGCATCCACATAGACGGATAATCAATGCCGAAGTCCTCCCGACGGGAATGAACCAGATTGCTGTGAAAAATTTCAAAATCGCCGGGAAACCATATCCATTTTGACTGCTGCATTTTGATCGTCATCCTTTCTTTTCTCTGAAAATCCGCCGCACTGCTTTGCCTGCTTTATCATGCAAAAGCCATGCCGCGGTTTTGCTATTTATCATTGTAGCATAAACCGGCGTTTACTTCCAGCCCTTCCGAAGCGCTTTTCCAAAAGGCAAGCTTTTTTGGCTCAGTATTGCGCTCTTTTAAAGTATGAAGCCATGTAAAGTCGAATGGCTTTGCATGGCTTCGCAAGGTATCCTATATCATGTTATGTTACAGCTTTTCAATCGCTGCGATCACCATCTCACGCAGCACACCAGGGTTGCCTTTTCCCTTGCTGGCGCGCATGCACTGACCAACCAGAAAACCGGCCACATTGGTTTTGCCTTTTTTATAATCCTCAACGGCCTTTCCGTTGGCTGCCAGAACATCGTCGACGATCTGCTGCAAGGCACTGTTATCACTGATCTGAGCCAATCCACGCTCGCTGACGATCTTACCCGGTGCGATGTCCTCCTTCAGCAAAACCTCCAGCACCGTCTTTCCTGCGGTATTGGAGATCGTCCCATTTTCGATCAGCGCGATCATCTCGCTGAGATTTTCGACAGTCAGCGCAGTGTCGTCGATCTCCAGACGATTTTCATTCAGATACTTGGCAATGTCGCCTGCAATCCAGTTTGCAACCAGCTTTGGTTCGTTTTTCCCAAGCGCGACACAGGCATCAAAGAATGCGGCGCGGGCCTTATTGGCTGCCAGCAGCTGTGCATCCACCTGTGCAAGGCCGAAATTCTTGACATAGCGCAGCGTTTTGGCCACAGGAAGCTCAGGCACAGAGTCCTTCAGCTCCTGCACACGCTCTTCACTGACCACAAAGGTCAGCAGATCAGGATCCGGGAAATAGCG
>CAKTAM010000165.1 GCA_934527255.1 uncultured Oscillospiraceae bacterium | reverse complement strand
GGCGTCGTCGCTGCCCGGTACATTCACACGGCCGCCGCCATGTGCCGCCATCCAATCAATGGCTCGCTGAATAGCGTCAGTATCATCGGTAAAGCCGTCGCCGACAGCGCCAAACAGTGCGTCTGTCACGTTGACGCTGCGGGCGGGCAACTCAAAGGCATAGGGATTTTCGCCGCACAGCTCGCGCCAGTTTTCAATGGCAATGCGGTCGGCCAGCTTGGCCCTGCGGCCATCCGGCAGCTGAACAAAACCGATAAACTGCGAGGAGAGTCTGGAAATTTTGTCACCCTGCAGCGGCGCATACAGTGTGACTGTGCCCGCTGCCGCAGCCGACTGTGTCAGGCATTCCAACGCGTCGGGATCCTCTTTCAGAATGTGCGGGAATATCTCGCAGATGCGCAGCTCGCCGCCGCTCCACTCCGGGTCAAGCTGGCAGGTGAAGGTGATCGTTTGCCCATCGGCGGTGCAGTGCAGAAAACGGCCTGCCGCAGGCTCCAGCGGGCGTTCCTGCTCAAAGGCAAACTTCCGAATGCGCAGCTGGCTTGGAACCAACGGCTCCAGCCGCAGTCCGGTCAGGCGTCCGCGGCAGGTCGGCAGGTCAGAAAGGTTCCAGTAAACGGTCTGCTCCTGCCGGGCGTGACGCACGGTAAAGCATTTGCTCTGCGCCGGGGAGAAAGCAGGTGACTCCTCCGTGGCAAACGACAGCCGTACGGGAAGCTCCTCCACATCGGCTGACAGACGCACGACGAGAGTATTCTTTACCTCCAGCCGAACGTCGCACACAGTATCGGCTGCATCCGTCATATCCGGCAGCGTCAGCGCCGCGTTTTCGCCGCAGCGGCATTCCAGAATGCCGTTCCGGTGGCAAAGCGTTCCGTTTTCCATTTGAAACAGCCGCTGCAGCCCGCTGCCTTTCAGCGTAAAATCGACCGTCATTCCTGCAAAAACGGTATCCAGCTTGCAGACGCGCTGCCATGCAGGAACGTTTTCATCAATGTAATAGATGAACTCGATCGTTTCCACATGGGAAAGCAGCGCCTCACCTGCAAAATTGGCATAAACGGTATTAAAGCCGTAATTGGTCAGAGCTACCGTCCGTTCGCAGTTTTCCTCGCCGTTCCAAAGGCGCACCGTCAAATACGAGCGGCTTACCAGCAGAGGATCCGGCTTTTCGACAAAGTACATGTTTTCCGAAACATTTTTGAAATACTGACTGTCCCGTTCACCGTCATAAGCCGAAAATGCAAAAAACAGGGTTGGCGTTGCTGAAAGATCCTGCGCCGAATCAAAGGCATAGCTAAACGACATATCCGAGTACATTTTTCCGTCAGAAAGCAGGCGCAGTGCCCAATTTCCGCGGGAAACAATATCTTTTTCCAGCGGCTGCGTTGTGTAATCCACAAACCCGGGCCCAAGCCGGAGCGAATGCAGCGGCGACTGTGCGGAAAAGGTGATCAGCTCACGGGTATTTTTCAAATAAAGTCGGCGGTTGGCCAGCGCGTTGGGCGAAACCATCCGTTTCATGGAAAAGCCTCCTTTTGCGGTGAAAATTGTCTTGTTTTTAGCATACTGATTCCGGCTGTTTCCGGCAATGTGCAAATGCACCAAATTGACGCAATCTTTTTTGTCAAAAACGCCATGCAAAAAAGCAGGCCTTTTCAAAAGGAGAATATCCCTTTGAATAGCCTGCTTTTCCTCTGCTGGAAGAACTCAGTTTTTGGTCGGCTGCTGCGGTGTGTTTTCCCAGAACGATGCGGCCAGTGCCTTGTCGCCGGTAAGGCCGGCCACCAGAAGCTGATAGATGGCGTCGCCATTTTCAATGAATCGTTCCCGGGCGTGCTCGGCCAACTCCAGATCCGGAAACGCCAGCGTGCAGTCCAGAAGGGTACGGCCCAGATCGTCAATTTTACAGCGCAGCAGGCATTCGCTGCCATAGGCGCGAATTTCGGCACGGTTCTGCTGTGCCTTCAGCTGCCGGGCACGAAGCTTGAGCATGGCATCCATGGCACGGTCGCGGACACTGCGGGGGACTGCCGTCGCAAGGTCGTTCGCCATCATGGTTCCGGTAGAGGTCGTGTGGTAGCCGTCCTCCTGTTCGCTCAGGTGACCCAGACGCGTCAGCTCGCTCAGCGCGTCGCAAAGCTCAAAATAATTGACCAGCTGCGCCCCCCACAGGGTATCCTGCATTTCCTGCGCAGTCACAGGGGAAAAGTGCCGCACAATATAACAGATCAGAATGCGGATCTGTGTGCTGTCTGTCAGGCCGCCGGGACGTACACCGGCAGTAAAAGCGGGCTGTGTCATCCGTCAGCCTCCTTTGAAGTCATTACTTGTTATTGTACCCAAACGAACGGAAAAAGTAAAGCCCCAAAGGATATTCTCTTACTCAAAAACCGTTTCCATGCATCGGTCGCTGGCGGAGGAAGCATAATTCCATCGGGTCAGACGGCCCTGCGTGTGCACAAACGGCAGCGGCGGCAGCGGCAGAAGCTCATCAATGCGGTCAAGAATGATCAGCTTGATCTTCATCTTTTCCGGCTGGATGCTCTTGATATACACTCTGACGCAATCGCCAATGCTCACTTCCGGCCGCAGCTCGGCCAACCCGGCCAGATTAGGCGTCAGCTCCACGAATATTCCATAGCTTTCCAACCCGCGCACCCGTCCGATGACCGTTTCTCCGGCAGAAAAATGTCTGGCATTTTCCTCCCATGTGCCCAAAAGCTCTTTCATACTCAGCACCAGCCGCCCCAGTTCATCCCGTTTTCGGACAACACAGAAGATCGACTGACCGACCGTTACACGGTCTTTGGGAGAACGGATGCGCGAAACGGAAAGATAGTCGATGGGCAGCAGCGCAATCAGGCCATAGCCCACATCGCAGAAAGCGCCAAACCCCTCGATGCTGGTGACACGGGCAGGGAGGATATCGCCGGGCTGCAGCCGGTCGAAATAGCTTTCCCGGCACAGCCGCTGCGCCGCCGCCCGGTCAAGCCATGCAACGGTGCGGCCAGCGGTGTCTTTCTCCAGCGACCGCACCAGAAAACAGGTGAGACGGCCAACCCGCGACAGAATGGCAATATCGCGCAGCGTACCGGAGGCCGCTTCCAAAGCGCTGTCTTCAAACGGCAGGATCCCTTCACAGCAGCCAAGATGAAAATGCAGCTGTCGGTTTGCATCAAACAGGTAAGCTCTCGCCGTCAGCACACAGCGATTCTGGCAGGCGGTACGCAGCTGCGAAAGCGTATAGCTTTGCCTTGCAGGCAGCTGCTCTTCCGGTAAA
>CAKTAM010000164.1 GCA_934527255.1 uncultured Oscillospiraceae bacterium | reverse complement strand
GGTAAATGCAGGAGAGGCGATCCAGCAGGTAATCCGCCAGACGGGTGTGCGCCACCGGTCCGCCCTCCTCGGCCAGCGGCAGCACAAAGGAGACCTTGGTGCCCACGCCGAACTCGCTTTCCAGCGCGCATTCGCCGCCCATGGCGCGCAGCCCCTGCTGCACAAGGTACAGCCCCAGGCCGCTGCCGGGCGCTTCGTCGGTGTCGCAATAGGGGTCGGCGCTGAAATATGCCTCAAACGCGCGCGCCGCCACCTGCGGCTGAAAGCCCTTTCCCTCGTCGCATATATGCACCGTCACCCGGCGGCTGCCCGGCGAAAGGCTCAGCTGCACCTGACTGTTATCGGAAGCATAGGTCAGGCTGTTGTTCAACAGATGAGTGATGACCAGCTCCAGCAGGGCACGATCCGCCCGCACCAGAACAGGATGCTCCGCCTCATGGTACACAATATCCGCCTGCGGCATTGCCGTATTGGCCGCCTGGCACAGCAGCCGCAGCAGCTCGTTCAGATCCACCGTTTCCAGCTCAGGGGCATAGCCCTGGTACAGGCGGGCGCACCACAGCTGGTCGTTCACCTCGCGCAGAAGCTGATAGCTTTGCCGAACGGCATATTCCAGCATCTGTGTTCCCTGGCTGCCGTCCTCCACAAAATACTGCACGGCCGGCAGCGCGGCAAACAGCCCCTGCAGGCGGCCCAGCATTTTTTCCAGCGCACGGCTGTAGCCGTCCGGCCGCTCCTCCATCGGCTGCAGCAGCGCGGCAAAGCCCGTCTCCAGCGGCAGCAGGTTCAGGGTGCACACCATCCCCGGCACACGGTTCCATGGCAGCTGCACCGGCAGGCCGCGGTGCAGGCGGACGGTCTCGCTTTCGTCCAGCAGGCGGTCAAAGCGCGGCAGCAGGCCGGGCAAAGCCTCCGCGGCTTCGTTGGCCCCCACCACCTGCAGCGCATCATTCAATTCATAGCAGGGAAACTCTGCATGTGCAAAAGGGAATCCCGAGGTCATAAGCACTCTCCTGTCCACGGTTGCGCCGCAAGCGATCCAGCGGGCGCTTCTCTGTCTTTCTATTATAGCCGTCCTGTCTGCGAAAATCAAACATTAGTCGATATTTTTCGCATTTCGCACAAAAATCTTTCACCGTGCTTTTCTGTATGGCAAGAATGCCCGCCTTGCGGGCAATTTTCACAAAAGGCCCACCAAAAAAGCGGCGAAAATTCCTGTTAATTCTTTGTCGAACCTCTTGTAGTTTGTGCGGAAATGGGGTAAAATAAAGCCATGCAAACCAATAATATTTAGGAGGTATTTTCCAATGTCTGTAAAAGTTGCTATCAACGGCTTTGGCCGCATTGGCCGTCTGGCTTTCCGTCAGATGTTCGGCGCGGAAGGCTATGAAATTGTTGCCATCAACGATCTGACCAGCCCCGCCATGCTGGCTCACCTGCTGAAGTACGACACCGCTCAGGGCCGTTACGACGGTCACACCGTCGTCGCCGGTGAGGATTCCATCACGGTCGACGGCAAGGAGATCACCATTTATAAGAACCCCAACCCCGCCGAGCTGCCCTGGGGCGAGCTGGGTGTGGATGTCGTGCTGGAGTGCACCGGCTTCTTCACCAAGAAGGAGAAGGCCATGGCCCACATCGAGGCCGGCGCCAAGAAGGTCGTCATTTCCGCCCCGGCCGGCAACGACCTGAAGACCATCGTCTACAGCGTGAATGAGAACACTCTGACCGCTGACGACCAGATCATCTCTGCCGCCTCCTGCACCACCAACTGCCTGGCCCCCATGGCCAAGGCCCTGAATGATGCTTATCCCATCCAGAGCGGCATCATGACCACCGTTCATGCTTACACCGGCGACCAGATGATCCTGGACGGCCCCCATCGCAAGGGCGACCTGCGTCGTGCCCGTGCCGGCGCCGCCAACATCGTTCCCAACTCGACCGGCGCTGCCAAGGCCATCGGCCTGGTCATCCCCGAGCTGAACGGCAAGCTGATCGGCTCTGCCCAGCGCGTGCCCGTGCCCACCGGCTCCACCACCATTCTGGTTGCCGTTGTCAAGGGCACCGACGTGACCGTTGATTCCATCAACGCCGCCATGAAGGCCGCCTCCTCCGAGAGCTTCGGCTACAACGAGGATCCCATCGTCTCCTCCGACATCATCGGCATCCGTTACGGCAGCCTGTTTGATTCGACCCAGACCATGGTCACCAAGATCAATGACGACGCCTATCAGGTGCAGGTCGTGTCCTGGTATGACAACGAGAACAGCTACACCAGCCAGATGGTTCGCACCATCAAGTATTTCGCTGAGCTGTAATCGGTCTTCCGGCTTACCGCTGTAAACAGCAGGCGCGCCGCGGGAAATTCCCGCGGCGCGCCTTTTTTCGCACCCGACGGCCGGAGCCTCTCGCTTTGGAGGGCGGCCCTTTGCACAGGACGCTTCCATTTTCAATTTTGAGGACTTTCCTCTGCACCGATTTTCCCTGTGCGGCCGCCCCGGAATGTGCTATACTGAAAGAAATATTTCCTCACCCGCAAAAAGAAAGCGGGCTGCCTTTTTCCGGTACGGCGACGGCGGCCCAGAGCGGCGCTTTGGCAAAAATGCGTTTCCTCCGGCACTCACCCCCGGCAGGCGGCACTTTCGCCGCGGCTTGCTTTTTGGCGGCCTCTCCTATCAAAAAAGCCGTTCGGCAGAAAAAGGAGCAGACACATGCAAAGCAAACGCATTCTATTGGCCGGAGAGCCCATGGCGCTGTTTCTGGCCCAAACGCCCGGCCCGCTGGAGGCAGCCGACAGCTATCGCTGCGCCATTGCCGGGGCCGAATATAATGTGGCCGTCGGGCTGGCCCGGCTTGGCCACCGGGTCGATTATCTGACGGTGCTGGGGCGCGACCCGTTCGGGCGGCGCATTGCCCGGGCACTGCAGGCCGAGGGCATCGGCTGCGGGCTGCTGCGCTGGTCGGACGACCGCCGCACCGGCTTTATGCTGAAGGGACTGGCCGAGCAGGGCGACCCGGATATTTTTTATTACCGGGCGGGCTCGGCCGCTTCGACGCTGTGCCCGGCGGATGTGGAACGGCTGGAGCTTTCCGCTTACGACCACATTCATCTGACGGGCATTACACCCGCCCTTTCGCCCAGCTGCCGCGAGGCCGTGCTGCTGTTGGCCCGCCGTGCCCGCGAAGCCGGTATTTCGCTTTCGTTTGACCCCAATCTGCGCCCGCAGCTGTGGCCGGATGCCGACATCATGCGAAGCACTATCCATACTCTGGCGGCGCTGTGCGATATTTTTCTGCCCGGCGCAGGCGAAAGCCGCACCC
>CAKTAM010000163.1 GCA_934527255.1 uncultured Oscillospiraceae bacterium | reverse complement strand
GGCCATCAGCGAATCGAACCAGCCGCGCGTCTGGTCGACAGCCTCGGAAATGAAATCGGCCGGGAACTGCTTTTCAAACAGCTCTTTGTTTTCAAACGGGTAGTGATACTGCGCAAACGGCATGCTGCCGCTGTCAAACCAGCAGTCGATCACCTCGGGCACGCGGTGCATCTCGCCGCCGCATTCCGGGCAGCGCAGCGTTACGGCGTCAATAAAGGGCCGGTGCAGCTCAATGTCCTCCGGGCAGTTGTCCGACATCTGCTTCAGCTCGGCGATCGAGCCCACCGCATGGCGGCAGCCGCAGCTGCACTCCCAGATATTCAGCGGAGTACCCCAATAGCGGTTGCGCGACAGGCCCCAATCCTGCACGTTGGCCAGCCAGTCACCAAAGCGCCCCTTGCCGATGCTTTCCGGCACCCAGTTGACGGTGTTGTTGTTGGCGATCAGCTCGTCGCGTACGGCGGTCATTTTGATAAACCAGCTCTCGCGGGCATAGTAGATCAGCGGCGTGTCGCACCGCCAGCAGAACGGATAGTCGTGCTCAAACTTCGGGGCGTCAAACAGCAGGCCGCGCTCCTCCAGGTCGGCCAGCACCTTGGGGTCGGCCTCCTTGACAAACAGCCCGGCAAAGGGGGTCTCCTCCGTCAGGCGGCCCTTGCCGTCCACAAACTGCACAAACGGCAGGTCGTAATTGCGCCCAATGCGCGAGTCATCCTCGCCGAAGGCCGGGGCAATGTGCACGATGCCGGTGCCGTCCGTCATGGAAACATAGCCGTCGCACACGACAAAATGGGCTTTTTTGCGCTGCCGCGCGGCGCATTCGCCCGCGCAGGCATACAGTGGCTCATACGCGCGGTGCTCCAGCGCTTTGCCGGGAAAGCGCTCCAGCACCTCCCACGTCAGCTCCTTGCCGCCCAGCACCCGCTCCAGCAGGGCCTCGGCCATATAATAGGTGCGGCCGTCGCTGGCCTTCACCTTGCAGTAGGTCTCCTCGGGGTTGACGCACAGCGCCACGTTGCTGGGCAGCGTCCAGGGCGTGGTCGTCCATGCCAGAAAATAGGCGTCCTCATCGGCGGCCTTGAAGCGCACCACGGCCGAGCGCTCCTTCACGCTCTTGTAGCCCTGTGCTACCTCATGGCTGGAAAGCGGGGTACCGCAGCGCGGGCAGTAGGGCACGATCTTGAAGCCCTTGTACAGCAGGCCGCGATCCCAGATGGTTTTCAGCGCCCACCATTCGCTTTCGATAAAGTCGTTATGGTAGGTGACATACGGGTTTTCCATATCGGCCCAGAAGCCGACGGCGTTGGAAAACTCCTCCCACATGCCCTTGTACTTCCAGACGCTCTCTTTACACTTTTCAATAAAAGGCTCCAGCCCGTAGGATTCGATCTGATCCTTGCCGTTGATGTGCAGCAGCTTTTCCACGGCCAGCTCCACCGGCAGGCCGTGGGTATCCCACCCGGCCTTGCGGGGCACATACGCGCCCTTCATGGCGTGATAACGGGGGATCATGTCCTTGATGACACGGGTCAGCACATGGCCGATATGCGGCTTGCCGTTGGCCGTGGGCGGGCCATCATAAAACGTATAGGTGCTGGCCTTTCCGGCCGGATCCATGCTCTTCTGAAAGATATCGTTTTCTTTCCAGAACTGCAGAACCTCTTTTTCGCGCTCGACAAAGTTCATGTCGGGCGAAACCTTACTGTACATCGCCTGTTACCTCCTGTTTGCAGACAATAAAAGCCCCCGTCCGTCAGGACGAAGGCTTTGCTTCGTTTTTTACACCACCTGTACATACCAGCATATGCCGCCCGGTAACGGCGGGCTGCCGTCGGCGTCTACTGCACGGCAAAGCGTGGTTTGACGCCGCAACTTGGAAGGGATCTTCGGCGGCATCTCTCATTGCCGGGCTTCCACCCGCCCCGGCTCGCTGGAATGAGTGCGCGATGCGCCTACTGTCTTCGTCACGGTCTTTTGTGTGATTTTTTCTTATCATACCACGTTCCGGCGGCATTTGCAAGGGGCGGCAGGGGCATTTTTGCGTGCAAAGCGTGCAGGAAGTCATTCGGCCGCCTGCCGCAGCATGCGCGACAGTGCGCGCGCCGCCGGGCTCAGCGGGCGGGCGCGGTTTTCCAGCAGGCAGACGGTGCGCACCGGCAGGGCCTCCTCCAGCGGAATGGCGAACACTTCCCCGGCGGCCAGCGCGCCTTCGGCCAGCGGGCGCGGCAGCAGCCCCACCCCCAGGTCGCAGCGCACCATGGGCAGGATCTGGTCTGCGGTGGCGGCCTCAATGTCGGGCGAAAGCGTCAGCCCGTGCCGGGCAAACCACTGGTCGTACACGGCAAAGGTGCCTGTCAGCCGCCCCAGGCACACCAGCGGCAGCTGCTGCAGCTGCGCCAGCGGCAGCGGGCGCGCAGCCAGTGCGGCGTAAGCCTGCCCGCCGATCAGAATATCCTCAAAGCTGGCCAGCGGGGTCAGGCGCAGGGGCTTTTCCGCGGTGCTGCAAACGGCGACGGCAAGGTCGATCAGGCCGCTCTTCAGGGCGTTTTCGGCCTGCGGGGTCGAATGGCTGAACAGCTGCAGCCGCACGCCGGGGTGCGCCTTGTGAAACTGCTGCAGCACCGGCAGCAGCAGGTGCAGCGCCGTATCGCTGATGCCAAGGGCAATGCGGCCGCTTTGCAGGCCGGTCTCCTGCGTCAGAGCCTCCTCGCCCGCCTGCAGCTGTTCAACGGCGGTGCGCACATGCGCATACAGCGTTTCGCCCTCCGGGGTCAGTGTGACGCCGCGGCTGCTGCGCACAAACAGGCGACAGCCCAGCGCGGCCTCCAGGTTGCGGATGGTGCGGGTCACGTTGGGCTGGCTGCTCAGCAGGGCCTGTGCGGCTTTGGTAAAGCTGCCGCAGCGGGCGACAAAGTAAAAAATGCGGTAGCTTTCGTACGAAACAAACATTTCTTTTCCCTCATTCGCCGTTCTTTTCTAACTATATAAAAAAGATATAGCGCAAATATCGAATATTCATTTTTGATATTCCGACAAAAGTATTATAATGGTTGACCGGAACAAACGTCAAGTGGGTTACTTGGAAAAGAGGGGTAAATATGAACTGTGATCTGACCGTGGGCAAGCCGCGGACGGTGCTGTGGAAATTTTGCCTGCCGCTGTTCGGCAGCATTCTGTTTCAGCAGCTGTACAATTTGGCAGACAGTCTGGTGGCGGGCAAATGCATTGGCGAAAACGCGCTGGCGGCTGTGGGCAACAGCTACGAGATCACGCTGATCTTCATTGCCTTTGCCTTCGGCTGCAACATCGGCTGCTCCGTGCTGGTATCCCAGCTGTTC
>CAKTAM010000162.1 GCA_934527255.1 uncultured Oscillospiraceae bacterium | reverse complement strand
CCTGAACGACGGGCAGCCGGTCATCCGCACCGAAGAATTTCTGTTCGAGCCGGGCATGACCGTAGAAAAACAGTTCTTCCTGCAGAACGAAAGCACGGCGGCCGTGTATTACCGCCTATATCTGGAGGATGTCGCGGGCGACCTGGCCGATGTGCTGGAGGTCACCATTGCCGAAAACGGCCGCGTGCTGTACAGCGGCACCGCCAGCCAGCTGACCCGTGCCAATACCGCTGCGGCGGATGATACGCTGGCGGTCGGCCAGCGCCGCACGCTGACCATTACGTTTTATTTTCCGCCGCAGACGGGCAACGCCGCCCAGAACGGAACGATGAGCTTCCGCCTGTGCGCCGAAGCCACGCAGGTGAAAAACAACCCCGACCGTCTGTTTGAATAAGGAAGCGCTCTATTATGAAAGCTTGGAAAACCATTCGCAATGTGCTGGTCATTCTGGTGGCAGTGCTGGCCGTCTGCATGATGCTGTTCACCATTGTTTCGGCCGCCACCTTTGACAGGGCCGACCGCAGCCTGTTTGGCTGCCGGGCGTTCATCGTCATGTCCGATTCGATGAAAGCGACCGATTTTGCCTCCGGCGATCTGATCCTTGTGAAGCAGGTCGACCCGGATACCCTGCAGCCCGGCGATATCATCGCCTACACTTCGCAGAACGCCGAAAGCTACGGCGAGACCATCACCCACAAAATTCGCCAGCGCACCACCACGGAGGACGGCGAGCCGGGCTTTATCACCTACGGCACCACCACCGATACCGATGACGAGGCCGTGGTCACTTACCCCGCCATTCTGGGCCGCTATGTGCGCCGCCTGCCGGGGGTGGGCCGGTTCTTCCTGTTCCTCAAAACCACGCCGGGGTACATTGTCTGCATTCTTACCCCGTTTGTTCTGCTCATTCTGCTGGAGGGCGTGCATTGCGTGCGCCTGTTTGCCCAGTATAAAAAGATGCAGCAGGCCGAGCTGCAGGCCGAACGCGACCGCCTGAAAGCCGAGCGCGAGGAGACCCAGCAGATGAAGCAGCAGCTGATGGAAATGATGGAAAAGATCGGCAAGCTGGAATAAACTGCCGTCGGCCGCTTCGGCAGGGCCCCAGAAAACAGGTGAATTCATGGAAAAAACCATGTAATTCATGGAAAAAACCATGTATTATAAAAAACAGGAGGAGAAAACAATGAAAAAGTCAATGAAACGCACGTTGGCGCTCAGCGTGCTGTCGTTGGTGCTGTGCATGGCCATGCTGGTTGGCACGACTTTTGCCTGGTTCACCGACACAGCCACGACCGGCGTCAACAAAATTCAGGCCGGTAATCTGGATGTCAAGCTGATGTACAGCACCGACATGCAGACTTGGAAAGAAGCCACCAGCACCACCCAGCTGTTTGATGACAACGCCCTGTGGGAGCCGGGTCATACCGAGGTCGTTTACCTGAAAGTCGTCAACAACGGCAATCTGGCGCTGAAATATAATGTGTCTACGAACTCTTTTGACATGGAGCGCGGGAAGAATGCCGATGGCAAGCTGTTCTATATTGACCAGTATCTGAAGATCGGTACGGCCGAGACCCAGACTGCTTTTGAAAGCCGCACTGCTGCCATTGATGCCATTGCCGCCAATGAGCATACGATGGGCAAGGAAATTCAGATTTCCGATGGCTGGACGACCTTGAACGCAGGCGCAGAGAGCAATCCCTTTGCGGTTGTTCTGTATATGCCGACGACGGTTGGCAACGAAGCCAATAACGTTCAGTCTTGGCGCAAGCCCTCGCTGAAGGGCGTTGGATTGGTTATCAATGCAACGCAGGCGACTGTGGAAAACGACAGCTTTGACAATACTTATGACGAAAACGCTGCAACGGTTCTTACCACGATCAGCGCCAGCTCCGGCACCCATGAGGTGACCGAGAATGTTCAGGCAAATGGTACCTTTGGCGTGGTTCAGGCAGAGGGTACAGCTAAGTTCACAATCAATGCTGATGTGTATGCGATTTACGCTAATCACGCAGCCATGGCGGTCGAGGCCGGCGGCACCAGCACGGTCACCATCAACGGCGGCGATTACCGTCAGGTCGATGTGCCCGATGGTGAGCCCTGCGACCTGATTTATGCGACCGATAAGACAACCATCATCATCAACGACGGTACGTTCAAGGCGACTGTGCCTGCAAACACCCTCAATGTTCTGGATGCGAACAGAGGCACTGCCAAAATCATCGTCAACGGCGGCCGCTTCTACAAGTATGATCCGTCCCATCCCACGCTGGGCGATAACGAGATCTTCCTTGGCGAGAACTGCACCGTCACGCAGGATGGCGACTGGTATGTGGTCACGAAGGGCTAAGCCTTTCTGAAACCCAAACCGGCCGGAGGGGCATTCCCTCCCGGTCATCGCTTATCAAACAGCAACAACGCTTCCGCACCCCCGCGCGGGGTGCGGGGGCAGGCAAAGGGCATAAGCGCGGCTTGCGCCCTTTGCCTGCCCTGATTTGATCCGTCCGGAAAGGAGAACGCATCATGCACCGTTTTCATAAACAATCTGCCAGCCCAACGGCAGGGCGGCTGCTTTGGCCGTCGCTGCTGTGCATTGTGCTGTGTTTGTTTTGCCTGTGCGGTACAACGCTGGCGTGGTTTACCGCCGCGCAAAGCGCCGGGGTGGCCCCGGTAACGGCCGCCTCCTTTGCGGCAAAGGTAACGGTGACAACGGCCGCTGCGAATGGCGAGACGGTGCTGCCTTTTAATGCGGATGGCAGCGTTTCGCTGGCGGCCGGCGTGCCCTACACCGTGACGATCGATGCTTCCGCCAGCACGGCCAGCGGTGGCTATGTGCGCTTTGCCGCCGTGCCTGCGGCCGACGGCCAAGCAACCGCCGCCCTGCCTGCAGAAAGCGCCGCACCGGCCCAGCCCACCGAGGCGGCACAGACGCCCGAAACGGCGCAGGCATCCGAGATGCCCGCCGAACCGGCCGCAGAGGTACAAAATTCCGAACCGGCCACGGAGCCGCAGGCGGCCGAACCGACCGACGAAACGCCGACAACCGAACCGGCACAAAACACCGCCCCGACTGCCGAAGCGCCCGCCGCTGCGCAGAAAGATGCGCAGCCCGTGCAGGCAGTTGCCGTGCCGCAAAGCTTTGTCACCTGTCGGTTTGACAGCAAAACCCCCTTTACCTTTACCATCATTCCGCAGCAGGCGCTCACCCTCAGCTGGCAGGCCAGCTGGGGCGCCCCCACCGAGGCTGGCATTGCCAGCGGTGCGGTGCTGGGCACGTTGCCCAATGCAGCCGATAGTACCGTACCCGGCGGCGAATCGCAGCCGCAGCCCGATGACAGC
>CAKTAM010000161.1 GCA_934527255.1 uncultured Oscillospiraceae bacterium | reverse complement strand
GGCCTACGGTTTGTATTGGGTCACTGCTTCTTTTTGTGATAGCCGCAGTCGCAGTATGGGCCGCCGGAGGCCAGCGTGTATTCACGCACAAAATCGCTTGCGCCGCCTGCCTCGCTCATGGTGTAATCCAGGTGACATAGGGCGGGCGTCAGGTCATACAGCCCCAGCTTTTCCATCAGCTGACAGATGCCGCAGCGGGTAAAACGGCATTCATAGCCGCTGCCGTCCTGGTATTCGGCATATTCCATATTCCACGAATACGGGTTGCGGTCGGCCGCCTTCAGCGCGGCGGTCGCTTTCATACCGGCAATATCCTTTTCGGTAAATTTGCTTTTTCCGCTTTTGCGGCAAAACCACCGCATGGGCTTTGTCATCATTGCCTGCGCATAGTATTCCGTCAGCGGCGCGACCTCTGGCCGCTTTGGCATCGAGAGAATGAACGCGCCGACCATGGCGCAGTTGACAATGTTCATGCAAAAGCGGTCGGCCTTTTCAAATTCCGGCAGTTCGCGGATGATTTTCTTGTACCGGGGCTTTGCTTTGCGTGCGACGTCGGCGGCCGCCGCGGCGTCAAGGCCGAATACGACAGTCAGCTGGCGGCGGAACGAACCGGCAAACAGCGCCCACATGCCCATGGGCATTCCAAGGTATTTCATAGCATACTCCTTTGTCTGACTGGTACGGATGCTTCGTACCAGGTATTTTGTGTGCGGGGGCCGCGGTGCGGGCAGACCGTGCCGCAACCTTTTTTTAACCGGCCTTATGGGGCGGCCCCCGGCGCATCGGGATACCGGATCAGGTCGTACAGTACGCCGAAATTGCCGAACCGGCGCGTTCCGGCAAGCTGCATGCCAAGGTGCTGATATTTGGCGCATTTGCTGCGGGCGTCGGTCTCCAGAATCACCGGCACGCCCAGCCGGTCGCCCTCGGCAAAGGCCATCTCCATGACCTTACGCATATATCCGCGGCCCTGATACGGCTCGCGCACGCACACCATGCCGACGAAAAGATACGGTTTTTTTTCTTTATCCAGCTGTTTGTCCAGCCCGGGGCTGCCCTTTGCTATAATGCGAAAAAAGCGCAGCAGTTCGCCGGGCTTCAGCGCGCCCAGCAGCCCCTTTGCCAGCGGGAGCATCGCTTTCAGGCGCGGCTTTTCGCCGGGGCGCTTATAGGCGATATAGCCTTCGCCCTGTTCGCTGGTGGCATACAGCATGCCGCTTTGCAGCGCCATGCGTACATAGCTGCGAATGAACGCCGCCGCGGCCTCCCGGCTGGGAAAGGCGTCGATCAGCCCATGCTCATCGCCATAGTTATAATAGCCGAAGGCGTGCCCAATATCGAAAATGGCGCGTTCCTCCAAAGCGGTTACTTTCATGCGCTTTCGCTCTTTTCCTTTTTGTGCACGACCGCCACCGCGCAGGGAATCCTGCCCTCGCACAGGGTGAGGGAGACATCCGGATAACCGGCATCCGCCAGAAACCGGCGATAGGTTTCCGGTGTAAATTCGCGCTTGAAATCGGCTCCGGCTTTGCCGATCATATCCGAAACACGGTTGGTTGCGCCCTTCTCCGTCCGGTTCATGTAGGTGGGCAGCAGAATGCGCCCGCCCGGCCGACAGACCCGCGCAAGCTCGTGCAGGGCCTGCTCCGGCCGCTCCAGCAGGTGGAGCACATTGGCCGCGACGACCGCATCAAAGCGCTCGTCCGGGTAGGGCAGATGCAGAATATCCGCCTGTGCCAGCTGTACATTACCGTATTTCTGCACTTTCTTCCGTGCCTGCCGAAGCATGTTGGCCGAAAAATCGGTTGCGACAAGGCTTTGGCAGCGGCGGGCCAGTACGCCGGTCAGCAGTCCGGTGCCGCAGGCGCATTCCAGCACGGTATCGGTCGGATACACCTGTTTTTCGACGGCGGCGCACAGCTGCCGGTTGGCTTTTCGGTTAATGACGTTGGCAAAAACGTCATATACCCATGCAACATTATCCCAGAACATGGCTTTCCTCCCGGTGTCAGCGGTAGCCGTTGCCCTGCGAGAAAACCGGTGGCCAGTAGGGCATCGGCTGGGCGCAAAGCTTCAGCTTAAAATCACACAGGCCGTCTTCCTCTGCGCAGGTATGCTCGCGGAACAGCGGCACATTGAGCAGCCCAAACATCACATAATCCAGATTGCACAGATACGGCAGATAGTCCAGATAACCGTACTGCCGGGCAAAATTGGCCAGCGGGCAGACAAGGTTGTGATAGCTGAAATCGTATCCGGGTTCTGGCGGCAGCTGTGTTTGGGTCACAAAGCTGCCGGGGTGCTTGGCTGCATTGGCGGCATTTTGCGCGTCCTTTTTCAAAAACATCCTGTTCAGCAGCTTGGGGCTGGTGAACGCCTTGCCCATGACCCGGCGCAGCAGTGCGGGCATTTTCTGCATGCGGCGTTCGTAAGCCAGCGTCATCAGGCGTCCGCGCTCCTCGAGCGCTGTTCCACAGCGCCCCAAAAGCTCGCCCATGGCCACCAGCATATAAGCCTCGGTCAGGTTTTTGGTGCCGCTTGCGTCATCGCCGCCAATGTAGGGAAAATGCTCCAGCATTTCCCGCTCGTAAATGGCCCAGCTGTCGCTGAACGCCGTCTCAAAGGCGACGCCGCAGGCAACCTCCAGCTCCGGGGCAATCAGGTTCAGAAAGCTGTGCATCGTTTTTTTCAGGCTGTCGCGCCTGCGCTGGTAATATTCGTGCATGACGGGCATCTCCTTTTTCTGTCAGGGTGTCTGTGCTGGAAGCTTTGGCAGAACGCCCTGCTCGATCACGCTGCGTAGCATTTCGGCAAAGCCCGCAGGCTGGCGGATCTGATACTGCATATGGTTGCAGCCCTCCCACACCGGAAAGTGGCCAAACGGGTAGGCGCTTTTTACGGCATCGCGGTATTTCAGATGCTCCTCAACGCTGCCAAAGACAAAATAGGCCTGCTGCTGCAGCGCCTTTGGCAGCGGGGGAAAGGGCCGGTCCTCCAGACTGTCGGCAAGCTGACGGTGCAGGTTGGCGTAGGTGAGGGCTTTTCCGGCGGCAATGAAATAGGGCTTGATGGCGGCGTCGTCGCACCACATGATCTTGCGCAGCGTGCCGCCCTTTGACCAGTACAGGCTTTTGATGGCCACATACAGAAACGGCGTTATCAGACGGCGGGTCGCCCGGCCGATCTGGGCAAACTGTCCGCCGTCAAAAAAGACACGCTCGGTCGAAAACGCCGACTGCGTTAAAAACGCCAGCGCCAGATCGGCCCCGATGGAGGACGCCACGACCAGCGCGACGCTTTTCACCCCCTGCTCGCGCAGAAAGGCGTCCACCTGCCGCACCTCGTCCACCTTGCTGCGGTACCGCTGCCCGGCGCAGTAAACGGTCGAGGTGG
>CAKTAM010000160.1 GCA_934527255.1 uncultured Oscillospiraceae bacterium | reverse complement strand
CCGCAGCAGTTGCCGCAGCGCGAAAGGCTGCTGCAGGCGGTGGAGGATACCGTGCTGAACCTGACGGTACAGCAGTCGCAGGAGGGCGGCGTGCTGGCCGGATACCCATACCATCTGGGTTATGTGCGCGATCAGTTCGGCGTGTGCATGGTCATGCTTCGGCTGGGAATGTATGCCCAGGCAAAACGGATGCTGCAGTTCTATCTAAACGTTTTCCGTCAGAATGGGTGCATTCGCAATGCGCAGGCCATGGGCGTGCAGGGACTGTTCCATTTTGCCGAAAATGACGATACCGAGATCACCGGCTATCTGCTGCTGCAATTTTTCCGCTACGCGCAGGTGACAGGGGATGTCCGCCTGCTGCTGGATAACACCGATTTTCTGCTTTGGCTGTATGATCGGCAGGCGGCGCAGCTGCACAACGGTATGCTGCCGTTCAACGGCGACGAAACCTATATTGCGGGCGGCCTGCTGCCGCGGGATGTGATCAATGAGGGCTCGGCGGAGGCTACCATGCTGTTTTTGCTTTCCGGCCGTGCGCTGCTGGAGTTTCTGCGCCAGTACCATCTGGCCAAGCTGGGAACGCTGGCACGGATGCGCGGCGCGCTGGAGGAAACCGAGGCGGCGTATGCTTCGCACTTTGTCAGGGAGGGTCGGTATACCCTGAATGCGCCGGAGCGTCTGGAAAACCTGCAGCAGCCGCCTTATCGGTATGGCGTCTGCATGAACCTTGGGCAGGGAAATTGCGACTTTTTCGGCTGGACGCAGCTGTGCGAGGGCGGGGTCTACCTCTGCCCGCTGTGCCGCAGGGCAGGGGCTGTTCCCAAGCGGTTACAGCAAAGCTATTATCTGCCAAGCGCGCTGCTGATGCCCGCCTATTTGGATGCCTACCTGTTGGATCGTTCGCTGGTGGTGGAATATCTGCAGCAGCTGGTGCAGCGACTGAAAACGGAAGGGCATATCTACTTGGACGAAAAGCGGCACAAAAACGTTGGGTATGATTACGGTCTGCTTTTGTGCAATCTGGTGCGCCACGGGGTCGAGGGTGCCGAGCTTGTCTGTGACAAGCTTCTGCAGCAGCTGGATGAGGTCGGCGCGTGGTCGGAATACTACATTGACGCTCAACCGTCCGGCGCCCGTTACCGTCCGTGGGAAAGCGCTATCAACATTGACGCGCTGCTTGGTTATGCGGGCAGCTGGCAGGAAAAGCAGAAAACACGGGAGGAATGAGCATGAAGCCGGAAAATATCGGCAGTCGGCGCGAGCTGTTCTGCGACGATGCCCTGTGGGAGGATTGGGAAGGTGCCCGGCAGCGGCTGCACCGCCCGCAGCCGCGTGAAATTGCCCTGCGGCGGGATACTGCGGCGGACGATCACCTGACCTCTTACTACAACATTTTATATGACGGCGTTTGCTATGCCATGTACTATACGGCGCACGGCTTTGATAAAAAGTGCGGCCCATGGCCGCATCAGCACATCTGCCGCGCCCAAAGCGAGGATGGCATTCACTGGACAAAGCCGCATTATGGCCTGTACGAATTTATGGGCAGCAGGGAGAACAACATCGTCTACCTGTTTGACGATGACCTGCTGGATAACTTCTGCGCCTTTTATGATGCCAACCCGGCCTGTGATCCGCAGCAGAAATACAAGGCGGTGGCAGAGCGTGTCATTGACGGAGCTGCGGTGCTGAACGGTCTGGTCTCGCCCGACGGCATCCACTGGGAGGATGTGGGCACCATTCTGATACAGGGCACCTTTGATACGCTCAACACCTGCTATTACGACGGGGAGGCTGGCGTTTACCGGGTCTATGTCCGCTCGTGGGAGCGTCATGCCGACGGCGGCCATCTGGGCGAATCAGGCGAAAACGATGAGGTAGAGCCGCATGCGGCCCGTACCCGCACCATCGCCACGGCAACATCGCCGGATTTTCTGCACTGGAGCAATATCACGCCGTTGGAATACGGCGCGTCGCCGCACTATCAGATGTACACCAACAATATTGCGCCCTACTACCGCGCGCCGCATCTTTTTATGGGGTTTCCTACACGGTATTATGAGCGCGAGTGGAGCCCCAATTTTGATAAAATGGCCTTTGCGGAAAAGCGCCGCGAACGTATCCGTCAGTTTCATTCCGTTCGGCACGGTACAGCCATCTCCGACGGGCTGTTCATGACCAGCCGCGACGGGGTGCGCTTTCACCGCTTTGACGACGAACCTATTTTTCCAAACGGCATCGAGGGCGACGGCAACTGGGTGTACGGAGACGCCTACCCCGCGCACGGAATGGTGCAGACGCCTGCCGAAAACCCGGGAGAGCCGGACGAGATCTCCATGTTTCTGCCGGACAATAAGGCCAACGCGCTGCGTCGGTGCACCATCCGGCTGGACGGTTTTGTTTCGCTGCACACTGGCAGCGTGGAGACGCTTCTTTGCAGCCGTCTGCTGCGGTTTACAGGCAGTCGGCTGACGTTCAATTTCACCACGACGGCGGCCGGGCATTTTCTGGTGCAGCTGGAGGCGGAGAACGGCACGCCCTTTGCGGGGTATGCCTTTGCCGACTGTGACGAGACCTTTGGCGACAGCACCGAGCGTGTGATCACATGGGGTGGCAGGGAGGACGTTTCGCCCCTGGCCGGTCAGACGGTGCGGCTGTGCCTGCTGTGCCGCGAAACCGATTTTTACAGCTTTCGCTTCTGCTGAGCCTCTGCCGCGCTTTTTTTCGGGCACGGCGGCTTCCATTTGACTTTCCTCGACAGGCATTATACAATAGTAGCAGGAAAGCAGGGCGAAAAGCGTTCGGCCTGTTCCGGGCAAAAAGGCAAAAAGTAAGATGGAGGCGTGGGCAGATGGCCTATCGTTTGCTGCCGCAGAACGGTGACAGCATATCGGTACCACAGCTGGTACTGAAAAATTTGAATAACGGCAGAGAGGATTATTTTCGGGTCGCCCTTTTTCTGCTGGGCGGCGGCGAGGCGGAGCCTTCGGTCATCGCCGCGGCGCTGGGGCTGAAGAACGAGGCGACCGTACAGAAAGCACTGGCCTTCTGGCAGGGAGCGGGCCTGCTGGAGGAAATACCGGAGGCAGAACGTCCGCAGCCGGAGCTCAAAAAAGAAAAGCCGCGGCTGACCACGCGCGAGGTGCTGCTGCATTCGGGCCAGAACCCCGAAATTGCGGTGCTGATGCAGGAAGCGCAGAGAATTTTCGGCGAGGTCATCAGCGAGGGCGGCTGCAATATTTTGGCGACGATGTATGTAAATGACGAAATGCCGCTGGATTATCTGCTGCTGGGGCTGGCCAATTTTGCCGCGCAGGGCTTCACCTCCCGCAAGCTGGGCGTGATCCAGCGCCGCCTGCAAAGCTGGCAGGCAGAAGGGGTGCGCACCATGCCCCAGCTGGAGGAATATCTGGCCCTGCAGGA
>CAKTAM010000159.1 GCA_934527255.1 uncultured Oscillospiraceae bacterium | reverse complement strand
GATTAGTCTATCTGTTTCAAGCACAACACCTGTTAAATCAACATTTGCATTCATAAATCTATCACTCCTCAATCAAATCCCGATTTATCGAAATTATTTTACCATAATGCAGGCTATCAAATAATAAATCCCCAAAAGGTCCACTATCATTCTACCAGAATTACGGTGGACTTTTTGTGCCGGTGGCGGAGCGTCGAATGGGTTCGACCCCCGCCCGGAACGAAAAGCCGCACCCCGTGGGTGCGGCCTTTCTTTCTGGTGCCGGTGGCGGGGGTCGAACCCGCACGGTGTCGCCACCGCGGGATTTTGAGTCCCGTACGTCTGCCAATTCCATCACACCGGCATAACGGCAAGCTGCGGCACAACAGCCGCTGCCATTGTGTTTTATTATACCAATTCTGCCGATAAAATGCAAGCCCTATTTCGGCAGGTTTGGCGCTGCCGCCGTCGGCACGGCCACGCGGTGCGGCGGCCGAGGAGCAGTGCTGCGGCCTGCCGGTCACACCACAGAAAACGGCAGCAGCGACAGCACCCATGCGGCGGCAAACGCCGCCAGCCATTGCAGCAGCGTTGCGGCAAGGGTGCGCCGACGAAAGCAGACCGCCCCCACCGCAAAGGTCACCAGCTCCAACGGCGAAACGGGCTGCAGATAAAGCCAGCCGTAGGAAAACGATGCCCAAAACAGCACCGCCAGCACCCCGCTGGAAAGAACAAAAGCGAGGCCGCCGTCTGCGCGGGCATACCAGCACGGCACCGCCAGCAGCGGCGAGGCCAGCGTCAGCCCGACCCAGATCATGGCATAGTTTTTTGGAAAAAAGCCCGCCGCGGCGGCGCAGTAGCCGTAATACCCCGCCAGCATGGCCGCCAGAAAAGCAAACACGTTGCCCGCTGCCCACCGCGGCGAACGGCTGCCCGCGGCGATCAGCGCCGCCCACAGCAGCCACGGGGCAAGGCGGCCAAGAAAGTTGCGCACATCCAGCTGTTCAAGCAGCGGCGGCAGCGTATTGGAGGCCTGCGTATCCAGCCATTTGGAAAAAACGCCCAGCGCCGCGCCTGCCAGCGCCAGACAGACAGTCTGCCGGGCCTGCCGCAAGGGCGCAAGCGGCGGTTGGGCGGGCCGAACGGTTTGCCAAAAAGTCATAAGAAGCGTTCCTTTCCGGCGGGCGAACCCCGCCGACGGCAAAGTGGCCGCGGGGCTGTCTGCCATTTGGCCTGCAGGCATCCCCGACCGCCCTTTTGTTTTTCCGATTTGTCTTTCTATCATATAGAATAGCACATCATACAGCGTTTGTCCATTTCCGGCGCTGCCTGGCAGGCGAAGGCGGCGGACTTCTCCGCAGCTTTTGCCGCACTGCCGACGTTTCTTGACGCGGCGTGCCGCCTCCCATTTTTGCCGGTTTTTTCAGCTCTTTTGCCATTCTCTGCAAGGGCAAAAATCATTATACGATTGGTAGCACAGGAAACAGCAGGCAACGGCTTATCGCCGTCGCGATTTTCACCGCGAAGGATCCGAAGGAGGCCCCATATGTCAACAAACACCGAAAAAACACTGGAACGCTATACTGCACAGGGCGAAATTGCCGGAGCGGTCGTGCTGGTGCGCCAGAACGGAAAGCTGGTAAAGGATTTTGCCTGCGGGTATGCAGACAGGGAACGGCAGATCGCAGCGAACAAAACGACCCTGTTCCGACTGGCATCCATGTCCAAGCCCATCACCGGCATTGCCGTCATGCAGCTGGCAGAGCAGAACCGCCTGTCACTGCACGACCCCGTGCGGAAATTTATTCCGGCCTTTGCACAGCTGCGCGTGTGCAAAAACAGCCGCGGCAACAAGCTGTATGTTCCCGACCCCAACCGCCCCGCCGGAGAGACGACCGCACAGGAGCTGCTGGCCCGGGTGGAGTATGAACCGGCGCAAAGCGACATTACGGTGCTGCAGCTGCTGTCGCATTGCAGCGGCCTTGGCATGGGCCCCGTTGGCAACGCCTAGCCGACGACGGCTGCCGCTGCCGCGCCCGCAGCGGCGGCCTGTCCCGGCAGCAAAAGTTATAAATCGGGCGCTGACCGGTTTCGGCTGCAGCCGCCCGGCCTGCGCCCCAAAACGGCCCAACGCAAAAACAGCTGTGTGAACGGATGCTCCGCTCACACAGCTGTTTTCTGTTCAAAGAGTCCCGGCGAAGAGAAAGGCATTCCTTTTTATCCCGGGTTCGGTGTATTGAGGCCGGTTTTCTCCGGCCAAAGGCGCAGCCGTTCCGGCTTAGCCCTCGTACACCAGGTTCTTGGCGATCATGTCGTCGATGTTGGAGGAATCATACCAAGCACCGGCGATGTCCACCTTTTCGGAAACCGTCTTGCCCTCAACGGCGAAGATGCACTGCTCGACAGCGTTGTAGCCGATGTTGTAGGAGTCCTGCGCAACGGAGCCGACCAGCTTTGCGCCGCTGGTGGATTTGATCCACTCGATCTGCTTGGTGCCGGCGTCAAAGCCGCAGAACAGCAGCGAGTCATACTTGCCGCCAGCCGCGGCAACGGCATCGGAGACCTGCTTTACAACGCCCTCGTTGCACATGAAGATGGCCTTTGCGCCCTTTTCGTACAGGGCCTCCAGAGCGGTGACATACGCGTTGTTGGCGTCGCCGTCCTTGATCTCCAGCTCCAGCGTGTATTTGCCGGCAGTGGTGGAGTCGGCATCGGCCAGTTCTTTGAACTTATCCATAAAGCCGCCCGCGCGGTCGATGCCGGTCTGGGTCTGGTCGTGCTGGATCACACCGATGATGTAGTTGTCGGAAGCGGCGATCTCGCCCTTGATGCTTTCAAAGAAGTGCTCGGCGGCAACACCTGCGGCGTCACGGTTGCTGGTTGCGACAGAAGCGACGATGGGGTTCTTGTTGGCGGCGTTCAGGGCGTCCACATCGGCGGCCCAGATGCCGGAGTCGAACTGCACAACGGGAATGCCGCTGTCATACGCCTGGCTGAGCAGATCGGTAAAGCCTTCGCCGATGGTCGCGACCACCAGGCCGTCCACCTTGTTGGACAGCGCCGTCTGCACCATCTCCATCTGAGAGGGCAGGTCCTTGGCGCTTTCCGAGGCGGGGCCGCGGAAGGTGATGGTGTAGCCGTACTTGGCGGCGGCATCGGTGGCGCCGGCCTTGACGGCCTGCCAGAAAGCGTGCGATTCGCCCTTGGCAACCACGCCGATGACCTTACCGCCGGCAGTGCCGCCGTCGCTGCTCTTGCTGCACGCCGTCAGCAGACACAGCGTCATGACCAGAGCCAGAAGCAGTGCAATGATCTTCTTTTTCATGTGGGGTTCCTCCTTTTGTTGGCGCCCGCGCCCTGCGGGCCCCTTTTTCCGTTTTTATCGGCAGCGGGCGTTCCGCTGCTTTGTGATGCCGCCCTGCGTTTTCCGGGCGGCAGCAGCAACAGGGAAATGC
>CAKTAM010000158.1 GCA_934527255.1 uncultured Oscillospiraceae bacterium | reverse complement strand
TAACAACCTGCCCATGCGACCTCTCCGCTGGCTCTCTCCTCTTGAATTCGTTGTCCAATATGTTTGACAAACCTACACCTTTCACTCTGCTTCCCTTGCAGACATATACTGACAGTAAGGAGGCGATACCATATGAATACCTTCCATTCCGACCCTGAGCTCCGCCGTTTTCCCAATGATGCCAGCGGCGGCATTTCCGCACAGCCCACCTCGGTCTTTGCCGCCGCAGCCCAAAACGGCGGCTGCGGCGCAAGAGCTGCCGCATGCGACCCTGACCGATACCCGGGCACGGCGCTGCGTTGGGGCAGCAGCGGCTCTGACGTCAGCAATATGCAGGAACGGCTGAACCACATTGCCGAAACCTATACCGCCATCAACACACAAACGGTAGACGGTAAGTTTGGGCAGAACATGTACCAGTCCGTTATTCGTTTTCAGCTTCAGCTGGGTTTGACGGCCGACGGCGTGATCGGCCCGGCCACATGGGAGCGCATTGTTGAAGTGGACCGCATTGGGCGCAGCGGCGGCTTTACCACCGTAACCACGCCCTATCCGGGTTATGTGCTTGGCCTTGGCTCCACCGGCAACGACGTGCGCTTTATTCAAAGCTATATGAGTGCCGTTCCCGGCATGACGCCCGTAAAAATCGACGGCATTTTCGGCTCCGGTACACAGGCGCTGGTGCGTGCCTTTCAAAATCAGGTACAGTTGAAGGCTGACGGCCTTGTCGGCCGCCTTACATGGGCCGCCATGATCCACGCCTTCAACTCGCTTCATTGACCGCGCAGCAAACACATCCGGTACGGCGCTTCCTGCACAGTATTTCTCCGCACGGCACGCATACTTTTCTTTTTTGCGCCGATACTATCGGCATATCCCTTACCGCTTTGGTCGGGGATAAATACCGCAGGAGGAAATAATGACCATGCGTGCTACTGTAGACAAAAGCGGCTGCATCGGATGCGGCCTGTGCGTCAGCACCTGCCCGGAGGTTTTTGCCATGGACAACGATCAGAAAGCGGAAGCCATGCTGAACCCCGTGCCTGCTAACCTGGAAAGCGAGACCCGGCAGGCAGCCGACACCTGCCCTGTAAGCGTTATTGAGATCATCGGCTGAGCCACTGTACAAAAAACATCCACAGCAGCCTGTGCCGCTGTGGATGCTTTTCTATTAATAAGAAAGCTTTCTGAAAAAGCGACTGCCCGTCAGCTTAAACGGGATGCGTCTGATTGGCGAAATCGACATGATCGCCATCGACCCCTACCAGCTTCTGATTACGCTTTTCAAAAAACTTGGGGGCAACCTGCGGGAACATGGCATACGTCAGCACATCCTCTTCCTGGCGGACATACTTACTGGCCTGCTGACGCAGCTTATCCATTTCCGGCTCCAGCGTATCCGCAAAGCGGCAGGTGATCGGCTCGACATCGCCGATGATCTTCTTGCGGAACTCGTCGCTGATGGGAGCAGGCGTTTTGCCGTACTCGCCGCGCACCAGCGCCTTGAACTCCTTCGTGACCATCTTGTAACGCTCGCCCATCAGGACATTATACACAGCCTGCGTGCCGACGATCTGGCTGGTCGGCGTGACCAGCGGCGGATAACCGGCATCCTTGCGCACATTGGGCACCTCGGCCAGAACATCTTCCAGCTTATCCTCCTTGCCGGCCTCCTTCAGCTGGCCCAACAGGTTGGAAAGCATGCCGCCGGGCACCTGATACAGCAGCGTGTTGGCGTTCACGCCCAGCATTTTGGTGCTCAGCTTGCCGTTATCCAGATATTTCTGGCGTACCTTGGCAAAGTGGTCACGCACGACGTTCAGCTTTTTCAAATCAAGCCCCGTATCGTACGGCGTGCCCTGCAGCGCCGCCACCAGGCTTTCGGTCGGCATATGCGACGTGCCCAGCGCCAGCGGAGAAATGGCCGTATCCACAATATCGGCACCGGCTTCAATGCCCTTAAGAATGGACATGGAAGCCAGACCGGAGGTATAGTGCGAGTGAATATCCACCGGGATACTGACAGTCTTTTTCAGCGCCGCGACCAGCTCGGAGGCCGCATACGGCGTCAGCAGGCCCGCCATATCCTTGATGCAGATGCTGTTGGCACCCATTTCCTCCAGCTGTCGGGCATATTCGGCAAAATATTCATTGCTGTGCACCGGGCTGAGCGTATAGGAGATGCACGCCTGCACATGAGCCTTTTCCTTGATGGCCGCACGGATAGCCGTCTGCAGGTTGCGGGGATCGTTCAGAGCGTCGAAAATGCGCAGAATGTCAATGCCGTTGGCAACACTCTTCTGCACAAAGTATTCTACCGCATCATCCGCATAGGGACGGTAGCCCAGCATATTCTGCCCGCGGAACAGCATCTGCAGGCGGGAATTCGGCATTTCACGGCGGAGAATGCGCAGACGCTCCCACGGATCCTCATCCAGAAAACGGATGCAGGCATCAAACGTTGCGCCGCCCCAGCATTCTACCGAGTAATAGCCCACATCGTCAATGGCCTTCAGCGCAGGCATCATGTCGTCCATCGTCATACGGGTGGCAAACAGGCTTTGATGCGCGTCACGCAAAACCACTTCGGTAACTTTTACTTTTGCCATATGTTTCTCAATCCTCTCTGACAGCGATATTGTGATGAAACGCTCAGCTCAACGAAACCAGCAGAGTGCCAGCCTCGACCGAATCGCCTTTCTTGACGCTGACAGAAGCCACCGTACCGTCCTTCGGGGCAACGATGTCGTTTTCCATCTTCATTGCTTCCAGAATGACCAGCGGATCGCCCGCCTTTACGGCCGCGCCGACCGCAACCTTTACATCCAGAATGGTGCCCGGCATGGGCGAGTTGACAGGGGTCGAGCCTGCGGCAGGAGCCGCAGCGGGGGCTGCCGGAGCAGGTGCCGCAGCCGGAGCTGCCGCCGGGGCAGCTGCAGGAGCAGGCGCAGCAGCAACCGGGGCCGCAGCAGCAGTGCCATTGGTGTTTTCTTCTACTACAACATTATAAGCGGTGCCGTTGACCGTAATGGTATATGCCTTCATCGAAACATCCTCCTTGTATTACAATGCCATATTGCCATGCTTTTTGGGCAGACGCTGCACCCGTTTGGAACTGAGCATATCCAGCGCAGCAACCAGCTGTGCACGAACACCGGCAGCATTTGTGGCCGCGTCCGCAAGGCCGACATCTACCAGTGCCTGCGGCCCGCACACCTCTGCGACATACCGCTGGGCCAGCGCGGCCGTATCCGCCGCCAGGTCCTTTCCGGCATCCAGCTCGGCCTTATACAGAACCGTCACCGCAGCAGCAGGTTCAATGGGCGAAACCACGGCCTGATCGGTAACGATGGTATAATCGGCATTGCACAGCGCGGTATAAGCCGTACCGACCGCCTTACCAGTAATGATGGCGACCTTAGCCGTCGTAGCATCGGCGTAAGT
>CAKTAM010000157.1 GCA_934527255.1 uncultured Oscillospiraceae bacterium | reverse complement strand
CCGGCGCACTGACCAACGGCTCAAACTGTGCCTGCTGCGGCTGCCGTCGGGCGGTCTCCCGCCCCTGCACTGCCAGCATTGCCCGCCGCAGAATTTCCGGCTCGTGATGCAGGCGATAGGTCACATCCGGCTCCGCCTCCATGGGGGCGCGCACCGCCAGAAACACCTGACGCGCCCGTTCGCCCAGTCGGGCCGCGACCGCCTTGCAGGCGCTGTACTCCACCAATTGTCCAGTCAGTTCTTCCTTCAGTCGCTCCTGCTCTTCGGTACGCGGCAGCAGAAAAACAGACTTCATATAAATCAGACGGGCGGCCATTTCAATAAACTCGCTGGCCGCTTCCATGCCGCCGTCCCGCCCCTCCTGAACAACGGCAAGGTACTGGTCGATCAGTTCCATAATGCGAATATCATAGATATTCATTTTATTTTTGGAGATCAGTGCCAACAGCAGATCAAGCGGGCCCTCAAAATCAGCCAGAGAAAACGTCATTCCGCTTCCACCTCATCCACATCGATCAATAAAACAGGGCAATGGCCAGATGATCCATATAGCGGCTGGCCCAGTCCAGCCCGCTCAGAAGACCGCCGCGCAGCCAGTCCAGCGGCGCATCCAGCACGCCCAGGTAAAAGATGACCAGCACGGCCAGCATCAGATAACGCTCGTACTTCATCACCTGAAAATAGATTTTTTCCGGCAAAAACAGGTTGAAAATGCGCGAACCGTCAAACGGCGGTATCGGCAGCAGATTGAACACGGCCAAATTCAGATTGACCATGACCACCATGTACAGGATCAGACAGATATTCTGCAGAGCCGCACCGCCGTGCCCGGCCGTCAGCGCCCATGCACACAGCTTGTACACCAACAGAAAAAGATAGGCCAGCAGCATGTTGGAAAGCGGGCCCGCCGCCGCGCTGACGGCCATACCCACCTTGCGGTTTTTATAATAATTGGGGTTAATGGGAACCGGCTTTGCCCAGCCAATGCCCACCGCCAGCAGACAAACCGAGCCCAGCACATCCAAATGGTGCAGAGGGTTCAACGTCAGCCGTCCGGCCTGCTTGGCCGTCGGGTCGCCCAGCCACAGGGAAACCAGGCCGTGAGCGCATTCATGAAACGGTATGGTAAACAGCACCACCGCATGGGCGATGAGGCGAATCAAGGTTTGCGACATCAAAAGTGTTCCTTTCCACGCTTTGGCTCTGCACCGGCCGCGGCCCGCGCCAACAGCGCGGCGGTTTGCATTTTGCCTGCACAGCCATTTTCTCTCTCAGTATACATTATACTGTATTTCCCGGGCAATTTACAAGCGTTCCCTCGCATCGGGCACCGCTTTTTTGTACAAAAGCGGGCATTTGCAAAGTTTTTTCGTGTTTTGTCAAAAAAACACTTGATTTTTGTCCGGTGATTTGGTAAACTTAATAAGCTATTGAAAAGGAGGTGCAGATCATGGCGAAATGCGATGTTTGTGGAAAGGGCGTTACCTTTGGTATTAAGGTTTCCCATTCCCATCGACGTTCAAACAGAACTTGGAAACCGAATGTTGTCCGGGTCAAGGCAATTGTGGACGGCAGCCCCCGTTATATCCACGCCTGCACCCGCTGCCTGCGTTCCGGGAAGGTCACGCGCGCGATCTGATGTTTCGGCTTTCTGCCCCATCTGCCCTGCAGATGGGGTTTTCTCTTTTTTACCCAAAAGCCGTTTTTGCAAAAAACACTCCGTCAAAAGCGGCTTTTATCAAAGGACGGGTTCTCATCAAAAAACCGGTGCTGCCGCAGCAGCACCGGCTTTTTGAACAGGCTTACAAACTGTTTATTTCGTTTCCAGCGAAGGGAAATTGGGACAGCTGAGCTCGTACTTCTGCGTCGGGCAAGCCCACACGACCGCATTGCGGATGATGCGCTGTACAATGGGATTGCGGTAAACCGGGTTGGCCTCATGGCCGGGCTGGAAGTAGAAAATACGCCCGTTGCCGCGGGTAAAGGTGCAGCCGCTGCGGAACACCTCGCCGCCGACAAACCAGCCCATAAAGACGATCTCGTCCGGATCCGGAATGTCAAAGTGCTCGCCGTACATTTCCTCGTGATCCAGTTCAAAATGCGCCGGAATGCCCTGTGCAATGGGATGCGACGGCTTGACGACCCAAACGCGCTCGCGGTCGTCATCTCGCCATTTCAGGTTGCAGCTGGTACCCATCATACGGCGGAAGATCTTGGAGTGGTGGCCGGAATGCAGAACGATCAGGCCCATACCCTCCCAGATGCGCTTCTGCACACGGTCAACGATCTCATCCGGCACCTCGTTGTGCTTTACATGGCCCCACCAGATCAGGACATCCGTATTATCCAGCACCTCCTGGGTCAGGCCGCATTCGGGCATATCCAGTGTTGCCGTACGAACGGTGATCTCATCATCCTGCAGAAATTCACGAATGCATTCATGAATGCCGTTGGGATATACGGCGCGAATGGAATCCTCCACCCGCTCGTGGAAATATTCGTTCCACACTGTAACTCGAATCATATGTTGATCTCCTCTCCAAAACAACAGCGCTTTCCTGTTTCATTCAACCCCGACAGACTTGCCGGTACGGCATTATCATGCACCAACCGGACGAAAAAGTCAACTCTCTTTTTCGTGCGGCTGATATTTTTTCTGGTATTTGAGGGGCGTCATTCCCGTCTGACGCAGAAAAACCCGATTGAATGAACGGATGGAATTAAAGCCGGACTGCACGCTGGTCTGTGTGATGCCGCTGCCCTGCTTTAAGCGTTCGCAGGCATCCTGCACACGCAGCATATTGACAAAATCATTGAAGCTGATGCGGATCTTCTGCGAAAACAGGTGTGAAATGTGGTATTTGCTGATATGCAGCTCCCGCGAGACGCTTTCCAGCGTAATGTCCTGCTGAAAATTCTCCGCACAATAGCGCAGAATGCTCTGCACCGTATCGCTGCTGCTTTCACTGATGCGATGCAGCTGCATCAGGGGCAGCAGCAGCCCCAACAGCACACTCAAATATCCCTTGACCACAGCATTCCGGTACGGCTGCTGCAGCGACTCCTCCGCCTTGGCCATTGCTTCAAACAGCTGCGGCAGCTGCGGCGGCAGGTCTGCCGCCGATATAACCGAACGGGTCGGCACGCACTGCCGCAGCAGCATGCCCAGATCCTCAAAGGAGCGATACGGAAAAATGCACAGAACACCCGCGCAGGCCTCGGTATCCTCATAGGAATGGATCTGATTGGGAAAGGTCAGAAAAACATCGCCTGCCTGCATCTGATATTCCCGGGCGTCCACCCGAATGCAGGTGTGCCCCTGCTCCAAAAAGGCAAGCTCGAGATAATCGTGAAAATGCGCACCAATGGTCAAAGCCTGAAAACGGCGGCAGCTCAATTCTGTTTTTGTCTCATAAATAAACGCCAAGGGTCTTCCCTCCCGCAACAGCG
>CAKTAM010000156.1 GCA_934527255.1 uncultured Oscillospiraceae bacterium | reverse complement strand
TTTACGGAATTGCAAAAATGTTGAATTTCGCTCACGGCGATATTATTATGGTAGGCGCTTATACGGTGATCGTTGCGGTATTCCAGCTGCATCTGCCCGGGGCGCTTGCGGCGCTGCTCAGCGTTGCGGTCTGCGCGCTGCTGGGGGTCTCCGTAGAATTTCTGGCCTACCGCCCGCTGCGGCAGGCTCCGCCGCTGGCCGTGCTGATCACGGCGATCGGCGTCAGCTATTTTCTGCAAAACATTTCGCTGCTGATCTTCGGCAGCGAGCAGAAGGGCTCGCCGGTCATCATGCAGCTGCCGTCCGTTTCTGTGGGTGAGGTGCTGATCGACGGCATCACCTGGGGCACCATGGCGGTCACGGCGTTTATTATGGCCGCATTGACGCTGTTCATCAACAAGACAAAGATCGGCAAGGCCATGCGTGCCGTCTCCGAAGACAAGGGCGCGGCCGAGCTGATGGGCATCAGTGTCAACCGCACCATTACCATCACGTTTGCCATTGGCAGCGCGTTGGCTGCAGTTGCCAGCATCTTCTATGGCTCGGCGTATATCTACATCAAGCCGACCTCGGGTGCCATGCCTGGCATCAAGGCCTTTACGGCGGCCGTGTTCGGCGGCATCGGCTCCATCCCCGGGGCCATGCTGGGCGGCGTGCTGCTGGGCGTGATCGAGCAGTTTGCCAAAACCTATGTTTCCACGCTCTGGTCTGACGCTATCGTGTTCGGCGTTCTGGTCATTGTTCTTGTCGTCAAGCCAACCGGCCTGCTGGGCAAAAAAATCAGCGAAAAGGTGTAAGCGTATGAAAAAAGCAAACTTGAAAAAAAGGCCCGGTGCAGGGCGCGTTTCCAAAAATATGCTTACCGTGGCCATGGTAGCTGTTCTGTATGCACTGGTGTGCGGTCTGGTTTACGGCGGCTCGGCCAGCCGCCAGCTGACCAATATGCTTATTTCCGGCTCGTGCTACATTGTGCTGGCCGTCTCGCTGAATCTGGTCGTCGGGCTGCTGGGTGAGCTTTCACTGGGGCATGCCGGGTTCATGTCGGTGGGGCTGTTTTCCGGGTGCCTGCTCTCCATTCGTTTGGCACAGGCGCTTCCCGCGCTGCCGCTGGTGGTGCGTCTTCCGGTGAGCATGCTGTTCGGCGGGCTTTGCGCGGCAGCGGTCGGCCTGCTGGTCGGCCTGCCCGCCTTGCGGCTGAACGGTGACTATCTGGCCATTGTCACACTGGCCTGCGGCGAGATCATCAAAAGCGTTATCACCAACCTCAAGGTGACGGGCGGCGCACTGGGGCTGAACACCGGCGATATCTACTCCAACACCAAAACGCTGCTGCCCTATGCGATCGTGCTGGTCTTTCTGACCGTGCTGTTGATGATGAACCTCAAGCGTTCGCGCTATGGCCGGGCGATCATGGCCATTCGGGACAATCGCATTGCGGCAGAGGCCTGTGGTATTCATGTCACATGGTTCAAGCTGATCGTGTTTGTCATTGCCGCGTTTTTTGCCGGGGCGGCCGGTACGCTGTACGGCCACAGCTTCGCCAACATCAAGGCAACGGCGTTTGATTACAATATGTCCATTGAAATTCTGGTCATTGTGGTGCTGGGCGGCATGGGCTCGGTGCGCGGATCGATCATTGCGGCGATTGTGCTCAAGGCTCTGCCGGAGCTGCTGCGTGACTTTGCAGATTACCGCATGCTGGCCTATTCGGTGCTGCTGATCGTTATCATGCTGCTGAATGCATCGCCTCGCTTTGCCGAGCTTCGCGGCCACTGGACGATCTCCAATGTGGCGGCGCAGCTGAAAAAGAAAAAGGCGGCCAGGGCGGCCGCGTCGGGAGGTGCTTCCAAATGAACGGCGAAAAGAAAAATTCCTCCCGGCTGGTGCCGTATCCCAGCGGCGCTTTTGTGCCCGAACGGGATGTAGAGGTCATACCGGTGCTGGAGGCCCGGCATCTGGGCATTGATTTCGGCGGGCTGACGGCCGTGGATGATTTTTCACTGACCATCGGCGCGACGGAGATCGCCGGGCTGATCGGCCCGAACGGTGCCGGCAAAACCACGGTGTTCAACCTGCTGACCAATGTGTATCACCCCACCCGCGGCGATATTCTGTTAAACGGCTACAGCACGGCAGGCAAATCGACCTGGCAGGTCAGCCAGATGGGGGTGGCCCGCACCTTCCAAAATATCCGCCTGTTTTCCAACATGTCCGTGCTGGATAACGTCCGGGTCGGCATGCATAGCCGCATGAAAGAAAATCTGGCGGCATCGGTTTTTCATGCCTTCGGTTACGGCAAGGCCGAAAAGGCCGCCGCCGATACCGCCATGGAGCTGCTGGATTTTTTCCACCTGGCAGACCATGCCAACGAGCAGGCGGGCAGCCTGCCCTACGGCGCGCAGCGGCGGCTGGAGATCGTGCGCGCAATGGCGACCCGGCCCAGCGTGCTGCTGCTGGATGAGCCCGCGGCCGGAATGAACCCCAGCGAGACGCTGGAACTGATGGAGAACATCCGCCGCATTCGGGATACCTTCCATATCGCGATTGTTCTCATCGAGCACGATATGAGCCTTGTTATGGGCATCTGCGAGGGTATCTGCGTACTGAATTACGGCCGGGTCATTGCCAAGGGCTCGCCGGACGACATCAAGGCCAACCCCGTGGTCATCGAGGCCTATCTGGGAAAATAAGGAGGACGGACCAATGACGCAGCCCATGCTGCAGGTGGAAAACATTCATGTGTATTACGGCAAGATCCATGCGCTGAAGGACGTCTCCTTTGAGGTGAACGCCGGGGAGATCGTCGCGCTGATTGGCGCAAACGGCGCGGGCAAATCCACCACGCTGAAAACGGTCTCCGGCATGATGCATCCCAAAAGCGGCAGCATCCGCTTTCTGGGCGAGAACGTCACGCATACCGAAAGCCACAAGCTGCTGCCAAAGGGTATGGCGCATGTGCCGGAGGGCCGCCGCATCTTTTTGCAGATGACCGTACAGGAAAATCTGGAAATGGGCGCATACTGCCAGAAAAAGGTTGCGGAGGAAGATCTGGAAAAGATATTTGAGTACTTCCCGCGCCTGAAGGAACGGCGCAGGCAGGTGGCGGGTACGCTTTCCGGCGGCGAGCAGCAGATGCTGGCCATGGGCCGTGCCCTGATGAGCCATCCCAAGCTTCTGATGCTGGATGAGCCCTCCATGGGCCTGGCGCCCATTCTGGTAGATCAGATCTTTGATATCGTGCGCGAACTGAACGCTGCCGGTACGACCATTCTTCTGGTCGAGCAGAACGCCAGTAAGGCGCTGGCCATTGCCGACCGCGCCTATGTGCTGGAAACCGGGCGCATCACCCTTTCCGGCACCGGTAGCGAACTGATGGCCAGCGAAAACGTGAAAAAAGCCTATCTGGGCGGCTGAGCGGCAGCCCGCAAGTTCCTTTCAACTTGCCATACAAAGGGCGTGGCCGTGCCGCACA
>CAKTAM010000155.1 GCA_934527255.1 uncultured Oscillospiraceae bacterium | reverse complement strand
GTACAGCAGCTGCAGAAGCTTTGCGCGGAGATGGCTGCTGGCAGGCTGTCACCGGAGGAATTTACGGTGCGGCAGCGGAAATGGCAGAAATGCTGGCAGCGGCGGCAGGCATCAACAAAGCAAAGCCTTAACGCCGAAAGCTGCATCTGGGTGTATCCACGCAGCGGCAGGGAGAAGATCCCACGGATGGAAAAGAGAACGGCGGAAAGGCCGGAATAGCGGTGGCAGAACCGGCAAGGACAGGGGATGGTGTCAACGATGCCCCGGCGATCCGTCAGGCGGATATTGGCGTTGCAATGAACAGTGGAACGGATGTGACAAAGGAAGCGGCAGAGGTGATCCTGCTGGATGATAACTTTGCAACCATTGTGGCAACGGTAGAGGAAGGACGGGTCATTTACCAGAACATCCGCCGCTTTATTCGATATTTGCTGACGGGCAATCTGGGCGAGGTATTGAGCATGCTTTTCAGCATGCTGTTGGGGCTTCCCATGGCGCTGATGCCTATTCAGATTTTGATGGTAAACCTGCTGACGGATGGCTTGCCTGCCATTGCACTGGGGTTGGAGCCGCCGGATGAGAAGATTCTGCAGCGGCCGCCGCGCCCCAAAAATGAAAGCCTGTTTGCACAGGGGCTGATGCGCATGATCCTTGCCAGAGGGCTGCTTTTGGGGGTGGCCACAGCGGGTGTTTATTATGCAGTCTGGCAGATGAGCAATCAGCTGGTAATCGCCCGCAGCGCGGCTTTTATCACGCTGGTACTGGCGCAGATGGTACACATTTTTGAATGCCGGGATAAACCGCTTTCGCTTGGAGGAAATCCGGCGCTGCTGGCGGCAGCGGCACTGTCGGTAGGTGTCACGCTGTTCAGCGTTTATCTGCCTGCGGCGCAGCTGCTGTTCCATACAACGGCTGTCACCGGTATTTATCTGTTGCCCATTGCAGCTGGAATTCTGATTGGCCCCGTGGTAACGGCCATTCTGCGGCGGCTGCGCCGTCTCTTTGTGTAAGAAATGTTTTTGTCGGTCAGGTAATACAGCGTGGCATGGAAAGGCAGCAGTCGGATATCTGTCATGCCATGGACTGCAGGGAATGTGCCCGTAACGGGCAAAGAACATACATGCGAAAACTGCCTTGGTTGGGCCCCCGCCGACGGCTGGCAGTGCATGGCGTTGACCGGTCATACAGCGGAAAAACAAAAGAAGAACCGCCGTTCGTCTGCAAAAGCAGGCGAACGGCGGTTTGCCGTCATAGAGAAAGGTTAGACCTTAGACCTTGCGGATCGTGACGACCCAATCAGGCCCGGCCTGGGTCTGATACTTCTCCATAAAGTTTTCCAGGTTCAGGCCAAAGCCCAGCACCATGCCCTCGGCATTGTACACGATAGGCTCACCGGGAGCAACATAACCGAAGGAACGGTGATACAGCGTGTCGCTATCAAAATGTACCTTGCCGTTGTGCGTGACAGTCATGTGTACCATATCGCCCTGCTTCACGTCAATGGCAACAAGCATCTCGGCCGGAATGTTGGAAACATTGATGCCGAAGTTGGCGTTATTGGAGGCAATAAAGCCGGAGACGGTACCGTTTTCCACGCGCGGCTGCGGCAGGTCGATCATTACGATCTCATCCACCGGATATTCAGGGCCGACCTCTTCGAATGTAATCTTGCCGGAGGCCAGCTTGGCGCCGCAGTAGGCAAACAGGTCACGGCCGTGGAAGATGTTGATGCCCTCTGTCCCGGGGAAGCGGTTGACAGTTTCGTCGATCACACGCACAGCCTCAATGCCAAATTCCTGCGCAACATGTGTCAGGGCGCCATTATCCGGCGTAACGATATAATAGCCGTTTTTGGTTTTGGCCACACAGGCGCGGCGATCGGTGCCGACGCCCGGGTCAATGACCGAAACATAAACGGTGCCGACCGGCCAGTAGGGGAGAACGTAGGCCAGGTTGGCGCTGGCGGCATAGGGGCTCCATTTTGTTACTTCATGGCTGATATCGTCAACCACCAGCTCAGGGTCGATCTGATAGGCGACACCGTGCATAACGGAGACAGCGCCGGATTTCAGCGAGAAATCCGTCTGCATGACCAGAAAATTACGCATGTACATTTACCTTCTTTCCAGTGTTGGTCAGTGTTACATCCCAATCCTCTCCGGCGCTGCAGGCATACTTTTCCTTGAAGCTGGCCTGGTTGAGCCCCAGAGAAACATAGGTGGAGGAGGAGTTGAACAGGATGGGCTCGCCCACGCCGACAAAGCCGAACGATTTGTGGTACAGCACATCTTCATCAAAAACGGTTTTGCCCTGATGAGTCAGCAGCACATGCACAATATCGCCGTGCACAAAGCCTGCCTTTTTAAAATCGGCCGTCGAGATATTGAACACCAGGCTGCCGAAATGATCGCTGGCGCTGGCGACAATGCCCTTGGCGCAGTCGCCGCTGATGTCGGCGATTACCATTTTCCGGGGGTGCAGCACGATCTCACTGACAGGATATTCCGGGCCGACGCCCTCAAAATCAATTTTGCCGGAGGCCAGCTTAGCGGCCGTATAAGCGAACAGGTCGCGGCCGTGGAACACCGAAACATCTTCGGTGCCGTGGTAGCGGTTGACGGTCTCGTCAATCTCACGCACGGCCTCAATGCCGACAAAATAATACAGATGCGTCAGAGAGCCGTTATCCGGGGTGACAACGTAATTGCCGTCCTTCAGCTTGGCCACGCAGGCACGGCGGGAGGTGCCCACGCCGGGATCCACTACCGTGACAAAAATGGTGCCCTTGGGCCAGAAGGGCTCAACAAACGCAATTTCACGGCTGGCAGCCAGCGTGTTGTAAGGCTCGATCTCGTGGGTGATGTCAACGCATTCCAACGACGGATCGACCTGCTTGCAAACGCCGCGCATGGTAGCGACAGCGCCCCAGTTCAGACTGAAATCCGTCTGCCATACAATACAGGGTTTCATTTCGTGATGCTCACTTTCCAGGACTCGCCGTCCTCAATTTCATAGGTTTTGACAAAGTTGGCCTGGTTGAGGGCAATGCCCAGATACATACTGCTGCCGTTGAACAGAATGGGCTCGCCTTTTTCAACAAAGCCGAACGATTTCTGGTACAGCACGTCGCTGTCAAAGTGCGTGCGGCCCTCATGCGTGATGGTCAGGTGAACGGTGTCGCCGTAAGCAAAGCCGCATTCGGCAAAGGCATCCATATGAATGTTGGTCTCCAAGTTACCAAAGTGGGGCATGGCGTTGGTGACAACACCCTCGACATGGTGATGCTCCGTCAGAGGATTGAACAGCTTGTTATGCACAACCACTTCGCTGACGGGATACTCGGGGCCAACGCCCGCAAAATCAATTTTGCCGGATGCCAGCTTGGCAGCGCAGTAGGCAAACAGGTCGCGGCCATGGAAAATGGAGGTGCCCTCGGTGCCTTTCAGACGGTTGACGGTCTCGTCAATTTCGCGCACAGCCTCAATGCCCACACGGTAGAAC
>CAKTAM010000154.1 GCA_934527255.1 uncultured Oscillospiraceae bacterium | reverse complement strand
CGCGGGCATCGGCCGGGCTTCCGGCATGAAAACGGGGTTCGGTGTGCCGAGCCAGCCGCACCAGATTGCTGCGGTGCTGAAAGACGACCAGTATGGCGGCAAAAACGCCCAGCAGACACTCCGGCAGAGGACATTGAAACGCAAACAGCGCCGCCGGAAGCGCAAGCGCCGCCCCGACCGAGCAGACCGAAACGGTTTTGCTGCAGACAAACAGCAGAAAAAACAGGGCGGCGATTGTCAGAAAAACGCGCCAATCCAGCAGCAGCGCCAGCACCGCGCCGACCGTTACGCCCTTGCCGCCGCGAAAGTGAAAAAAGACCGGCCAGCAATGTCCGACCAGACAGGCGACGCCCGCCAGTGCAAAGCCGACAGCGCCGCCAAGGGCCTGTCCCAGATAGACGGCAGCGGCCGTTTTGGCGGCGTCGCAAAGCAGGGTCAGCAGCCCTAGCCCCATGCCGAACACGCGGGCGGCGTTGGTGGCTCCGGCGTTGCCGCTGCCGTGGCGGCGCACATCCGTATGAAACAGCCAATTGGATAATATTACGGAGGAGCTGATCGATCCGAACAGATACCCTTCCACAACAGCAAGCAGCAATTTTCCCATAACCGGCCTCTTTTCCTGACAGGCAAAATGATAATGTGTGTTCTATTATAAGCGAATCGGCGTGAAAAAAAAAGAAGAAACCGTAAACTTTTTTTGGGGAAAACGAAAAAGGCGTACGCAGAGGTTCTGCGTGCGCCTTTTCAGCCTTGAGAGGGGTGAGGCGACAGCCGCCCTTTGGCCGCCGTCGGCAGAAAAATAAATGTCCGGGTGAGGAAAACCGCCGTCAGCGTAGGTGCGGCAGGGGAAACGCGGTTTTACTCAGCCAAATTCAATGTCCTTGCTGCGGTCAGGGTCGCCGCATACCAGCGGCGGATGCAGCAGATAATCAAACAGGGCCGGGTCGATGACCTCGCGGGCAAAGGCAATGGCCATTCCCTCGGCGGGCGTATCCATGGCGCGAACCGCCTCGGCCAGCGGCTTTACCTCGCCGCGGTGGTTCGGCTTTTCCGGGTCATAGCGGAAAATGCCAAGGTTCAGCCCAAACTCGCGCGGGTTGTCAATGTACGAGTGATTGGCCATCATATCGACGGTTTTCATGCCGCGCGCTTTCAGATATTCCAGAACATAACCGGCGGCCGCCTGCTTTTCCTGCAGGTCGCGCAGCGGCCCGTTTTCCGAGTTAAAGCCCTGCTCGCTGAACACGATGCGCCGCGGCGTGCCGCGGTACAGCAGCTGCGGCTGGGCAAGGTAAGCCTCCAGCACCTCCATATTCTTGTAGGTGATGCGGGCGGTGGCAAAATCAAAGGTGGCGCGCCGGTCGTTCCAGAAATCCGGCAGCCAGCTTTCCGGGTAGGGGTGAAATGCGACATGCCAGGGGAAATCGCCGTCGCGGGCGCTCAGCTTGCCAAGAAGATCAATGATGTCGCGCCCATGGTACAGGCGGCGCGGGTTGGGATGCAGGTCGTTCCAGTTGTTGGCCAGCGAAACATAAACGCGAAAATCGCTGTAGTGCCGCCGCCCGCAGATCCATGCCAGGCGCATGGCCTCAATGTATTCCTCCACATACTCCGCAGGCTCCATTTCGCCGGCGTTGCCCCAACTCTCCTGCAGGTTGATCTCATTGGAGATGATCACGCCGCCAATGCGGCCGTACCGTTTATCGGTGCGGGTAAAGCGCTCGGCCAGAAAGCTGACGAATGCGCCGTATACCTTTTGTCCGGCCTCGGCCGTCATGTTGAAGGCGCTGATGAAGGCTCCCGGGTTTTCCCATTCATACCGCGGGTGAACGCAGATATCCAGCAGCGCCTTTTCCCCGCGGGAGCCAAACAGCTTCGGCGCGTTCAGTAAGATCAGCGTGTTTACCTCATAACCGGCCAGGCAGTATTCCAGCTGCTCCACACTGTCGCGGTAGAAATAATAGGTCTGGCCCTCAAACAGGTAGGGAATGGTGTTTTCCTGCTCGGTCAGCGACATGTAGTTGGGCAGGCTGACGTCAAAGCGGGATTGCTTGATGCCAAACTCCTTGCCCTCCTCATAGGGGCAGACCAGCGTTTTGATGGTATCCGGCTGCGGGTAAGGGTAGCGGTTTTCTGCGGCATCCTCGGCAAAATCCGTTACATAGCAGATACCCGGCAGCGGCTGCTGGCCCAGCAGGCAGACAAAGCGGCCAAAGGCGCGGTCATGCTGGCCGTCAAAGCGCGGGCAGCGCGCCCGGCCGCCCTCAAAGACAAGTGCCTGGCGCGACAGCAGCCGCGGGGTGCCGTGTACCACAGGGGTGTATTCCTCCACGGTCAGTATGCCGTCAAAGGGGGTGTCAAGCTCCAGAAGAAGCTGCGTTTGGCAAACGGTGATGCGGTTCAGTTTCATTGCGGTGTCCTCCTACAAAAGCGGTCAAGGCATCGCTAAGAGAATAGCACATTCCACGCAGGAAGTCCATGCAAACCTGTGGGGTGGTCTGCCGAAAAACGGCGAGCTTTTTTGTGCACAGCGCACAATTGCTCTGTTGGTTGGCCGGTCCGGCGGTCCAGACGGGCATCTTGGCGTGCATTTCAGCTGCCGCACAAATTTTTTTGTGAAAATACGAACAAAACTATTGACAAAACGTTGATAAAAATATATATTAGAGACAAGGAAAGGAGAACAAAGTACCGTTACAGTCGAGAAAGGGGAATGTCATATGAAGGTAACCATGACCGGTCGTCGTGTTGCGCTGAAGCCCGCATTTGAAGAACGGGTGCACAAGCGGCTGAACAAGCTGGATCGCTTTTTTGAACAGGAGCCGCAGGCTCAGGTCACCGTGACGGTGGAAAAAGAGCGTCAGACGGTGGAGGTTACGGTTCAGGCACAGGGCATTCAGGTGCGCGCCGAAAAAAGCGCTTCGCAGATGGAGCAGGCTTTTGATGACGCCGCCGATCTTGTTACCCGCCGTTTGCTGAAAAATCGCCGCCGCCTGCAGGAAAAGCTGCAGCGGCCCATTCTGCAGATGCTTGCGCCGGAAGAGGAGAGCGCTGCGGACGACGAAACGGCATTTCGCGTTGTACGGGAAAAGCAGGTCGCCCTGAAGCCGGAATCGGTCGAGGAGGCCATTCTGGAAATGAACCTGCTGGGGCATGATTTCTACGTGTTCCAGAACGCCGATACGCTGAAAACCGAAGTGGTCTACCGCCGCAGAGGGGATACCTATGGCGTTCTGATCCCCGAATGAAGCCGAAAGGAAAGGGAGGTCATACCAATGCAGTGTTTTTCTGTCCGCCTGTTTACCGAGGAACGATAGATCCCCCGAGAGCAGAAGAAAAATGACCGCATTTTGTATGCTTTTGCGCTGGAGGAAAGGGACACGCCAATGAACAGAGCAAGCGCCCGCCGCAGCTGGTAATGCTGCTGAATCCGTATTTGATGAGGGCTCCGCCAATGTACTGTTAAAACCGGTGTTTTTGCATAAGAGAAGTCGGGCAGCCCTGCCATACAGGCAG
>CAKTAM010000153.1 GCA_934527255.1 uncultured Oscillospiraceae bacterium | reverse complement strand
GGCGTTCTGTTTTTTGGGGGCAGGGAGGCGCGGCCGCAGCTCGGCGGGCCGCCGCCTCTTGAGGCCGCCGGTTCGGCTTTCCTTCTTAATAGAAGGTGGCGACCTCTTCCTCCGGCTTGGAGGAATGCGCCAGCTCCAGCACGGTGAGCACCGGGCCCTTGCGCCCGTAAATTTTGTGCGAGGCAATGCTGATGCGGGCGGTCACAATGACCCAATCACGCAGGTGCAGGGTAGAAGCGCCGCTCCAGTCGCAGGCCAGCCCGGCATAGGTGATGTCGGCAGCGCAGCAGGTCATCACATGGCGGCCCACCGCAAAGCTGTTTTTGGGAAATTTGGGGTTGGTGGCCACAATGCCCTTAAAGCGCACCGTTTTGCCGTTGTATTTTTTCATGTCCTCGGTCAGGTCGCGGTACCACAGGGCATAATCGCGGTCGGCAATTTCAATGATGGGGGCATCCACATCAAACGGCAGCGGATCCTCGATGTCGTCGTATTCCACATCGCCGCCCACATGCTCATAAGCAATGTCGGCCCGGCGGGTGATGCCGCGCACGATCTTGTGCAGGGCCATGGTGTCGGTCTCGGGGCCGACCCGGTTAAAAATGACCAGCTCGGCCATCTGCAGCTTGTCCACCACCAGGCTGCGCATGTTGGCGTTGTAATTGGCAAAGGTGGAAGCGTCGGCAAACAGAAAGTTCTGATACAGCACCCAGTTCTGCGGCAGCGCATCTGTCAGCGTTTGCAGCGGCCACATGCCGTTGTATTCCACCACCACACGGCGAATGCCGTATTTCTGCTGCTGGCTGCACAGCCAGCTTTCCGTCAGGGTGGCAGGGTCATCCACCGTTACCAGTTGTACGGCGCTGCTGGCAAATGCGGCGGGGTCATATTCCTCCACGCCCTCCTCGCACACCAGCAGCAGCGTTTTTTCACCGGCGTTAAAGCGCGGGTCGCACAGCGTCTCCTGAATATATTTGGTTTTTCCGGCCTCCAGAAAGCCGGTAAACAGATAAACGGGTATCTCCAGCGGCATGGTCATCTCTCCTTTTGGATGTTACACGCGGAAAAGCTCTTTCAGCGCGGCCTCGTTCAGCTGCGAGCCGATCACGCACAGGCGGCCCTGCACGGCGGCGCAGCCGGTGCGCACATCCGCTTCGCCGGGCACATGGTCAAAGTGCAGCCACTGGCCGTCCGTGCCCTCCACAATGCCCTTGGCGCGCAGCACCGTGCCAAAGCGGGCGGTGTCATCCAGTGCGGCCAGCGCGGCGCGCACCTCGTCGGCGGTAAACTTGCGGGCCGTTTCCACGCCCCAGCTGGTGAACACCTCGTCGGCGTGGTGATGATGGTGATGCCCGCAGCTGCACACGCCGTTTTCGTCATAATGATGGTAGTGCTCGTGCTCGTCGTCATCATCATCGTGATGATGGTGGTGCTCGTGTTCGTCGTCATCGTCATCGTCATCGTGATGATGGTGGTGCTCGTGTTCGTCGTCGTCATCGTCGTGATGGTGATGATGCCCGCAGCAGTCGTCGTCATCGTCATCATCGTCGTCGTGGTGGTGATGGTGCTCCTCCTCGGCCTCGGCAGCCAGCAGGGCAAGCTCGGCATCCAGCGTGTTGCGGTGCTCCATCGCCTCCAGAATCTGGCTGCCGGTCAGCTGCGGCCAGGGCGTGGTGATAATGGTGGCGTTCTGGTTGTGCTCGCGCAGCAGGGCAACGCAGGCGGCCAGCTTTTCCTCGCTCATGTTGTCGGTACGGCTCAGCACAATGCTGTTGGCATGCTCGATCTGGTTATTGAAAAACTCGCCGAAGTTCTTCATATACATTTTGCACTTGTTGGCATCGGCCACCGTGGTAAAGCTGTTCAGGCAAACGCCGTCCATGTGCAGGTTCTGTACCGCGCGGATCACGTCGCTCAGCTTGCCGACGCCCGACGGCTCGATCAGGATGCGGTCGGGGTGATAGGTCTCCAGCACCTTTTCCAGCGCCTTGCCAAAGTCGCCCACCAGACTGCAGCAGATACAGCCGCTGTTCATCTCGGTAACTTCAATGCCGGCATCCTGCATAAAGCCGCCGTCAATGCCAATTTCACCAAACTCGTTTTCGATCAGCACCAGCTTTTCGCCGTGGAAAGCCTCTCGGATCAGTTTTTTGATCAGCGTGGTTTTACCGGCGCCCAGAAACCCGGAAAAAATGTCGATTTTTGTCATACGGTATCCATCTCTTTCTATTGCGGCTGCCCGGCCGGCAGGCCGATATTTTGCTTTTTGCAGCGGTTGGCACACTTACCATCCGACTGCTAACATCGTAGTATACTATAAAAATATGAAAAATACAAGTCCTGCGGGCGGCACAACGCGGGATATTTTTTACACAGGCTGTCTGCGGCGGGCGACGACCCGCTTACCGAGGGCGTCCGTCCGTTTATTGGGGGCCGCCGCATGCTTATCGTGGGCAGCAACCCGTTTCGCTGCCCGCTTACTAAAAGCCGCCGCCTGCTTATCAAGGCTCGCCGCCCACTTGCCGGAGGCCGCCCTCCGCGCAATTTACTTGCCAAAAGCCGCAGTTGATTGCACTCAACTGCAATCGGCCTGCGGAGGCTTCAGCACGCCTGCAGCATGCAGAAAGCATGGCCATGTTACGGGCCGTATGCCACGGCCCCGGAACGGCGCGCAGGAAAGCATGTGCAAAAAGCCGAAAAGAAAATATGGTAAGGATATAAAGAAAATACAGTACTTATCATTTGATTGTAAACGAGAAGTCGGTCACCGGCAAACAGGCGCTGCCTGTCGGCACGGGTACGGCTGCACAAAAGAAAAACCGACGCAGATTGTGACAGCCTGATGTGTATACACCGCAGCAGATACAAATGTCCGCGAATGGCACACATAATGTGTGCGAACAACAACAGCTGCCGAAATGGATGTTATGCACAAAAGCATTGTTATAAACTTAAGTTTTTCAAGTTTTTTGCGAGAAAATTAAATTTGTAAATGTTTTTTGAAAGAAAACTATTGATTCTTAGAAAACCACGCGGTATAATTATTTCCAAACAAAAATCTCACCGAAGCGGTGGGCTTTGCGCCTTTCGTCCGGTGAGAAAACACAGGGTATGTTGCATCGCGGCGCTTGCCGCCCGGTGGAATATAAATACTAAAAGAAGAGGAGTAAGGAACAAACGCTATGAGAAGTAAACGTCTTTTCAGCCGTCTGCTTTCGGTAGTACTGGTTCTCGCCATGGTGGTTTCCAGCATGGGTCTCTCGGCATTTGCCGCAGAGGATACGGGCGCCGGTGTCTCGTTCTCGAAAGTAGATAACAGCAGCGTTTCTGCCAGCCCGACAGACCGGGCCGCGGTGGAGGATGCCGCTGAGGAAACCACCTACGCCGATACCGACGAGGTTCGTGTTTCCATTGTTCTGGATGAGAAGTCCACCATTGCGGCGGGCTACTCGACAGAAAGCATTGCCGAAAACAATTCGGCAGTGGCTTACCGTGCCAACCTGCAGAAGAAGCAGGATACGGTCGTTTCCCGTATCGAAACTGCTACCAAGCAGGATCTGGACGTGGTCTGGAACCTGACC
>CAKTAM010000152.1 GCA_934527255.1 uncultured Oscillospiraceae bacterium | reverse complement strand
GCTATACCTATGATGACCAGCCGGTCACCTGCGGCCAGCTGAAAGCACAGGGGGCAATGGCGGCGCTGCTGAAGGACGCCATCAAGCCCAATCTGGTGCAGACGCTGGAGGGAACGCCTGCCTTTGTTCACGGCGGGCCCTTTGCCAACATTGCGCATGGCTGCAACTCGGTCATTGCCACACGCATGGCGCTGAAAACGGGCGAGTACGCGGTGACAGAGGCCGGCTTTGGTGCCGATCTCGGCGCAGAGAAGTTTCTGGATATCAAATGCCGGGCAGCCGGGCTGACGCCATCTGCCGTGGTCGTGGTCGCTACCGTCCGCGCATTGAAAATGCATGGAGGACTGGCCAAAAATCAATTGGCCGCCGAGGATCTGGCGGCACTGGAGCGCGGTATGCCCAACCTGCTGCGGCATGTTGCCAATCTTCGCAGCGTCTCTCATCTGCCGTGCGTGGTGGCTGTCAACCGTTTTCCCACGGATACGGATGCCGAAATCGACTGTATCATGCAAAAGTGCCGTGAACTGGGGGTCAATACGGTTCTTTCCGACGTCTGGGCAAAGGGCGGCGCAGGCGGCGAGGAACTGGCCCGGGAGGTCGTGCGGCTGTGCGAGCAGCCGTCGGATACTTTCACCTACAGCTATTCGCTGGAAAGCAGCATTGAAGAAAAAATGACGGCCATCGTCCAAAAGGTGTATGGCGGTGACGGTATTGCCATTCTTCCGGCGGCACAAAAACAAATTCGTCGGCTGGAAGAGCTCGGCTTCGGGCATTGTCCCATCTGCATGGCTAAAACGCAGTACAGCTTTTCGGATGATCCAACACAGCTTGGCGCGCCGGAGCATTTTACCGTTACCATCAAAAACGTAAAGGTATCCGCCGGGGCCGGGTTTCTTGTGGCGTTGACCGGTGATATTATGACGATGCCGGGCCTGCCTAAGGTACCGGCCGCCGAGCGGATCGACGTGGATGACAACGGCGTGATCACCGGCTTATTCTGAAAGGAGCATCTAAAGATGAAATTGATCCTTGCTTCCAACAACGAGCACAAGCTGGTGGAGATCAAGGCCATTCTGGGGGGACTGTTTGATGAGATTGTTTCTCTGCGCGAAGCGGGCATTGTGCACGAAACCGTGGAGGACGGCACGACCTTTCAGGAGAACGCCTTAAAGAAAGCACGGGAGATCGCACAGATATCCGGCTGCTGTGCGCTGGCGGATGACAGCGGTATTTGCGTGGATGCACTGGGCGGTGCGCCGGGTATTTATTCGGCACGCTTCTGCGGTCATCACGGGGATGACGAGGCCAATAACCGCCTGCTGCTGCAAAAGCTGGAGGGTGTGACCGATCGGCGCGCACACTATGCCTGCGCCATTGCTGTAGTGCGGCCGGACGGCAGCAGCGTGTGTACCGAAGCCGCTTTTTACGGCGAAATTGCGCAGGCGCCTGCCGGTGAAAACGGTTTTGGCTATGACCCGCTGTTCTATCTGCCGGAATATGGCTGTACGGCGGCTCAGCTGAGCCCGGAAAAGAAAAATGCCATCAGCCATCGTGCCAAGGCGCTGCATGCGTTGGTCGAAAAATGGAACGCCGAGCTTCCCAAAGCGGAAGGTGTATAACAAGCGACAACAGAAAGCGGTGTGGGGACTCCACGCCGCTTTTTTGCAGTTGTGATTGTACAAAAACGGTCCTGAAAACACCATTTTACTATGTGAAGCCGAATAACTTTACATAACGAATGATCTCCGGCACTGGCCGTTCCGCACAAAATAGCGCTGTACAAATGATTTTGGCTGTGGTATTCTTGTATCAAATTCACAAAAAGAGAAGGGAGCTGTTGCGGCGATGAACGCACATAAAGCACTGCCGGCATCGCTGCAGCGCGTTTTGGCTGTACTGTTCTGGCTGCTTGTCTGGCAGGCGGCCAGTGCGCTGATCGGTCGGGAGATCCTGCTGGCCTCGCCGTGGAAGGTCTGTGTCACCCTGTCGCAGCTGGTTTTACAGGCGGATTTCTGGCAGGTGACGGCACAGTCCTTTGGACGCATCGCCGCCGGGTTTGCGTTGGCTGCCGTCCTTGGCGTGCTGCTTGCCGTGTGGGCAGCCGCCTGCCGTTCGGTGCGGCTGCTGCTTGCACCGCTGATGCAGCTGATGAAAGCGGTTCCCGTGGCAAGCTTTATCATTCTGGTGCTTCTTTGGGTCGGCAGCAAAGGGCTTTCGGTCGTCATCAGCTTTCTGATGGTGCTGCCCATCCTGTATACCAACACGCTGCAGGGGATCGTGCAGACTGATCCGCAGCTATTGGAAATGACCCGCGTCTTTCATTTTCGTTGGTATCACACGCTGCGCACAGTATATCTTCCCGCAGTATTGCCCTACTTTTCCAGCGCCTGCAGCGTTGCGCTGGGTCTGGCCTTCAAAAGCGGTATCGCCGCCGAAGTTATCGGGCTTCCTGATGGCAGCATTGGTGAAAAGCTGTATCAGGCGAAGATATACCTTTCTACCGGAGAGGTATTGGCTTGGACTGTGGTCATTATCTTTTTGAGCGTTTGCTTTGAACAGCTGGTGGGGCTGCTGCTGCGGCTGCTGCAAAGGAGGCTGACCGCATGACGGCTTTTGTGTTGAAGAACGTGACGGCTGCCTATGGCGAACAGATCGTTTTGTACAATTTCAGTACGGTTTTGAAAAAAGGCGAGGCCGTTATTTTATGGGGGCCGTCCGGCTGCGGCAAAACAACGTTACTGCGCCTGCTGCTGGGGCTGAAAAAGCCAAAAAACGGTATTGTTGAAGGGGCTGGCCGTTGGGCCTGCGGTACGGTCTTTCAGGAGGATCGCCTGTGTGAACAGCTCAGCGCTCTGCAAAATCTTCGACCGGTTTGCCCGCAGCTTTCATACGTTCGACAGCATTTGCAGGAGTTGGAGCTTTCGGATGAAGACACCGCAAAACCAGTGTCGCAGCTTTCCGGCGGCCAGCGGCGGCGTGTTGCATTGGCCCGGGCCGTGCTGTTCCCATCGGATTTTCTGCTGTTGGACGAGCCCTTCAAAGGCCTGGACGAAGCGACCCGTCAGGCGGCCATGCAATATGTCCGCCGTCATCAGGAGGGCCGTGGGCTGATTCTGGTAACGCATGATAAAACAGAGGCCGTCCTGCTTGGCGAAAGGCAGGTGGAACTGCAGCCGCTGCAAATGGGTACCGCAGCGTGCGGTAAACCGGCTTCTGACGGCAGCGCCCGCAGCCTGTAGTATCGGAAAAAACTTTTCCAGCGAAAAAGCGCCCTGTCGATCCGATACAAACGGATATGGCAGGGCGCTTGGCATATCATACGCTTTAGGGGGAGGCTTAGCTTTCAGCTGTGATGTGACAGTCGGTCACATACATCATAAGGGCATCCTCAAACGCGCCGCAAAAGCCGATGTGATACAGCCCGTCGCAAGGTACGGTAAAGAGGAGGCTATGCTCTGCCCATGGGTGACCGGGGCTGTAAGCGCCGGGCTTGCCGATGATCTCTTCCTGCGCAAGAGCGGCGGGCGCATTCGGTGCCTGCGGCCCGTTCAAAGGCTGCTGTGCATTTACCGGTTTGACAAAAGCGGTAAATGCACCTGCCGCCTTGCAGCGAAAGGTAAAGCGATACTGTCC
>CAKTAM010000151.1 GCA_934527255.1 uncultured Oscillospiraceae bacterium | reverse complement strand
GCTGCAGGCCGGTCATCGTCCGGTCATACTGGCGCACCCGGCGGCACACCTGCGGGGCCAGCCACAGCACCAGCACCGCCAGCCCGGCCGCCGCGGCCAGCAGCACCGTACGGGTGCGGCGGCGGGCCGCCTGCTGGGCGGCCTCCATACGGGCCAGCCGTTCCTCCATCTGCCGCAGCAGCTGCTGCGTCTCCTGTTCCATCGTCGCTCTCCCCTTTCCCTGTTGTTCGGGCCGCAGGCCCTGCCGTTTTCGGCGGTCAGCGGGCGCGGCGGCCCAGCACGACCCGCACCAGACGCGCCAGCTCGGCAAAGTTCATGACCAGCAGCGCCGCAAAAATGGCTGCGCACGGCCACACCCACCAGACGGGCGCGCACAGCATGATGACCGCCTGCACCACCAGCAGCCCGGTGTTCAGCAGCAGCCGCGGCAGGTGCAGATCAAACGGGATATACCGCCGGGTATTGACCGCCCGCAGGCAGAACACCAACAAATAGCTGAGGAAGGTGGCCACCGTCGCCCCGTTGACCCCGAATTTCGGGATGAGCAGCGCGTTCAGCAGCAGGTTCAGCAGCGCGCCCGCCATGGTGGTATACAGGTTCAGCGACGATTTTTTGGTCACCATGTACACGCTGCTCATATAGCTGGCGTAGCAGCTGTACACGGTGGCGATCACCAGAATGGGAATGTAGTGCCACGCCGCAAAATAGCTGCCGCTGCTGCCGTCCAGCAGGCGGACGAACACCTTCGCAAACAGGATGATGCCGGAGGCCCCCATGCTGAGAATGCCCTGATACCCCGCAAACACCCGCGAGAAGAACCGGCTGCGCGCCGCCCCCTCGCCCGCATCCGCCACGGCCGACAGCTGCCACGCCTCGGTAAACAGCGTGCTGACCAGCATCAGCAGGTTGGGAATTTTGTAGGCAAAGCCGTACAGGCCGGACTGCTCGCTGCCCAGCATATACAGCACAAACTTTTTGTCGCTGGCGTTGGTGATCCACCAGAAAATGCTGGAGGGGATCAGCGGCACGCTATATTTTAACATATCCCGGAAGAGAGCCTTGTCGAACGCGCGGAGATTCACATAGCGGTACAGCCCGGCGATCACCGTCAAAAACAGCGCCGAAAACGCATCCGCCGTGACGGTCGCCAGAATATAACCGGTGACGCCCAGCTTGCAGGGCACCAGATAAATAACATAAAAAGCCACCAGCGTAACGGTGTTCAGCAGGCCGTCGAATGCATACAGCCTTGTCAGCTGGCGGGCGCGCACAAACTGGCTGCACAGGTTGCGCGCACAGCTGACGATAACATAAACGTACACCAGCCACCGGTAGCCCTGCAGCGCAGGCTCGACGGAAAGCGCCGGGTACAGCAGCGCCAGCAGTACCGTGCCCATGCCCAGCGCGGCCAGCCCGCCGGTAAACACCGCCTTTTTGTCGCAGGCAGAATCCAGCCCAAACCGGATAATGGCGTTGGCAATGCCCATGCAGGCCAGCGGCAGCAGCAGCTGGCTGGTATCCTGAATATTGGTGACGATGCCGTATTCCTCCGGGCTGAGGATGTTGGTGTACAGCGGCATCATCAGATAGACCAGTAGCTTGGAGCCAAAGCTGCTGATGGCAAACAGCAAGGTGTTGGTCAAAAGCTTTTTATACTTATTCAAGCCTGTCCTCTTTCCCGCCGGGGCGCGCCGACCCCGTCGCTGAAAGGTTTTTCCTGCCGGAAACCCTTTATTTGATGTTTAGTATAGCATATTTTCCCGGGAAAATAAACCGGCGGCGGCGCTTTTCTCGCGCCGGGGCGCATGGAGGGCGGCAGCGGCCCTTTTTCAGGGCTTTGCCGCCGTTTTCCTTGACTTTTCCGTGCGCATTCGATACAATAATCGATGTTATGCTAAAATAGGGGTTTTGTCGGCCGGAGGCACTTTTCCGGCAGGAGGTCTTGTTTACCGTGAGCACATTGTCTTTGAAAAAGCGCTATATCGGCGACCGGGCGTTTTACCGCATGGTGCTGGGCATCACCGTGCCCATCATTATACAAAATGCCATTACCAATTTTGTCAGCCTGCTGGATAACATCATGGTCGGGCGGATCGGCACCGAGCAGATGTCCGGCGTGGCCATCGGCAACCAGCTGCTGTTTGTGTACTCGCTGTGCATTTTCGGCGGGTACAGCGGCGCGGGCATTTTTACCGCCCAGTACCACGGCAAGGGCGATGATGAGGGCATTCGCCACACCATGCGCTTCAAGCTGCTGCTGGGCCTGGGGCTGACCGCGCTGGCCTGTCTGGTGCTGCGCCTGTGGAATACACCGCTTATCCAGCTGTTTCTGCACGACGGCAGCGCCACCGGCGACCTGCAGCTGACCCTTGCCGCCGGGCAGCAGTATCTGCGCATCATGCTGATCGGGCTGATCCCCTTTGCCGTCAGTCAGGTATACACCAGCACCCTGCGTGAGGTCGGCGAGACGATGCTACCCATGAAGGCCGGTGTGGTGGCCGTCTGCGTCAATCTGTTTTTCAACTGGGTGCTCATTTACGGGCACCTTGGCTTTGCGCCCATGGGCGTTGCAGGCGCGGCCATCGCCACCGTCATTTCACGCTTTGTCGAATGCGGCATTGTCATTGTCTGGTCACATGTGCACACCGAACGGTTCCCGTTTATGCGCCGCGTCTGGGCCAGTCTGCATATTCCGGCGGCGCTGACAGGCGACATTATCCGCCGCGGCATGCCTCTGCTGTTCAACGAGGGACTGTGGTCGTTCGGGCTGACGGCGCTGACGCAGTGCTACTCCACCCGCGGGCTGGCTGTCATTGCCGCGCTGAACATCTCCTCCACCATCGTCAACCTGTTCAACGTGATTTACATGGCGTTGGGCAATGCCGTTGGCATTGTGGTAGGCAAGCTGCTGGGGCAGGGCAAGCCCCGCGAGGCAGTGGATACCGACCGTAAGATGATCGCCTTCAGCGTGGTGATGTGTATCGTCATCGGGGCGGTCATGGCGGCCACGGCCGGGCTTTTTCCGCAAATTTACAACACCACGGATGAGGTGCGCACACTGGCGGCCTATTTCATCCGGCTTGCCGGCCTGCTGATGCCGATGAACGCTTTTCTGCACTGTGCCTACTTCACCCTGCGCTGCGGCGGCAAAACCGTGCTGACGTTTTTGTTTGACTGCGGGTATATGTGTGCGATCAATCTGCCCATCATCTACTGTCTGGCACATTTTACCGGCATCGGCATTCATCTGCTGTATCTTACCGGGCAGACCATCGACATTTTCAAATGCGTGATCGGCTTTATCCTTGTGAAAAAAGGCATCTGGATCCACAACATCGTCGGCGGCGCCATGGAAAGCTGAACCGCGCCTTAACCGACAGCGCCGACCGGAAGCGCAGGCTTCCGGCCGGCGTTTTCTTTTGTTGACCGGGTCTCGGTACGGCGGACGGACGCCGTGGCTGCACGCACGGCAGCCCCCGGGCATAGTATGGTCACACAAACCATACATCGCGCACCGAGGCCAAACGGCCGCCGGTGCGCCTGCCAGGAGGAAACAGGCATGAAATACGAAAACCTCAGCTATCAGCAGATGCTGCAGGTGCTGAAAGAGGCGGCTGTCTGCCGTCTGGCGGCGGTATACAACGGCACACCGTGCGTGCGGCCGCTGTGCTATACCC
>CAKTAM010000150.1 GCA_934527255.1 uncultured Oscillospiraceae bacterium | reverse complement strand
GGGATACCCCATACAGGATCAGATCCTCTGCGGATGTTGGCGAGGAGGTACTTCCAGCACTGCCTGGGAAGCTGCCCATAGATGGCCCGCCGCCGGAATTGCCGTCCCTGTTGTCCGGTCTGTTCGCGTTTGTCTGCTTCGTGCTATCAGAGGAATCCTGACTTTCTTCATCAGATCGAGAGGGATCGGATCTGCTTGGCGGTTCACCATTGAACTGAGATGGATCAAATCCATCCGGCATTTCACCGCCGAACTGGGACGGGTCGAAATCAGCGGACGGTGTATTTTCAGACCCGGCGGACGTATCCGGCGCAGTCTGTGTTTCAGTAGTATCCTGTGCCGCGTCAGTAGTATCGGAGGTATTCGCGGAAGCTATCGGCGCGTTGAAATCAACCCCACCGCCGCCACCGCCGGTATTTATACTGCCCATCACGCTGAGGTCCAGCCCGGAGGCATCCACCAGCGCGTCGCTGCTGCGCTGCTCGGCTTCGGTGGAGGGGATCGTCCCGTCAAGCTGGCCCTGAATGGATTCGCCCCGCAGCTTCACCATTTGATAGAGAGTTTCGGCCGCCGTCAGATATTCGTCGTAGGAATAGAACGCGGTGGGGTCCGTCTGCACAAGCGCGTCGATCTGGCTGCGCACCCGCTCATAGAAAGCGTCAAATCCGCCGTCATTGATATATTCGCTCACGAGCTGCTGCAGATAGGCGTAATACTGACTGTGGCAGGTTTCCTCCTCCATCAGCGTGTCGAAGAAGCTTGTGCCGGAGAACGCATTGTCGATGGCGTCGTTCACAACGCCGGTGGCGTCATTACCACCGCCCATACCGCCAAGAGAGAGGTTATAGTCCCAAGGGATCAGATTCAGCTTCCCACCGGCTTCATAGAGGTAATAGTTGTGGGCCATCATCCCGGACAGGCTGTCCTCGTTGACGGAGAACACATGGACCGCCATATAGCGAAGCAGATTGTCGATGTCCATATAATCTTCCAGGTCATTGCCCTCCGAAATGTTTTTGAGGGCGGTGACCACCCGTTTATGGTCAGCCTTTGTGGTCTTTGTGACCTCACCTTCCCAGATGGTCTCATAGCTGTCCAGCTCATCATCCGTATAGTTGAGGTCCGCACCGCCTCCGCCCATGGAAAAGCCGCCCATACCGCCCCCAAAATTGAAATTCATCGACGGGCGTTCCCCGGAATCGGTCGGGGGCTCCGCCGGGGCTTCCCCGCTCAGCTCCGGCCTTTGAGAGGGGTCGGAGGTATTCTCCGACGTCTGACCGGGGGCAGTGGGAGGATTCGCCTGAGCGGTATTTCCCTGCGTATCCGGCGGGGTCATGCTGCCAAAGTCCATGCTGCCGAAGTCGATATCCCCGAGATCCATATCGTTGGCATTGAAGTCACCGAGATCCTTTCCACCGCCGATGTTCATACTGTCCGGCTTGTAAAGCGCGCCGTTGCGTACGCCGTAATTGCGGAGCATAAAGCTGTCCTCCACCGCCTCCAGCGCAAGATAAACGCCCCAATATTTGCCGTTGACGGAGATTTCGGCGTAATTGTAAAGGGAGGCATCCGTGCCGAGATACTGATACATGTCATAGATCAGCGCCTCTTTCATATTGGTGGCGTCGGCGTAGTTGTTGTTCAGGATCAGCTTGTCCAGGCCAAAGCAGGTCTGCCCCTCCACATAATGGTCAAATTCCAGCTTGAAGCTGTAGCGGTCGGTGGTGGGGTCGCTGGCGATGGAGGTCAGGCTGGTGTTGCCCTTTGGGCGGATGCCTACCCGATAAAAGGTCGTGCCGTTGATCTCGACGTCGCACCGGTAATATTCCTCTGCCGTAGCGTTGGCCAGCATCTCCTGCCAATCGGCGTCGTCCATCAGAATATTGACGCTCAGGATGCTGCCGGTATCAAACAGCTTCGTTTCGTACTCCATGGAAACACCATCGCCGCCAAGTGCCGCGGCGATCTGACCGGAAAACGCAGCCGCGCAAAGGCACAGACAGACGGCGGCCGCCATCACCGCAGCAATGATCTTCGTAATGTGTTTGTGCGCGATCATGTGCTTCCTCCATTACGACAGATACTCGCCGTTATAGCTGACAAGGGTCGCATTTTCAACGCCGGGAAGCTGCGCGATCAAATTGACAAACGCGGTGGACGCATTTTTGGTGCGCAGTTCCGCCGTCAGCTCGATGCCTGCCGCCGTGACGGTTTTGGATTTGACGATGCAGTGCTCGGCCGCTTTGCCGAGAATATCCAACACCGCGTTTTCCGCCTTCTCGTCCGCGCAGCTCAGCACAAGGATGTAGGGATCGTTATGCATTTTGCGGTTGGCGAACAAAAGCAGGATCACGCCGATGATGGCAGAGCCGATGACGGCCAGCGGGATCATGCCCGCACCAATGACAATGCCCACCGCCAGCGACCAGAACAGAAACACGATCTCCACCGGCTCCTTGATGGCGGCACGGAACCGGACGATGGAAAGCGCGCCCACCATGCCCAGCGACAGCACCACATTGGATGTGACCGCCATAATGACCAGCGTAGTGACAAGGGACAGCCCGACCAGCGTCAAGGCAAAACCGCTGGAGTACATTACCCCGGTCAGCGTTTTCTTGTAGATGATAAAAATAAACAGGCCGATCACCAGCGCAAAGGCCAGGCCGATGATGGTATCGAGGATGGAAAACTCGGAAACGCTTTCCAGAAAGCTGGATTTGAAAATGTCGTTGAAGCTCATGTTTCTTTCTCCTTACTGATTGATAATTGATGAATGATCAGCCGAACCGGCGGCACGCGCCGTATTTGGAAAACGCCTGTTGGCGAAGCTCCTCTGATTGCAGCAGGCAGCGGATGACCTCCGGCAGAAAGGCGTCAAATTTTACCTCTAAAATAATGTCGCCGGGGGTATCCGCTGCGCTGATATCCGAAACGGCGCCATCTGAAAAATCTCTTTGGAACAGGCTTGTCCGAATATGGGAATCGAAGGTCACGCGGACATTTCCGGCAGGATAAATGTACGGCTCCCGCACATAGGACACCAGCACGCGGGGGCGAAGCTGCTGCGTTTTCATTTTGCAGTAAAGCTCGCGGACAAGAGGCTGCGGATGCGCCAGCATCCACGGTCCCGGCGCCTGAAGAAGCCTTCGGTACTCCTCGGCTGTCAGCGGGGCGTCGATCTTCATGCACAGATCATTGTGCTTGATCTTCTTTTCCAGCGTGATGAAAGAGAAGTCGTCGTTATAATAGCGGATGCGGAATTTTTCGCGCCGCTGCACGCCGTCCGCCTTCTCCCGCAGCGCCTTGTCCCTGTAATTATCATAATAAACGCTTCGTATGGTGTAAAGTCCGTCCGCACCTGTGTGCGGGTCACGCTTCATAACGGTCCTCAGCCGCTGCCGCAGCGCATGGTAGTCGGCAGGACTGATCTGATATTTCAGCTCATGCCGGTAGCTTCCGGTAAGCTCCATTGTGATGCTCCTTTCCGTTTTTGCCGTGGTCATACGCGCTATTTTACAAAGACGACCTGAAACGGGCCTGAAAACCGCGCCGCTCTGCAAAAAGATTTCTGCGCTTTTCAAAGCTTCTGACGCTTTATCCGGCCCGGATTTGCTGCTATAATAGAAAAAGATTTCAGGCTTATTTTGACTTGACGTGCAAGAATAGGCGCAGATGGGAGGGAGCAGCTATGCGCATTCTGATCGCAGAAGACGAGGTGACCATTGCCC
>CAKTAM010000149.1 GCA_934527255.1 uncultured Oscillospiraceae bacterium | reverse complement strand
ATGCATTAGAGGGTGGTGCGTACTTATTCAACCTTTAACATTAAGTCATCGCCAATCCATAAGATTCCAACATTACCACAATAGTACCCGTTTAACTCGTCTCCATTTTCCATATCAGAAAGCGCGACTTGAATATCTGATTCTGATACTGTTTTGTCCAAAATGGGAATGGAAATTTTAGTGATTTCTATAGCTTGCTCTAAAGAAATGTCATCAGCATAAAGCCGAATATCATCTTTGCTCCATCCATATCCAACAATATCTATATTGACATCATCGATATTTCCAGTCACTGCGTATGAATTGGAAAAGGCACCCAGCCGAAACTCTGTCCTATAGTGACCACTTTCCTTGTCGGTGACATTAATTTCCGTTACATTTGAAATCTGTGCAGTTGCAGCATCATTGTATGCAGTGACAAAAGAACAGACAAGAGTTTTTACATCTGGTTCTTGGATTGGCTCTTCACCGTTGATCAGATCAGCCGTATCTTGAGAGGAATCGCTTGGAGAATCACTCGGAATTGAACTGGCTTTATCGTTAGTATTCCCGCACGCTGCACAAACCACAATCGTGAGTGACAGTAGAATAAATAATAATGCTTTTTTCATGATATACCTCCATCTATAATCAATGATATTTTTATTTTATCACAAAAACTTCTTCTCTTCAATGTTAGCTTAAGGGCTTGGGACTATCCCCAAAATGAAAACAGAGCGTTTCGGCGGTCAGCCGGAACGCTCTGTTTTTCCGGTGTGGGTACTCACCGGATTTGCTTGCTACTCAGCAAGTAAATCCCGGTTGTCCCACGCCGCTTTTCGCAAGTGTAGCTACACTTGCTGTGCTTGCTCTTCCTCTAACAATCGCATTGACTCGAACGTTTGTTCTTGCTATAATTACGGTCTTTCAGTACGATGACGTTGTGTTTCACATCCTCAGCGAGGAGGCGCAGGCTTATTATCAGGGGGCAGTGCCTGCGCAAACGGCTGCCGAAAACATACAGCAGAGGCTGCAGAACTGGTTGGATGAACAGCAATGACCGCCGCGCAGTCCGGCGTGCAGGCAAAAAAGCGCCGTTTTTTCAAGCGGCGTTTTTTTGCTGGGCTCCGCCGCTTTTTCGCTCTTTACATCAAGGGCGATTTAGGGTACAATAGTACAGGAGCAACACACAGAGATGGAGGAACCTATGGGGCTGAAATATAAACGCATTCTGCTGAAGCTGAGCGGAGAGGCTCTGGCCGGAGACAGAAAAAGCGGATTGAATGAGGAGACCATCCGTCCCATCTGCGCCAGCATCAAAAAGGCGCATGATATGGGCGTGGAGATCGGCATCGTGGTAGGCGGCGGCAATTTCTGGCGCGGCCGTACCAGCGGTTCAATGGAACGGACGACAGCGGATAAGATCGGCATGCTGGCCACGATCATGAACGCGCTGGCAGTGGCGGATGCGCTGCGTCAGCAGGGGACGGATGCCTGCGTAATGACCTCGCTGGAGATGAACCAGGTGGCCGAGCCCTTTGTACGCGATCGTGCAGTGCAGCATCTGCAGCAGGGAAAAATTGTCGTGTTTGGCGGCGGAACGGGAAATCCCTTCTTTTCTACCGATACCGGCAGCACCCTGCGCGCGTGCGAGATCGGCGCGGATATCATGTTCAAGCTGACGATGGTCGACGGCGTTTATGATAAGGATCCGCACAAGTATGCCGACGCCGTAAAGTACGATACGCTGACCTTTACGCGTGTGCTGGAGGAACAGCTGGCGGTCATGGACAGTACGGCGGCGACCATGTGCCGTGATAATCATCTGCCGATACTGGTATTTGATATCAGCGACCCCGATAATATCATCAAGGCCGTTCAGGGCGATGCCATCGGCACCCTGGTCACGGAATAAAAAGGAGGCAACGTCATTATGAGTGAAAAAACCAAAGCGTTTGAAGGAAAAATGGATTCTGCCGTAGCACATCTGGAGAAAGAACTGGCCGCCATTCGTGCCGGACGTGCCAACCCCGCCGTGCTGGATAAGCTTTCGGTGGATTATTATGGCGTGCCCACGCCGATCCAGCAGGTGGCGACGGTCTCGGTCAGCGAGGCGCGCACCCTGACCATTCAGCCGTGGGAAAGCTCGCTGCTGAAGCTGATCGAAAAAGCCATTCTGACCTCGGATATCGGCATTAACCCGACCAATGACGGCCGCGTTATCCGGCTGGTGTTCCCGGCCCCGACCGAGGAGCGCCGCAAGGTCCTGTGCAAGGATGTGCAGAAGCTGGGCGAGGAAGCCAAGGTGGCTGTGCGGAACGTTCGCCGCGACGCTTTGGATAAATTCAAGGCAGATAAAAAGAGCGGCGAGCTGACCGAGGATGACTTGAAGGATCTGGAAAATGAAATGCAGAAGCTGACGGATAAGTTCATCAAGGCCATCGACAAGGATGTTGAAGTAAAAACCAAAGAGGTCATGGAAGTATAAAAGGCTGCCGATACAATGCTGTACGTCCCGGGTGGCGTACAGCATTCCTCTTATGAGCAGCTGATAGGCGGAGAGCAAACAACATGGATGTAGCACAGATCGCAAAGGGCCTGAGTGTTGGCATCATTATGGATGGCAACGGCCGATGGGCCAAAAAGCGTGGACTGCCCCGCAACGCCGGGCACAAAAAAGGCGCCGAGGTCTTTTCGGATCTGGTGCATTACTGCAATGAGCTTGAGCTGGCCGCGGTGACGTTTTACGCGTTTTCGACGGAAAACTGGAAGCGTCCGCAAAGCGAGGTCGCCGGCATCATGCGGCTGTTTCGGGAATATCTGGTCAAGGCGTTTGACTATGAAAAGGAAAACAACCGCGTCGTATTTTTGGGCGACCGCACCCCGCTGGATGCGGAAAGCCAGCGTCTGATGGCAAAAATCGAGGAGAGCACCCGTCATAAAACCGGTATGATCCTGAACATTGCCATCAATTACGGCGGCAGGGACGAGCTGGTGTGTGCGGCGCGGCAGTTGGCCGAGCTGGTACGGGACGGAAAGCTGGCGGCAAAGGACATTACGGCAGAAGCCATACAGCAGCACCTGTATACGCATGGCCAGCCGGATCCGGATCTGATCGTTGCCATTGACGCGCTTGCCGCCAGAAGCTGCGAGCGGCTTGCCGCAACGGTGCAGCTGTCGGACTGCGGTATTTCTCCGGGGTCGGGAATCGGAAACTGCCGCCGGGCAATTGACAGACGCACGACGGGGGCACCGGTACTGTCGGTCGGCGTGCCGACCGTGGTGGATTCCGCAACGCTGGTGTACGATGCCCTGGAGCAGGCGGGGATCCGTGAACCGGACGCGTCACTGAAACAGGTACTGGAAAACGGGCGGCGTTTTTATGTGTCCCCGAAGGAGAGCGACCGCATTACCGGCTGTGTTTCCAAGGTGCTTGCCTCGGCGCTCAATGAGGCGTTCGGAACCGGGAATATCGGCGGATATTACGGAATATAATGTGCCGATAGGATCGGGCGCATGCCCGGAACGGAGGCTTTTTTCTGATGAAGCGAAGCAAGAAAAAGCAGGTTGTCCGGAGTGACAAACCTGCGGTGGATATGGAGACGGATCTTGCCCTGTACCGGGAGGCGACCGACCGGAGACGAACACGCAGATTGCTTGCGGGACTGTTCATGTTGATCGCGGCAGGACTTGTGATTCTGTTGTGTACGGGCGCATTCGGGATCGGGAAAGCGCCGGTCGGGGACGGAGAATCGGCGTCGGAGAAAAGCTCCGGCATGGTTCCCGGAACGGCTGAAACCGATACACGTTCGCCGGGCGGCCATACGGAAGCGGAAACAAGACGGCCGCTGTATGACTTTGACCCATCGGAATTCCCGGATGGCGGGGTACCGATCCGCCCGGCAGACCTGTCT
>CAKTAM010000148.1 GCA_934527255.1 uncultured Oscillospiraceae bacterium | reverse complement strand
GAATAGGGCCGTCCCAGCCCGTCAGCTTATGCAGGCCGCCCAGCTCGGCGATCAGCTTGTCGCCCGGGCGAACATGCAGATGATAGGTGTTGCACAGCATCACCTGACAACGAAGCTCCTTCAGATCCAGTGCCGAAACGGCGCCTTTAATGGCGCCAGCCGTAGCAACATTCATAAATGCCGGGGTCTGCACGGTCCCGTGCACGGTAACAAATTCTCCGCGGCGCGCTTTTCCCTGTGTGCGAATCAAACGATACATTTTCTGCTCCTTTGGCTTTACAAGATCAGCATGGCGTCGCCAAAGCTGAAAAAGCGATATTTTTCGTCAACCGCCGTGCGATATGCCTGCATGGTGTGTTCATAACCGGCAAATGCGGAAACCAGCATAATCAGCGTGCTTTCCGGCAGATGGAAATTGGTCAGCAGCCCGTCCATCACGCCAAAACGATATCCCGGATAAATAAAAATATCGGTTTCACCGCTGCAGGGACGAATTTCACCGTACCGCTGCCAGACGGATTCCAGCGTGCGGCAGCTGGTCGTTCCCACACAGATGACCCGTCGGCCCTCAGCCTTGGCGGTGCGTATCTGTTCAGCCGCTTTTTCATCTACCGAGTACCACTCGGTATGCATCTGGTGCTGCTGAATGTCTGCTTCCTGTACGGGCCGAAAGGTACCAAGACCCACGTGCAGTGTTACCTGAGCGATCTCGACACCGCTTTGCCGCAGCGCCGAAAAGGTCTCTTCGGTAAAATGCAGCCCGGCCGTCGGAGCCGCAGCGCTGCCCAGCTGTGCGGCATAAATGGTCTGGTACTGGTCATTATCTTCCAGCTGTTCGCGGATATAAGGCGGCAGCGGCATTTTCCCGACCCGATCCAATACCTGAAAAATATCCGTGCCCGCATAGGAAAAACGAACCAGCTTATTGCCATCCGGCAAGGTTTCCTGCACAGCTGCATGCAGCAGGCCGTCGCCGATGGAAATAACAGCCCCGGACTTTAAGCGCTTGCCCGGGCGCGCCAGACACTCCCATACATCCTGTTCGCGTTGACGCAGCAGCAGCAGCTCACAGACAGCCCCTGTCGGCTGCTTGATGCCGATCAATCTGGCCGGAATGACCTTGGAATTATTGACCACCAACAAATCACCCTTTTGCAGCAGCTGCGGCAGCTGGGAAAAAACATGGTGCTCTACCCTGCCGTCAGTACGGCTCAGCGTTAAAAGGCGGCAGCTGTCGCGCGGCTCTGCCGGATGCTGGGCGATCAGTTCTTTAGGAAGCTCATAAAAAAAATCACTGGTTTGCATAAACACTCATCCTGTCTCATGCGGTAAAGCGGGTGCGTCACATCCCCTGCGGCTGCTTCATACAATCCAAACAGGATACAAAATCAGCCGGATGTGCCGAACATATAAAAAGCAGGACGATCGCCCTGCTTTCCCAGACGGGTCTTCTTTTCGAAAGGTTCACTGGAAAATAGCCGCGGCAACCGGACGGCCCACCGCCTGCAATAAACGGCAGCATGCCGTTGTGCCTATGGCTTATTATACCATTGTACAAGGAAAACTGTCAATGTGTGATTGATGGTCAGGAGGAATTTTACCATGAAAAAGCCGCTGTTTTATGGAGTGGGGACTGCATTGGTAACGCCGTTTACCGAGCAGGGAGCGCTGGATATTTCCATGCTGCGTAAGCTTTTGGAAAACCAGCTTCAAAAAGGGGCAGATGCCGTTGTTCTTTGCGGAACAACAGGCGAAAGCGCCGTGCTGAAGGAGGAAGAACGGCGAAGAATTTTTCAAACGGCAGCAGATGTTTGTCACGGAAAAATACCGGTGATCGCCGGGATCGGATGCAACGATACCCGACGTACCGTCGAACGGGCCCGGATGGCACAGCAATGCGGAGCAGACGGTCTGCTGGCGGTAACGCCTTATTATAACAAGACCTCGCAGCGCGGCGCGGTACAGCATTTTACGGCTGTTGCCAACGCCACGCCGCTTCCCCTGCTGCTGTACAATATTCCCTCCCGCACCGGGATGGATCTGACACCCGAAACCGTTTGCCAGCTGGCAAAGCTGCCAAGCGTTGTCGGTATTAAGGAAGCCAGCGGCAGCATGGAAAAGATAGCGCAGCTGTGTGCCTTCTGCCCGGAGGGTTTTGCCGTATACGCCGGAAATGACGTGGAAACGCTGCCGGTCTTGTCGCTTGGCGGCGCGGGTGTTATTTCTGTTGCTTCCAATTTGCTGCCGGATGTGGTACACTGTATTTGCAGCGATTTCCGCGCCGGAAAAATGGAGCGGGCACAGCGTCAGCAACGGCTGCTGACACCTCTTTGCAGGCTGTTGTTTGAAGAAGTCAATCCCGTTGTTGTAAAGGCGTTGATGGAGGCTGTGGGACTGCCCTGCGGGCCGTGTCGGCTTCCGTTGGAGCAGCTGACACAGGAGCGGCGCAGCGCGCTGCTGCGTCAGGGACTGCCGCTGCTGATGCAGCATTTTCAGAAGATCGACGGAAGTGAAACGTCGGGAAAATAAAGCTTGAGAATGTTTATCAGAAAGGTTTTGAAAATGAATTTGAAAATGAAAAGGAAACACCGTATTGGCTGGTATGCCTGCTTTGCGTTCGTCTTCCTGTTGGGGCTGGGCGCTCTGCTGTGTATAAAAAATGCACCTCCGCCTGCAACGCCCGCCATGGCGGACTCTGACGTATCAGAGGCTGCGGAGGCAGGCTCCTCTATGGAAAGCACAGTGCCCACCGCCCAGGAGCCGGAGACGGCTTCTCAAGCAGAGGAGCCGTCGACAGAACCTGAACCGGTGGTTCGCACTGTCCGTTTTTCGGCGGTTGGTGATAATCTGATACACGGCTCCATCTATTTACAGGGGGCACGCCGTGCGCAAGGAACCGACAAGGACTATGACTTTACATATCTGTATCAGGACTTTGCGCCGTTTTTGCAGGCATATGACGTCAATTTCATCAATCAGGAAACCCTTGTTACCGATGAGATTGCACCGGCGACCTACCCCTGTTTTGCCACACCCGGTGAGATCGGGCGCGAAATCTATCGCCTTGGCTGGCGGGTATTTGGCACCAGCAATAACCACATTTATGACCAGGGGGCCATGGGAATCGCCTCTACCCTGCGCTTTTGGGCGGCCATGCCGGAGGATGCTTTGACAGTAGGCTTGTATCGGGATGAAGCCGATTATGGAAACATCCGCAAGCAGGAGATCAACGGTGTGACCATTGCCTATCTGGCATATACCGAGTTCACCAACGGGATACCCACGCCATCCAATGCCGAAGCACATATTATTTATACCTCGCAGACTGATATCATTGAACAGCAGCTGCGCCAGGCCAGACAAGAAGCGGATGTTGTGGTGGTTTCGGTGCACTGGGGTGTGGAGGACAGTCACACTGTTACCGATGCACAGCGCGCACTGGCGGTGCAAATGGGCAATTGGGGCGCAGACGTTATTCTGGGAACTCACCCGCATGTGGTGCAGACCTTGGAGCTGCTGGCCGACGAGGATGGCCGTACCACATTGTGCGCATATTCGCTTGGAAATTTTGTTTCTGCCCAAAGCCGACCGGATGAGTTGATCGGTATTGCTCTTTCTTTTCAGCTGTCTGTTGCCGAGGATGGCATGCTGACCATAGACGAGGTGCAGGTGCACCCAACAGTCACGGCATACGGTGCCAATTACAGCAATATTCATGTAATGCTTTTGCGCGACTATACGGAGGAAGCCGCTTTACAGCACGGCGTGCGTGCGGAATATCCCGCTTTTGACAGGGATTATATCTGTCAGGTGATCCGAGATCAGATCCCTGAGGAATACATCAACTGGGAGGACTAAGCCTGTTTTTGCTGCAGAGCGTTTCTGATCTGACTGTATTCCTCTA
>CAKTAM010000147.1 GCA_934527255.1 uncultured Oscillospiraceae bacterium | reverse complement strand
GCACGACGGTCAACAAAGTCTATGGCCGTCTTTTTTGTGAAAAAATGGCGGCTTCGCTGCTGCCTTTTTTCGGAGATGGCTGCCCTGCAAAATGCCGCCGATCGGGCGTAAAACGGCGGGGCTGGAAAGCTGCTGCAGGGAGGGATGGAACGTGTACCGTGCGCTGTCTCGAAAATGGCGGCCGCGTACCTTTGCGGATGTCATCGGGCAGGATGCCATTGTGCAGGCGCTGCGCCATCAGGTCGCCAGCGGAAAGACCGGCCATGCCTATTTGTTTACCGGCACCCGCGGCACCGGCAAGACTACCTGTGCCAAAATACTGGCCAAGGCGGTGAACTGTCCGCACTGCAGCAACGGCGACCCCTGCGGCGAATGCGAAATCTGCCGTGGCGTAGAGGACGGCTCGCTGCTGGACGTGGTGGAGATCGACGCCGCATCCAACAACGGCGTGGACGATGTGCGCAGCCTGCGGGAAAATGCCGTATATACCCCCTCCATGGGCAGCTATAAAGTGTATATCATCGACGAGGTTCACATGCTGAGCCAGGCAGCTTTCAATGCACTGCTGAAGATCATGGAGGAGCCTCCGGCGCATCTGATGTTCATTCTGGCCACAACCGAGCTGCATAAGGTGCCGGTGACGATCCTCAGCCGCTGCCAGCGGTATGATTTTATGCGCATACAGCCCGAGGCGATAGCCGCACGGCTGCAATATGTTGCCGGACAGGAGCAGATCGACCTGACCGAATCGGCGGCCCTGCTGTTGGGACAGTTGGCCGATGGCGCCATGCGTGACGCGTTGTCGCTGCTGGATACCTGCGCAGGCATAGGCGGCACGGTGGATGAAGCCATGGTGCGTCGGGTGGCCGGTGTGACGGATAAGCAATATCTGTTCAGCGTCAGCCGGGCGGTGGCGCAGGGCGATGTGGAGCAGCTGGTTGCGGCCCTGAACGATGAGCGGACGCGTTCGCTGGATACCAAGCGTTTGTGTGAGGAGCTGATCGACCATTACCGCAATCTGATGCTTGGCGCAGTTTCACAGGATGCCGGGCTGTTGATGCAGGTAGGGCAGGCAGAACGGGAGCAGTACCTGAAAGAAGGGCAAAAGTTGTCTGTACGGACGGCAGCCGCAGCGATCCGCCGTCTGGGCGATGCCCTTGAGCATATGACAAAGGGCAGCAGCCCGCGCATTGAGCTGGAGCTGGCCCTATTTGCCTTGACAGGTGTCGGCGGCTTGCCGCAGGAGGCGCAGCCAGCGCCAACGATGCAGGCCACTGCAGCATGTCCGGCCACTGCAGCAAAGCCGTATACACAAAGCACGCCCGCGGCCGCACAAAAAAGCAGTGCGGCGCCTGCGGAAAACAGCCGTTCAACGGCTGCGCCGGGCGGCACGCCGCCGCCGTTCGCGCAGTGGGAGCAGGTCAAACAGCTGGTCGCCGGGCGGGATGTTCCGCTCAGCAGCTTTCTGGCCGGGTCCTCCGCTTATCGGCAGGGCAGCCGCGTATTGATCGACGGCAACACCATGCTGTATGATTATTTGCGTACCAATGAAAAATCACATGCAGCTTTAAAAGCGGCGCTGCAGGAGGTAAGCGGCGAAGCGCTTGGCATTGGCCCGTACAAGGCCCAGACGGCTGCGGCCGGTCGGGAGGATCCGCTGGAGATCCTGCGGCGTCAGGGTGTAACGGTACGAGAGGATTGACGCTTTGGCGGCGCTGTTCGCCGCTTTGCAGAAGCACTGAAATCAAAGAAGGAGAACGGAAACCATGAAAGCAAGATTGCCACAGGGCTATGGCCCGCAAAGTCAGGCCCAGCTGCTGAAGAAGTATCAGAAGATGCAGGAGGATATGGAGGCGCTGACAGCCGAGCTGGAGGAGCGCGAGCATACGGTAACAGCCGGAGGCGGTCAGGTAGAGCTGACAATGAACGGCAAGTACAATGTAACGGCTGTTCGCCTGAAGCCGGAGATCGTGGATCCGGAGGATGTGGAAATGCTGGAGGATCTGCTGGCAGCGGCCGTCAATGAGGCGGTGCGCGTTGTTAAGGAAACGCAGGAGACGGAAATGGGCAAGGTGACATCCGGCATTCAGCTGCCAGCAGGTCTGCTTTGAAAAACGGCCGCACGGGCGGCGGAGTGCCAGAGAAAAGGGGGAATGGCTGAGTGGCGTACAATCCGGCCTCGTTGGATCGCCTGATCGAACAGTTTGCGCGCTTTAACGGCATTGGCCGAAAAGGCGCGGCCCGGCTGGCGTATCAGGTGCTGGCAATGGATGCGGAGCAGGCGCAGGCGTTTGCCGATGCCATTCGCGATGCGCATGCAAAGGTGCACCGCTGTCAGATCTGTCAGAGCTTTACCGATCAGCAGATTTGCCCCATTTGCGCAGATGACGCCAGAGACGCCTCTACCATTCTTGTGGTGGAAAGCCCTCAGGATGTCGCCGCCTTTGAGCGTACCCGCGAATATAAGGGAAGATACCATGTACTGCATGGGCTGATCTCGCCGGTCGACGGCGTTACGGCCGATCAGCTGGCCATCCGCGAGCTGCTGGCGCGCCTGCAGGACGGAACCGTCAAGGAAGTTATTATGGCGACCAACCCGACCGTAGAGGGCGAGGCGACCGCCATGTATCTTTCCCGGCTGATCAAGCCGCTGGGCATTCGCACCACGCGGCTGGCCTCCGGCCTGCCGGTCGGCTCCAACCTGGAATATGCCGATGAAGTCACGCTGTACAGGGCGCTTTCCGGGCGCGGCGATTTGTAAAAGAAAGGCGGCGATTTCGACGGAATTTAAAACCAATCTGATGGATGAAGCCTCGATGGAGCGCACGCTGCGGCGTCTGGCGCACGAGATTGTGGAAAAAAACCGCGGAGTACAAAATTTGTGCCTGATCGGCATTCTGCGGCGCGGCGTTCCGCTCGCGCAGCGTCTGGCCGCAAACATTCAGATGATCGAAAACGCGGAAATTCCGGTCGGCACACTGGATATTACCCTGTACCGCGACGATATTTCTCAGTTGGGCGACCAGGCCACGGTGAACAGTACCCATGTGCCGTTTGAGATCAGCGGTAAAACGGTCGTGCTGGTGGACGACGTTTTGTATACAGGTCGAACGGCGCGCGCTGCCATGGAGGCGGTGATCGCGTTGGGCCGCCCTGCTGTGGTGCAGCTGTGTACGCTGGTGGATCGCGGGCATCGTGAGCTGCCGGTGTGTGCTAATTTTGTCGGAAAAAACTTTCCCACGGCCCGCAGCGAGATGGTTCGGGTCTGTATGCCGGAATACGATGACTGCATGAAGGTCGATCTGTATTCTGTTGACCGCGATTGGTAAGCTACTTGTTGCGCGTAAAGTGAGATGACTTTACACAATAACAAACGACAGAAAAGACGGCCTTGTTTGGGTTGACTGCATGTGACGGACGATTGCTCGCAGCAAAAAGAGCGGCATCTGCTGTGCAGTTGGTATTGTCTGTCGGCTTGCCCCCAAGCTCCGGCTGCAAGTCGGGCTTCGGCTGGGTGCCACGGTCATTCGCCCAAAGCACGTAAAAAATAGAAAAACAGCTGCGTGAATGCTTTTCGGCACTTGCGCAGCTGTTTTTTGTGTTTAAAGGTCTCTGCCTGTCGAGCGTTTTGTTTTGCGGCCGCAAATAAGGGGAGGACTGACGTTTTCTGTCAAAGTACGATTACGGGCGATGAACAGGGGGCCCTGTTTTCGCTTTGGCTCAGCGTACGTCAAACAACAGATCGCCGTAGGTGGGGAACGGCCAGACCTTTTTATCCGTCATGGTTTCCAGTTCATCCGCCGTCAGGCGCAGTTCATTCATGGCGCTGAGGATGGTTTTCTGATAGTAGTGCGCCAACTCGACGCCATCCGCTTTTTCACGCGCGGCCAACAGCGCGCCCTCCAGCGCCGACGTTTTGGCGTACAGGCATCCGGTCAGCGTGGAAAGCCGACTGACACAGGCC
>CAKTAM010000146.1 GCA_934527255.1 uncultured Oscillospiraceae bacterium | reverse complement strand
GGGATGAAAAACCGGCTCAGGCGGTGCTTGCGTGGCTGTTTTTCGACTTTTGCTTGTGATCCTTGATGTTTTATTCACCATTTTATGCATGATTGAATGTTCGGGAGATTTGGAGGCGAGTTATTCAGCAGTTCCCTAAAAATATGCCATACGCGCTTTTCCCTTTGCCGACGCGCCGTCTGTCAGCCCTCCCCTTTTCGCAAGGCATTTGGGGCAAGCCGAACGGCAGAAGCGCTTTCGACGCTTCCGTCAGCCGGGCCAAAAAACAAGGCCCAGTACGGCAGAAAGGACGATCATTCCAATAGGCGGCGGCGCATGCCCGGTCGCCTTTTTCACCACCTGATGCACCGCCGCCAGCAGCACCAGTACGGCAACGGCGCGCCCATCCGGCGACAGCGCCGCCTGCCCGGGCACAAAGCCCGCCAGCGATGTCAGCGCCATTCCAGCGGCCGTTGCAAGGATCATGGCTGCCACACAAGGGCGAACACCGGACAGAAACGCCTGCACCCCAGCATATTTCATGCAGCTTTTCAGCACAGAGGCCAGCAGCAATATCACGACGAATGAGGGCAGCACCACGCCCAGCGTCGCCACCAGCGCCCCCAAAAAGCCCCCCTGCGAGGAGCCGACAAATGTAGCCATGTTCACGGCCAGCGGGCCCGGCGTTGATTCGGAAACGGCAATGAAGCTGAGAAACTCGCTTTCGGTCAGCCAGCCATTGGTCAGCACCGTTTCGCGCACCAGTGAGATCATTCCATATCCGCCGCCAAAGGAAAGCGCGCCGATGAGCAGGAAGCTCCAGAACAGCTTAACGTAAATCATGGCTTTTTTCCGCCTTTCCCCGCCTTGCGGCAGAGCGAAAGCAGCACCCCGACCGCGCCGCAGGCCAAAATCAGGCAGACGGACGAAAGCGACGCCGCGCACACCGTGCCGCCCAGCATTACCGCCAGCACCGCAGCCCAGATGACCACGTTCTGCACGTTCTTCTGCATGCTTTTCCATAGCCGCAGCCCCGCCGAAAAGATCAGGTAGATCACACAGACGCGTATGCCGCAAAAGGCGCGGGCCACGGCGTGCAGGCCCAGAAAGCCGTCAAAAAACAGCGAGATGAGATACAGCAGCACAAACGACGGAAGACACACCGCCAGCGTTGCCAGCGCCGCGCCGCGCACACCGGCAACCTGATAGCCGATGTAGGTCGCGCTGTTGACCGCCACCGGCCCGGGCGTCGACTCGGAGACGGCGACCATATCCAGAAATTCTTCTCTGGTCAGCCAGCCCTTCTTTTCAACGCATTCGGTTTCCAGCAGGGCTAGCATGGCATACCCCCCGCCAAAGGTAAACGCGCCGATCTTTAAAAAAGTGGTAAATAACCGACCGGTCTCTTTCATACCAAACCCTTTCCGCCGCGCCGCTTTCCCGCGGCCGCCTGCCGTTTTTCCGGTTTCATTTTAGAGCATGGCCGCCGGGCGCGGCCCGCGTTATTCGGCGTTATCCGTCCACATTTCGCACTGACTGATGACGGTATCAATGGCGCTTTCGTACTGCTCGGGCGGGTATTTGTATTTTTTAAGCAGCCGCTTGACCATTTTGCGCATACCGGCGCGGGCGGTCTCTTTTTTCTGCCAGTCGATGGTGCGGTTTTTGCGCAGCATTTCGGTCAGCTCGCGCGTCATGGCAAGCAGGGTCTCGTTTTCGTAAAGCTCCTTAATGTGCGCGGGCTTGGTGAGCGCATCGTAAAAGGCCAGCTCCTCTGCCGACAGGCCGAGCTTTTCGCCCTGTTGGCGCAGCGCGTTGATCTCCTCGGCCGTTTTCAACAGCTCACGGATGACCTCTTCATTGGTAATGAGGCCGTTGTAATAGGTGTTCATCAGCAGGGCCATTTTTTCGGAAAAGGCAGCGGCCTGCACAACGTTGGTGCGCTTGTAAATGGCGATCTGCTCAGCCATCAGCCTGCGCAGCAGCTCGGCTGCAATGTTCTTTTCCTTCATGTGGGCAATTTCTTCCAGAACGGCAGGCTCGAAAAGAGAAAACCGCTCGCCCACCTTGGCGCTTTCAAACAGGTTGATCACACCATCCGACTGAATGCTTGCCTTGAGAAGCTCGTTGATCTGCGCGTTGATCTCGGACAGGGAAAGCGCTTTTCCGCTGCCGCCGCCCATGGTGATCTTCATCACTGCAGCGCGCACCGATTCAAAATAGGCGGCCGTGTGCCGCTCCTGCGCGGTGGTCATGCTGGAGCACAGCGACTGCGCCTGCCGCAGCAGCAGCGCCTGTTTGGTAAACAGCTCTTTGCGCTGGGGGGCTTTGGCATCCAGCACAAAGTTGACCCCGCCGGTGATGGCCTGCGCCTTTTGCAGCGGCGTGCCGGTGTAAAACGCGCCAAAATCAAAGCCGTGGAACAAATCGCGGCAGACCTGCAATTTTTCCTGAAATTTGGGATAGGCGGTTTTGGAAATATCCATATCGCCGTATTGCTGACGGTCGCGGGCAGAATATTCCTTCATAGCCTCCTTGAGGGCGGAGGCAATGCCGACATAATCAACAATCAGGCCGCCCTCCTTGTTTTGAAACACGCGGTTGACCCGGGCCACCGCCTGCATGAGGTTGTAGCCGTGCATGGGCTTGTACACATACATGGTGGCCAGCGAGGGCACATCAAAGCCCGTGAGCCACATATCTACCACAATGGCAATTTTCAGCGGGTCGGCGTTATCCTTAAATCTGCGCGCCAGCTCTTCCTTGTGCGCCTTGGCGCCGATGATGGGCTTCCAGTCCTCCTTATCGGTGGGGCAGCCGGTCATCACAACGGCAAGCTTTTCGCGCCATGCGGGGCGCAGCGCCAGCAGCTGGCGGTAAATTTTGATGGCGATGGTGCGGGAATAGGCCACGATCATGGCTTTACCGGTCAGAACCTGCGCGCGGTTCTGCTCGTAATGCGTCACAATATCTTCGCACAGCGAGCGGATGGTTGCATCCGCGCCCAGCACGCTTTCCATCTGGCCCAGCATTTTTTTGCTTTTTTCAATGGTGGCACTGTCGGACATTTGCGCCAGCGCATCATAGGTGGCATCAATCAGGCGCAGGGCGTTCTGGTCCAGCTTTAAGTGAATGACGCGGCTTTCGTAATAGACCGGGCGGGTGGCGCCATCCTCCACGGCCTGCGTCATATCGTAAATATCGATATAATCGCCGAACACCTCGCGGGTGTTGCGGTCCTTACTGGAGACCGGCGTACCCGTAAAGCCAATGAAGGTGGCGTTGGGCAGGGCATCGTGCAGCACGCGGGCGTTGCCCACCACCACATGCGCCTGCCTGCCGCCGTCGGCGGTTTCGGAAAGCACCACGCGCTCATCAAAGCCGTATTGCCCGCGGTGGGCTTCATCCGCCATCACCACAATATTGCGGCGCAGCGAAAGCGGCTTTTCGCCTTTTTCAAACTTGAACAGCGTGGTAAACAGAATGCCGTTTGCCTCGCGCCCGGCCAGCAGGGCCTGCAGATGCTCGCGGCTTTCGGCTTGTACCGGGGTCTGCCGCAGAAAGGCCGCGCATTTGCAGAACTGGGCATACAATTGATCGTCAAGGTCGATGCGGTCTGTCAGCACAATGATGGTGGGGCTGTGCAGCGCGCGCTGCAGCAGGTGGGCGTAAAACACCATGGAAAGTGATTTTCCGCTGCCCTGCGTGTGCCAGAACACGCCGCCCTTGCCATCGGTTTTGGTTGCCTGCACCGCCTTTGCCACCGCCTTGCGCACGGCGAAATACTGGTGATAGCCCGCCAGAATTTTGACGGGCCGCTGTGCATCGCCGCAAAAGCAGATGAAGTTTTGCAGAAGATCCAGCAGGCGGGCCTTGGGGAACATGCCCTCGTAAAAGGTATCAAACTGCGCATAGGCGGTGTTTTCATAACAGCCGTCTTTGGTTTTCCATTCCATAAACCGGTCAAGGCCGGAGGTGATGGTTCCGGCGCGGTTGGTGGAAAGATCGCTGATCACGCAAATGGCGTTGTAATAAAACAGGGACGGAATATCCTGCATATAGTTGCGCAGCTGGTTATAGG
>CAKTAM010000145.1 GCA_934527255.1 uncultured Oscillospiraceae bacterium | reverse complement strand
GGCGACCCGGATGAGGCTCGAACTCACGACCTCTAGCGTGACAGGCTAGCGTTCTAACCAACTGAACTACCGGGCCAAATGGCAGGGGCACAAAGATTCGAACTCTGGACACGCGGTTTTGGAGACCGCTGCTCTACCAGCTGAGCTATACCCCTGTATGGGCTTGCTCCGTTTCCAGAGCGCTTTATTATAATACTAAATCCGCGCCGGAATGTCAAGAGGGAATTTACCGTTTTTTGAAAAAAGTTGCGTTTTTCTCTGCCGTCCAATGTCCTCCGCCGTGCCCGGCCGGTCAGCCGCGCTTCCCGCGCCGCCGGGCCAAAGCACCCGCAAGGCAGAAAGCGGCGGCAGAAGCACCTGCCTCTGCCGCCGTTTTTTGCAAAAGAACCTTTGGGCTGCCGCCAAGACGTATGGCCCAAAGAAGCGCCCACAGGCACAGCCTTCCCGCTTACCAAAGGGTCAGCATGGTTTCGTACAGCTGCCGGTATTCCCCGCACGAGGCCGCCCACGAATGGTCGCACGCCATGCACCGACGCTGCAGAATGCGCCAGCCGTCGGCATCCGCAAAGCCCTGCTGTGCACGCAGGCAGGCATCCAGCAGCGCCTCGGCGCTGCAGTCGGCAAAGGTGAAGCCGTTGCCCTGTCCGTCGCCGCTGTCCTGCACGGTATCCTTCAGGCCGCCGGTCTCGCGCACAATGGGTACCGTACCATACCGCAGGGCAACCATCTGCGCCAGACCGCAGGGCTCGCTGCGCGAGGGCATCAGGAAAACATCCGCCCCGGCGTATATCTTGTGCGCCAGCGCGGGCTGAAACGCAATTTTCGCCCCGCACCGCCCGGGATAGGCCCCGGCCAACCATTGAAAATATTCCTCAAACGTTTTGTCGCCCGTGCCCAGCAGCGCAATTTTCATCCCCGCCTGCACCAGCCGCTCGCCCGCCTGGCACACCAGGTCGAAGCCCTTGTGATCCACCAGGCGGCTGACCATGCCGATGATGGGCGTGCCGTCATCCTCCAGCCCGAACTGGGCGCACAGCTCTGCACGGCATGCCGCTTTTCCGGCGCGCACGGTACGCGCATTGTAACGCTTTGCCAGCGCTGGGTCCGTGGCCGGGTCGTACACCTCGGTATCAATGCCGTTGACAATGCCGCACACCTTGAAGCTGCGCTGACGCAGCAGCGGATCCAGGCCGTGGCCGTACTGCGGCTGCATGATCTCCTGCGCGTAGGTCGGCGAAACGGTGTTGACGCGGTCGGCCGCCTCGATGGCCGCCTTCATATAGTTGACGCACCCGCCGTACTCGACCAGCGAAGCGTTTTCGCGCCCGATGCCGAGAACATCCTCCAGCGTCTCCATGCCAAACTGCCCCTGATACTGAATGTTATGGATGGTAAACAGCGTTTTGATGTTGGCAAATTTGGGGTCGTCGCGGTAATACAGGTTCAGATACAGGCTGACAAGCGCCGTCTGCCAATCATTGGTGTGCAGAATATCCGGCACAAAATCCAGATGGCGCAGCGCCTCCAGCACGGCGCGGGAAAAGAATGCGTACCGTTCGCCGTCGTCGCCATAGCCGTACAGCCCGTCGCGCTTGAAATAGTACTCGTTATCCAGAAAATAGGCCGTCACACGGCCGCTTTTCATACGGAACAGGCCGCAGTACTGGCTGCGCCAGGCCACCGGCACCTGAAAATGGCACAAATATTCCATTTCGGCGCGCAATTCCGGCCGGATGCCGCTGTACAGCGGCATGATGACTCGGCAATCCACCCCGGCGGCGCACAGCGCCTTCGGCAGCGCGCCCGCCACATCGCCCAGCCCGCCCGACATGATGTAGGGCAGGCCCTCGCTTGTGCAGAACAGTACGTTCATGCTAACCCCTTTCCTTGCGGGCACGGCCGCCGCAGCGTTTTTTGCCGCCTGCGGACGGTCAGACCCGAACGTTCTTTTCGACATACACCGGATACTGCAGCGAGCCGCTGACGCTGCGCCCGGCGGTAACGGTCACATTTTTATCGGTGATCACACTATCCAGACAGGCGTTTTCTTCCACCACGGTACCCTGCATCAGCACGCAGTTGCGCACCACGGCCCCCGGGCGCACGCGCACCCCGCGGAACAGGATGCTGTTTTCCACCGTGCCCTCCAGAATACAGCCGTCTGCAATCAGGCATTCGCTGGCACGGGCATCCATGGCATAGCGGGTGGGCGCTTCATCGCGCACCTTGGTATAGATGGGCTCGCAGTCAAACAGCCGCCGCAGATTTTTCACCTGCAGCAGGTCGCGGTTGGCCTCAAAATACGAGCGGATGTTGAAGATCTGTGCGGCATAATCCTCATACAGGTAGGCATAGGTGCGGATGGCGTCGGTGTGGTTCATCAGAATATCCCGCACAAAGTGATTCTGGCGGTGACTGTGACCGCTGTGGATGAACTCGATCAGCAGACGCCGGGAAAGGACGAACATATTCATGCACTGGATATGGTCGCCGGAGGTGGTATCGTCCGAAAGCAGGGTGGTTACCAGCCCATCCTCCCCGCAGCGCACCGTCACGTTTTCGGGCGGCAGCGGCTGCCCGGCCGGTACCTGACGGCAGACCATGGTCACATCGGCCCTGTTGGCCTCGTGGAACTCCAGAATTTTCTCATAATCCGGCGTGCAGATAAAGTCGCAGTCGGCCATGACCACATATTCGGCACGGGAAATTTCCAGATAGGGCAGAATGCTGTACAGTGCGCCCAGCCGCCCGACATAGTCGTCGCCGGATGCCAGCTCGCTTTGCGGAGGGAAGATGGTCAGGCCGCCCAGCTTGCGGGAAAGATCCCACGGACGGCCGTTGCCCAGATGATCCATCAGGCTGCGGTAATTCTGCTTAACGATCACACCGATGGTCTCGATGTGCGCATTGGTCATGGCGGAGAGCTGAAAATCGATCATCCGATACCGCGCGGCCACCGGCAGGCTGGCCATGGTGCGGTTGCGGGTAATGGAAGGCAGCGTTTCGTCATGCATATTGGCGAAAATAACGCCCATTGCGGGTCTGGTCATACGGTCTCACCATCCTTTACATCTTCGCGCAGCATTGCCTTGGGGCCGACGACGCTGTTTGCACCCACCGTCACGTTTTCGCCCACGACGGCAACGCCCCAATCGGCAATATCGCCGCATTCCTCCGGCTTTTTTCCGATGACGGCGCCGCGCCTGACCACAACGTTTTCCGCAATGATGCTGTAATGCACCTGCGCGCCCTCCTCCACGACCGCGCCGGGCATCAGAATGCTGCTGTCGATCACAGCGTTTTGGGCGACGGTCACACCGGCAAACAGAATGCTGTTTTCGACAATACCGTCCACCATGCAACCCTCGGTGATCATGCTGTTGTCCACCCGGGCGGCAGCGCTGATGTGATGCGGCGGCAGGGCCGGAGTGCGGGAATAGATCTTCCACTCCGGGCTCCACAGATCCAGCGGCTTCTGCGGGTTCAGCAGATCCATATTGGCATCCCACAGACTGTCGATGGTGCCGACATCCTTCCAGTAGCCGTCAAACGCATAGGCAAACATCCGCTCGCCGTTTTTCAGCATGGTCGGAATGATGTTTTTGCCGAAATCGTTGGAGGAGGAAGCATCCTCCTCGTCGGCGATCAGATAGCTGCGCAGCTTGGCCCAGCTGAACACATAAATGCCCATGCTGGCAAGGTTGGAATCCGGCTGTGCCGGTTTTTCTTCAAACTTGGTGATGGAGCCGTCCGCTGCCGCCGTCATGATGCCAAAGCGGCTGGCCTCCTCCCATGGCACCTCCAGCACGGCAATGGTGCAGTCGGCGTTGTTCTTTTTGTGCGCCTCGACCATAAGGGAATAATCCATTTTATAAATGTGGTCGCCGGAGAGCACCAGCACATACTCGGGATCGTAGCGGTCAATAAAGTTGATGTTCTGATAAATGGCGTTGGCCGTGCCCTTGTACCAGTTGGAGCCGGTCGCCGTCTGGTAAGGCGGCAGCACATGCACCCCGCCGTGCAGACGGTCAAGATCCCACGGCTGACCGTTGCCGATGTACTCGTTGAGCACCAGCGGCTGATACTGGGTGAGCACACCCACCGTATCAATGCCG
>CAKTAM010000144.1 GCA_934527255.1 uncultured Oscillospiraceae bacterium | reverse complement strand
TGAGACCGAGCTGGTCATCCGGGACTCGGTGGAAAAGCTGTAAGCGGTGCCAAACGGGCGGCGTGCCGTCCTGCCGGGAAGGAGCAAGGCGCATGAACTGGGACGGGCATTTGCTGGACGGAAAAAAGAAGCTGCATTTTATCGGCTGCGGCGGCAGCGGTATGTTTCCGCTGATACAGATCCTGCACGCGGCCGGGTATGAGATCAGCGGCAGCGATGTCAATGAGGGCGATATCATTCAGTACGAGCGGGCCATGGGCATTGCCGTACAGCTGCCGCACGATGCCGCGCAGGTGCACGGCAAGGACCTTGTGGTCTATTCGGCGGCCATACACCCCGACAACCCCGAATGGGCCGAGGCGGTGCGGCTGGGCATTCCCTGCGTGGAGCGCAGCGTCATGCTGGGCTATGTGACGGCGATGTATCCGCAGCCCATCTGCGTGGCGGGCACGCACGGAAAAACCAGCACCACCTCCATGATCGCACAGACCCTGCTGATGGCGGACAAGGACCCTGCGGCGGTCATCGGCGGCAAGCTGCCCTACATTGACGGCTACGGCCGCAGCGGCAGCGGCCCGAACATCGTGGTGGAAAGCTGCGAATATCACAATACGTTTCTGGAGCTGCGCCCGCATACGGCGGTGCTGCTGAATGTGGATGCCGACCATCTGGATTTCTTCGGCACCATGGAAAACCTGAAGGCGGCGTTTGCCCGCTTCTGCAATGCGGCGCAGGATACGGTCATTTACAACGGCGACGACGCCAACACGCTGCAGGTGATGGCGCAGGTGCAGGCGCCGCACGCCGTCAGCTTTGGCGAGGGCGAGAGCTGCGACTACCGCGCGGTGCACGTGCGAGAGCCGCGCCCCGGCTTCTTTGCCTTTGACGTGGTGTTTGAGGGGGCGGTGGCCGCCTGCATCACACTGGGCGTGCCGGGCCGCCACCACATCGGCAATGCGCTGGCCGCCTATGCGGCGTGCCACCGGGCGGGCTGCACCCCGCAGCAGATCGTTGACGGACTGGGCGCGTTTCACGGCGCGGGCCGCCGGTTTGAAATTCTGGGCGAGAACCACGGCGTGACCATCGCGGATGATTATGCGCATCATCCCACCGAGATCGGGGCGACGCTGCGTGCAGCGCGCGAGCTGCGCTTCCATGCGGTATGGGCGGTGCATCAGCCGTTCACCTACAGCCGTACCAAAATGCTGATGGATGATTTTGCGCACGAGCTGCAGCTGGCCGACCATGTGGTGCTGACCGAGATCATGGGCAGCCGGGAAAGCAACGACGATTACCATGTATACGCGGCCGATCTTGCGGCCAAAATTCCCGGCTGCGTCTGGTTTGGCACCAAGGAGGAAGCGGCGGATTATGTCATGGCGCACGCGCAGCCGGGCGACCTGGTGCTGACGCTGGGCTGCGGCGATATTTACAAGGCCGCCCGGCGCATGCTGCAGACACCGTGAGCGGGCGCGGCAGGGCAGGGCGGCCCGGCATGGGGCGAAAACGGCTGCTTGGCGCGGCGGCGCTGCTTTGGCTGGGCTGCATTTTTGCGCAAAGCCTGCGCAGCGGGGCCGCCTCCTCGGCACAAAGCCAGGCTGCGGCCGGGGCGGTGCAGACGCTGCTGGAGCAGGCCGGGCTGACCGGGGTCACCGTTTGGGAGCCGCTGCTGCGCAAGCTGGCGCATTTTGCCGAGTTTGCGGTGCTGGGCTTGCTGACGGCAGCCGCATTGGCGGCGGATGCCGCGCAGCCCTCAGATGCTGCAAAGCCCGCGTCTGCGGATGCCACGCAGCGGCCGCAGGCAGGGTCCGAGAAAATGGCGCAGGCTCTGGCGGCGGCGCTGTTCGGCCTGCTAGCGGGCCTGCTGGACGAGACCCTGCAGCTGTTTTGCCCGGGGCGGGCGGCGCTGGTGAGCGACGTCTGGCTGGATTGGGCAGGCTTTCTCTGCGGCGCGGCGGCGGTCGTGCTGCTGCGGGCTGTTCGGGCGCGGTGCGCACGGGCCCGCCAACGGCAAAAAGAGGCGCAGCGCTGAGAAAAAAACGAAAAAACAGAACGGAAAAGCAAACAGAAAGGATGACAGAAGCATGCAGATTACAAGCAGACCCTTTGGCTTCACCAGTGACGGCCGCGAGGTGCACCTTTACCACATGGAAAACCGCAACGGCGCTTATGTAGACCTGCTGGATTGGGGCGCGCGCATTCAGGCCATCGGCATGCCGGATAAAAACGGTAAGATCGTGGATGTCTGTTTGGGCTTTGACAGTGTGGAGGGGTACGAAAAGTACGCCTCCGCTTACATGGGGGCGACGGTCGGGCGCAACGCCAACCGCCTGAAGGACGCCAGCTTCAAGCTGAACAACGTGGTATATCAGCTGTCGGCCAACGAGGGCAAAAACCAGCTGCACGGCGGAACGCACGGCTTTGACAGCCACATCTGGAACTGCGTCATGCAGGAGCATCTGGTTTCGTTTTACCGCCATTCGGCGCATATGGAGGAGGGCTACCCCGGTCTGATGCGGGTGACGGTCAATTTCGAGCTGACCAGCATCAATGAGCTGCACATCACCTATACCGCTATGAGCGAGGAGGACACGCTGGTCAACCTGACCAACCACACCTATTTCAACCTGGCGGGCGGCGGCAGCATTGAGGAGCATACCCTGCAGCTGCAGGCGCACCGCATCACGCCGGTGGATGCCGAGCTGATCCCGACCGGGGACATTCTGCCGGTGGAGGGCACCCCCTATGACCTGACCAGCCCACGGCGGCTGGGCGACGCGCTGGCCGAAAAGCATCCGCTGCTGACGGCAGCCCGCGGCTTTGACATCAACTATATTCTGGACGGCGCGGGCTATCGCCCGGTGGCTGTGCTGAAAAACCCGGAAAACGGTATTTGTATGACCTGCCTGACGGATATGCCCTGCCTGCAGGTGTATACCGGCAACTATCTGGAGGTCGAAAACGGAAAGGGCGGCCGCGCCTACGGCATGCATGGGGCCGTTTGCCTGGAAACGCAGCGTTACCCCAATGCGGCCAACTGCCCGTCCTTCCCGTCGGTGGTGCTGCGCGCGCGGGAAATTTTCCGCACCCGCACGACCTATGCCTTTGATGTGCAGAAGGACGAAGGATGAGCATGTGGACATGGACCCCTGAAAACTATCAGAGGGTGCAGCGCTTTTTTCCGCAGGGCAGCCGACGGCTGGCAATGCTGAAGGCTGCCTGCAGCATGCTCAGCGTGCCGGTGTGGTTTGCCTACCCGGCGCTGCTGGCCGTGCTGTGGCAGGCGAGGGACGCCCGCCTGCTGCGGGTGCTGCTGGTGCCTGCGGCGGCTTTTCTGGCCTGCACGCTGCTGCGCCGCTGGTGGAACCTGCCGCGTCCGTACGATCAGCCCGGCTTTACCCCGCTGGTGCCAAAGGAGCCGCGCCGCGTGCTGGGACAGGCGGCGGAAAGCGCCGGGGCATCGCCGGACGGGCTGTCGTGCCCCAGCCGTCACGCGGCCAGCGCGGCGGTCATCGCACTGGCGGCATGGTACATCAACCCGGGGCTGGGCGGCGTGCTGGCGGTGCTGGCAGTGCTCATCAGCCTGGTGCGGGTGTTGGCGGGCATTCACCATCTGCGGGATGTTGTACTGGGCATGCTGCTTTCGGGGCTGATCGGCGCGGTGGGCTTCTGGCTGGTGTAAAAAGGCGGCTTTGGGCGCGCCGGGCGGCCGGCACACCGGTGCGGCAATGGGGCACCCGCGGGAGGGAAAGCCTCTTGTCGGGCATCGGCAGGGCCGGGCAGACGCTTTGCGGCCAAAGAAAGAGGCGGCGCGCGGCCGGGAGTGCCGTAAAAGTTCTTGCAAAAAAAGCTTGACAAGCGCGGCCGGCTGCGCTATAATCAGCACAACAAAACTTCATACAGCTTACCAAAACCAATGAGTAAGAGGCAGTAACCTGAACGGGAAGCTTTCAGAGAGTCGTGGGCGGTGCGATCACGGCAGGGGAACATCAGGCGAATGGGCTTACGAGGGCGAACGAAAGCCGCAGGGCAAGTAGCAGTCGACGGGTACCGCACCCGTTATCCGGCGGGCGCATATTATGTATGCGGCAGAGAGGGCGACGAAAAAGCGTCGCCAACATGGGTGGCACCGCAAAGGCCGTTAC
>CAKTAM010000143.1 GCA_934527255.1 uncultured Oscillospiraceae bacterium | reverse complement strand
ATGCCGACCTGACGCATTGCCTGCTCAGCTTTGGCTCTTCGCCCTATTACCCCGAGCTGCAGCGCATCAGCTTTGCCGCGCTGCAGGCGGTGTTCGGCAGCATTGCCGATGTGCGCCGCTCCGGCAGTGCCGCGCTGGATCTGGCCTATGTGGCATCCGGCCGCACCGATGCCTTTTTTGAAATGCGCCTTTCCCCGTGGGATGTTGCCGCGGGCAGCCTGCTGGTGCAGGAGGCGGGCGGCCTTGTGACCGATGTGCAGGGCGGCCCGCTGCGGCTGGATGCCCCCGGCTCGCTGCTGGCGGCCAGTACGTCGGTATATGAAGCGATCAAAGCGGCCATCGGCTCGGTGCGCGAAGCGTGACCCTGTGCCGCATGCAGTGGAACACCGTCGAAAGTAATTTTGAAGGCATAAAATACGTTGAGTATATCACAACTGCGGCAGATGGATCATGGAAGATCCGCTGCGGCAAAGGAGAGCACAAGCGATGAAAGCACATATCATGCGCCAGCCGGAGCGTCTGACGGTTTTGGAATGGCAGCTGTCGGCGGGGCAGCAGGCGGCTGTGGCAGCGGCGGCCGACGCCATGGGGGTGCGGCGGTATGCGGTGGCCCCGGCGCAGCTGGGGCTGTCAGTCGCACAGCTGCTGCAGGCCGCGCCGCCCGCACGGGGCCCGCAGCCGACGGCGGAAGCCCCGGCAGCGGCTGCATTGCTGATGGACGGCTTTTCGCCCAGCCGCCGCGAAGAATTTTTACAGCGGCTGCGCACGGGCGAAAGCATTCCGCTGAAGGCGGTGACAACCCCGACCAACCGCGAGTGGAGCTTTGCCCGCCTGCTGGCCGACCTGCAGCGCGAGCATGCGGCCATGGCCCGGCGGCAGGCCGGGCGCTGAGCCGCGGCCCCTTTTGCAACCCGGCCGGGCTGCAAAAAACAAGAAAAAACAGCGTTGTCCGCATTTTCACAACAGGGGAAAACGGACAACGCTGTTTTACTATACGCTTTTTTAAGGTACATACGGGCAGCGCGCGCTGCCTTGGGCGTGAAAGCGCGCCGGGCAGAGGCACAAAGGCACCTCAAAAGTAAAAAACGGAAGAAGAAAATACAATCTGTAGAATTTCGGCGCGGTTCAGAGCAGTAAAAGCGGCAAACGGCGCGGCAGCCGTCGATACCGTGCGGCGGCAACCCCTCTTAGGCAGTGGCCGTCTTAGCTCTGCCACGGCAGCCGCTGCTGTGCTGCGCCGATCTCCGCTATACCGCAGCAGCCTCTGCCTTGCTGCAGCAATTTTCGACTTGCTGCGGCAATCCCCTGTCCAAGACCGTTTCGGTCACGCTGCGGCAGCCTTTACTGCATGGCGGGCGCTTTTATCTGCCGCGTTTTTATACGCCGGGCCGTTTCCCTGCCCTGCAAGCCGCTTCGCTTTACAGGTTGGCCAATACGTCGGTCGCCAGCATGGCGGCCTCGCCGCGCGCCGCGGCGGCACGCCGTGCGGCTGCGCTGTGCAGCCAGACGCCGCAGCCTGCCGCTTCAAAGGCGGGCAGGCCCTGCGCCAGCAGCCCGCCGATCAACCCGGCCAGCACATCGCCGCTGCCGCCCTTGGCCAGCCCCGAATTGGGGGCGTCCAGCAGCAGGGCACGGCCATCCGGCGCGGCAATGACGGTGCGGCTGCTTTTCAGCACGACCACGCTGCCCCAATCGCGGGCGGCGCGCCGTGCCGTGCCGGTCTGGTCGGCCAGAACCGTCTGTGTATCCACGCCAAGCAGGCGGGCCATCTCGCCAATGTGCGGGGTCAGCACGCGGGGCGGGGTAGGGCGGTCGGTCAGCTGCAGGGTCTGCGGCAGGGCGGCCAGCAGGTTCAGGGCGTCGGCATCCAGCACGGCAGGCAGCGTCTGCGGGGAAAGCAGAGCGGCCGCCAGCGCGGCGGCACGCGGGCCCTGGCCCAGGCCGCAGCCCAGCACCAGCGCCCTGGCGCTTTTTTGTGCGGCGGCGGCATCGGCCGCATTCTGCGCGTCATCCGCGGCCTCCAGCGGCAAAAACGTCACCTCGGGCAGGCGGGCGGCCACGGCGCTGCAGACGACCGGCGGCGCGGCCAACTGCACCAGCCCCGCGCCGCTGCGCAGGGCGGCTTCGCAGCACAGGGCGGCCGCCCCGCGAAACGGCGCGCTGCCGCAGACGGCAAGCACCTTGCCAAAGGTGCCCTTGTGGCCGTCGGCGGGGCGCTGCGGGCGGTGGGCGGCGTACCAGTCGGCGTTCAGCGGGGCGGGCGGCGCTGCCTCCTCTACGGCGGCAGGCGGCTGCCCGGCCGGGGCGGCTGCGGGGCGGGCGGCCAGCCATTCCTGTGTCAGGCGCACGGCGCACAACACCATGCGCAGACAGGGCCGCTCGGCATAATAGGCCGCCGTGCGCGGCTGGGGGGTGGGGGCGTCCTTTTGTCCGGCGCGCAGGCCCAGCAGTTCGCGGCAAAGGGAGGAGCCGTTCTCCGCCTCAAACGCGCGGATGCGCTCCTGTATCTGTCGGTATACCTCGGCCTTTTGGTGCGGGTCGGCGCGGCCGGGGGCCAGCGCGGCCTCCAGCGGGTCATTCACCGACGGCTGCACAGGCGCGGTCGGCGTGCCCAGCACCGCGCTCATGACCAGCACCATACCGCTGACGGCGCCGCAGGTCTCCCGCAGACGGGCAATGCCTGCGCCAAAACCGGCGCTCAGCGCCAGCGCCTGCGGCAGGCTGATACCCAGCTGCGGCCAGAACGCCCCGGCAACGCTCTGCGCGCAGTTGTAGCCCGCCTCAAACAGGCGGCGGGCAATTTGCTGCGGGTCGGCGGCCCCGGCCGCAGGCAGCGGCATCGAAACAGGTTTTTGCATGATAGAACCACACTCCCAACGCCCCAAAGGGGAAATTTCTTCCTCATCATAGCAGATTTTGCGGCCATTTTCAATGCGGCCCGTTTACAAACCGCCGAAAAGAGTGTATGATGAAACCGAAGCGCTTCCCCAAAACGGCTGCTTGAGGAGGATACGGCAATGGCGAAATCATCCAACCAGAAAACAAGGCTTCTGCTTGTGCGCGAAATTCTTCTGCGCGAGACGGATGAAGACCACCGTCTGACGGTGCCGGAGCTGGTTGAACGGCTGGCGGCCCGCGGCGTGGAGGTCGAGCGCAAAAGCCTTTATGACGATATGGAGGCGCTGCGCGCCGCCGGGGAGGATGTGCAGCTGCAGCGCGGCCACAACGGCGGGTACTGCATTGGCGAGCGCCTGTTTGAGCTGCCGGAGCTGATGGTGCTGGTGGATGCCGTGAAGTCGTCACGGTTTATCACGGCGCAAAAATCGGGCAAGCTGATCAAAAAACTGGAAAGCCTGACCAGCGCGCCGCAGGCGCGCCAGCTGCAGCGGCAGGTCGTGGTGAACGGGCGCGTCAAAACCATGAACGAAAGCATCTATTACGCGGTGGATACCATCCACACCGGCATTTCGCAGCAGCAGAAGATCCGCTTTCGCTATATGACATGGGCGGTCGATCCCACCGCCCCGGGCGGCTTTTCCAGCCGCGAAAAGCATGGCGGCCGCCCGTATGTGGTCAGCCCGTGGGCGCTGGTCTGGATGGAGGAAAATTATTACCTCATCGCCTTTGAGGAGGTCAGCCAGGCCATCCGGCATTTCCGCGTGGATAAAATGAACCAGCTGCGCGTGCTGAACCAGCCGCGCGACGGGCAAAAGCAGTTTGAAAACTTTGATCTGGCGCGCTATACGCAAAGCCTGTTCGGCATGTTCAGCGGCGAGGTGCAGGAGGTCTGCGTCGAGCTGGAAAACTCGTTGGTGGGCGTGCTGGTCGATCGCTTCGGCCGCGGGCTGGTGTTGCACCCGGCCCGGCGGCCGGGCTGGTTTTCGGTGCGGCTGCAGGTGGTGCCCGGCCCGACGTTTTACGGCTGGGTCATGAGCTTTGGCGCACGGGCACAGGTGCTTTCGCCGCAGCCGGTGCGCGCCGAGCTTCGCCGCTACGCGCAGGCCCTCAGCCGGCTGTACGAAACGGAGGAGCCGGCCCCCGTGCCCGAACAGCCGTAAACAAATAAAAACGGCCCCTCATCCGCGGCAGGGCGGGCGAGAGGCTGCTTTTTTGCAAGCGCTTTTTCAAAAGGAAATAAAAGAAAAGCCTCCCGCAGCAGGAGAATGCCGGTCGGCCGACCGCATTTGATGC
>CAKTAM010000142.1 GCA_934527255.1 uncultured Oscillospiraceae bacterium | reverse complement strand
CCACATATTCGGCCAGCTCCAGCATCAGCCAGAACGACCAGGTGGTGATGGACGGCGCACCGGGCAGCTTATTGCCGGGGTAGACCTCCGGGAAGAAGTTGTTGGGACTGCCGATGCCGTCGCCGTACGGGGCCAGCAGGAAATTTTCCAGAAAAGCCTTTTCCACACTGAGATCACCCAGCAGCACTGCTGCCGCGCGCGCCGTCCAGAACGAATCGCACAGCCAGCCGCCGCGCTCGCGCTCGGGGCAATCCATAAAAATATCCAGCGTGTTCAGCCGCAGGGTGCGATAGGCCGCCGCATACAGGCGGTTGACCTCCTCATCCGAGCAATGGAAGCTGCCGCATCCGGTATCCGGATAGCAGTACTCCCGTATATGCAGATCCTGTACGCTGCAGCACCCCAGCGCCGTTTGGGCATCCGCCGGGCGGAAATACACCCGCACATACCGTGCCAGCGCGGGCTCCATGGTCAGAAATTGCCAGGTGCCGGCGGGCAGATGCAGCCGTGTCACCGGATTTGTCGCGCCAAGGCAGGCCGATTTTTCCTCGTTTTCCGCCTGAAATTCCAGATGCACCACATCCAGAAGGCAGGGGGTCTCGCAGTGGACGGTCAGGCCCAGAAAGCCCAGCCGCAGTTCGCCAAAATCAAACAGCGCGCACACGGTCTCGCCCTGCGGAACATTGGAAAATACCACGCCCTCCTGCGCGCAGGGAGTCGCCTGCACCTGCTGCGGCAGCGGGTGCTCCACCGTCTGCACATAATCCAGCATGGGACGCTCGGTCAGCTTTGCGTAATAGTCGGCATACTGCTTTTCGAACCAGACGCTGGCGCAGGGAACGCCGCGGTCGATCGCCGCGCCCAACGCCGCCGTCAAACGCGCCTTTCCCTGCTTTTCCAGCGTGGGCAGCGGCATGCGGCGCGGCAGCAGCACCGGCATGGGAGCCGTGCAGCGCGCCGCCTTTTGCCAGGGCAGCGCCGGAAGGCTTTGCGGCGTACCGGTGCGCCATGCGGTATAGGCAGCGTCCAGCCGATAAATTTCGGCGTTCTGGCGGCAATGTGACATTTTTTCGCTGTACTCGGCGCGCTGGGTCAGCCGCAGCGCATCCCAGCTTTCATCGCTGTACAGCACCGCAGCGTCATCCAGCCACAGCCCGGCCAGCAGCATAGAGCTTTCGGCCGTACAATCGTTGGAATAGCCGCCAAGGCAGCCGACGCTGGCCGTGGTCTCCACTGCAAGGCAATTGCAGCCCGGCGTCAGCCAGCGAAGAATATCGACCTCATCCACCCGCAAATGGCCGTGCGCCGTGCGGGCCGGGCCATGCATGGCCAACTGCCCGTTGACATACAGGCGGTAGAATGACCGCGCCGTAATGCGCACCAGCGCCTTATGCGGCAGCCGGGCAATGGTAAAGTCGCGGCGGAAGCCCGCCTGTACATTCAGCGTGTTTTCCAGCCTCTGCAAAAAAATGGGGCTGGCCTGCTGCAGTGTGTTTTCCATCCGAAACGCTCCTTTTTATTCCTTTTTCTCATGCGCCCGCCCTTTTCAAAGCAAACGCTGTAAAACCACCAGGGTATACCGTTCTGCCGCGGGCTCTTCGCCGGTGGGGAAAAAGGCGTTTTTGCGCCAGAAATGCTCGCTTTGCGGGTTGCCCTTGATATACGCCAGCCGCACCCTTTGAAACCCGGCGGCCCGCAGACCGCGCAAAAGCTCCTGCAGCAGGCGGCTGCCCTCCCCTGCGCCCTGATAAGCGGCATCCAGCATGAACCAGCCGAAAAACGCCGTTGTCGGCGCCGGGTAGCCCGTGATCAAATCCAGAATGGCCGCCAGCTTTTCTCCCTGCCAGAAGCCCACAAAATATTTGTCGGCGGCGGCCTTGCCCGGCGGCAGCGCCGTCAGATTCTCCGCCAGATTTTCCAGCGTCGGCTGCAGATGCATATGCTGATAATAAAGAGGATTCGTCCGGCAAAGCGCCAGCAGCGCAGGCAGATCATCCCGCGTCAGGCGGTGCACGGTATACCTTTCTGTCAAAGAATCCAGCTTGATAGACATGGCTTGCGTTTCTCCTTTTCTTCCACGGCCGCCCGCAGGCACAGCCCCGCTCAGGAGGCGGCCGTCTGCGCATAAAAATTCGGCACATCGCCGACGATGACCGTCTGGGCAAGAATCATGTCGCTGATGACGGTCTGCGATGTGTGATAGCCCGCGGCAAAGGTCTCGACCACGACCGTCATACGCAGCACCACATTGTGCATGGTCTGGTTGAAGCCTGCCCCCTCCAGCGTGCTGAGAAAGGACGATTCCACATAAGAGGCCGGCTGAATGTAAAAATCCACCATGGGGCCGCGCCCCGCCAGCAGCTGTGCCCCCAGCACGGTTCCCAGCGGAATGCTCACCCGTTTGGGCAGCACCTCGCCCAGCGCGGCATTGGCAGCCAGCGTCAGCCGGGAGGAAACGTCGTTGACCTCGGCCGGGTCCAGCTCCAGCGCAAGAATGCTGCCCGCAGGGCTGCGGGTGATGTGCACCAGCTCCTCATACGAAACCGGATGCTGCAGCAGCTCTGCACCAATGGCCTGATTGATGGTCGTCACCGCCAGAAACTTGGCCTGTACCTGTGCAAACTGGCGCACTACGGGGCCAAAGCCCCGGTCGACCCATACCATCATGGCGCCGCACAGCACCGCCGCCACAAAAACACGCCCACACCGCCGCCAACGCCGCCGGGCGGCCGCCCGTTTCCGGCATCGGGCCGGATCCTCCGGCGCAAAACGGCGGGCGGCTCGGCCCGCGCCCTTTCTCGTCATGGTGCATCCCTGCCTTTCGGCACAGTTTATGCGCAAGCGGAAGGCATTAACCCCATGGGCGCGACAGGCACGGGCCTTTTGCACAGGCCGTCGCCGCCGCAAAGGCAAGGTTACCGCCGTGCTTTACGGTTTACATCGCACCGATGGCCGCAGCCAATGCCGCCGCCGATTTTTCCAGCGGCAGAACCGGCTGCGCCGGGGGCTGCCCGCTGACCTGCTCGGGCGAAAGCGGCACATGCACAAAGCCCACGCGCACCGGGCTGCCGCGGAAATGGTACAGCAGGCGGTACAAAAGGTCATTGCAGACAAATGAACCCGCCGTGTAGGAGACCTCGCCCGGCAGCCCTGCCGCGCGGATGGCCCCCGCCATGGCCTGCACCGGCAGGGTGGAGAAAATGGCGTCCGGCCCATCGGGGATGATCGGCATATCCTGCGGCTGCACACCGGCATTGTCCGGCAGCGAAGCGTGCTGATAATTGATGCCGATCAGCTCCGGCGTGACGGCGCTGCGGCCCGCCGCCTGCCCCACGCAGAGAATGGCCTGCGGCTGCTGCACGGCCGCCCGCTGCTGCACCAGCTGCGCCGCGCGGCCATACACCGTCGGCACCTGCAGCTTTTCCAGCCGCCATTCGCCAATGCTTTCCGGCAGGCGGCAGACTGCCAGCCATGCCGGGTTGATGCTTTGCCCGCCAAACGGGTCAAAGCCGGTGATCAGCAGCGTTTTGTTTTCCATAGCTCCTCTTTTCCGGGCCGCTTTTTCAGCCGCCCTGCAAAAAAGGCAGCGGGCCTCCGTGCGATGCTTCCCGCGCGGCCGCCTGCTGCCTTGTCTGTGTGCGTTTTTTTCAAACGGCGCTTTACAGCGAAATGGTTTTGGAGATGAGATCCAGCTTCGGATCCAGCGTCTTTTTCATGGAAAGGGCCTCGGCAATGCTGTAATCGACAATGGCGTCGCTTTTGATGCCGACCACGCGGTTGTACGAGCCCATGGAAAGCAGCTCGACCGCGCGATAGCCCATCTGGCTGGCGGTGGTGCGGTCGCGCACCGACGGGTTGCCGCCGCGCTGCACATGCCCCAGAATGGTGGCACGGCTTTCAATGCCGGTGGTCTCCTCAATATATTTGGCCAGCTCCTGCGCATGACCAACGCCCTCGGCCACCACAATAATGAAGTGCTTTTTGCCGCTCTTCTGCGTGGCGATCATGCGGTCGATGACATCCTTTTGGATATCATAGGGGAACTCCGGCACCAGGCAGGCCAGCGCGCCGGTCGCAATGCCGACATTCATGGTGATATAGCCTGCGCCGCGGCCCATCAGCTCGATCACACTGCAGCGGTCATGCGACTGGGTGGTATCGCGCAGCTTGTCGATCATTTCGACGGCCGTGTTCATGGC
>CAKTAM010000141.1 GCA_934527255.1 uncultured Oscillospiraceae bacterium | reverse complement strand
GGTATAGCCGACGATCATTCGTGCCAGACGCGCTTTCAGATCGCTGATGGAATCGGAAAGGCACAAAACCGCCATGATCTCGCTGGCAACAGTAATATCAAAGCCGTCCTCACGGGGAACGCCGTTGACCTTTCCGCCAAGGCCGTCCACCAGAAAACGAAGCTGACGGTCGTTCATATCCACACAGCGTTTCCAGGTAATGCGGCGCACATCAATGCCAAGTGCATTTCCCTGCTGAATATGGTTATCCAGCATGGCCGCCAGCAAATTGTTCGCCGCACCAATGGCGTGAAAATCGCCGGTAAAGTGCAGGTTGATATCTTCCATAGGAACGACCTGCGCATAACCGCCGCCTGCCGCGCCGCCTTTTATGCCGAACACCGGCCCCAGCGACGGCTCCCGCAGGGCTACCGTCGCCTCTTTGCCAATGCGGCGCAGGCCATCGGCCAGCCCAATGGTCGTTGTGGTTTTGCCCTCGCCTGCAGGGGTCGGCGTAATGGCCGTGACAAGGATCAGCTTTCCCTCCGGCCTTGCGCTCTCCCGCAGCAGAGACAGATCGATTTTTGCCTTGTAGCGTCCGTATTGCTCCAGATAACGTTCGTCCACATGCGCCGTCCGGGCGATCTGAGCAATAGGCTTCATCTGGCATTTCTGTGCAATTTCAATATCCGTCAGCCAAGCCATCGTATCGGTTCTCCTTCATGCTGAAATTTTTTTCACACACCGTTTCTGGCAGAAGCAATCTGCTGCCGGTACGGCGCTCAACGGAAATAGTTTACTGCCGATTCGAACATTTTCATATCGTAATTGCCGGGGACGTTCTTATACAGGCCGCTGCCAATGCGCTCCGCATGGCCCATTTTGCCAAAAACGCGGCCGTCCGGCGAGGTGATGCCCTCTATGGCGAACAGCGAATCGTTGGGGTTGCAGTGAACATCCTCTGTGGCGTTTCCGTTTTCATCCACATACTGGGTCGCGATCTGCCCATTGGCGGCAAGCTGCCGGATCAGTGCCTCATCTGCCAGAAAACGCCCTTCGCCGTGGGAGATCGGCACGGTGTAAACATCCCCTACCTGCGCAGCGGCCAGCCAGGGCGACAGGTTCGATGCCACCCGTACACGCACAATGCGGGACTGATGCCGCCCGATGGTGTTGAAGGTCAGCGTCGGGCAGGAGGCGTCGGTATCCATAATGCGGCCATACGGCACCAACCCCAGCTTGATGAGTGCCTGGAAGCCGTTGCAGATACCGCACATCAAGCCATCACGCTGCTCAAGCAACTGCGTGATCTGTTCCCGAACTGCGGCATTGCGGAAGAAGGCTGTGATAAATTTGCCGGAGCCGTCCGGTTCGTCGCCGCCGGAAAAGCCGCCCGGCACAAAGACCATCTGCGCCGTTTTCAGCGCCTGCGCAAACTGCTCCACACTGCGGGCAATGCCGTCGGCACTCAGATTGTTCAGCACCACGATCTGCGGCTGTGCACCGGCGTCCCGCATGGCGCGGGCACTGTCGTATTCGCAGTTGGTGCCCGGAAATACCGGGATCAACACCGTGGGCCGCGCCGTTCGGATGGCCGGGGCGACACGCGGCTTTTCCGGCCTGCTGCTGAAGGTCTCCATGGTACGGCCCGCTGCGGGAATATTGCAGGGATAAACGCTTTCCAGCTTTGCCTCATAGACGTTCAGCAGTTGTGCCAGCGCAACGCTTTCACCCTGATAACAAATGGCAGCCTTCTGCGTGACAGTGCCCAAAACAAGGCCAGCCTGCACCTCCGGCAGTACCTCCAGCACGAATGCGCCGTAACAGTAACCAAATAGCTGCTCCATGGAGACGGTATCCTCCAGCGAAACACCCAGGCCATTGCCGAACGCCATCTTCATCAGGGCCTCGGCAATGCCGCCGTACCCCGGGGTATAGGCAGCCACCGCGCGGCCGGAAGCAAGCAGCTCATGCACCTGTTCAAACACCTGCAGCAGCGAGGCCGTCTCTGGCAGGCCGTTCTCGTCCAGCTGCGGTGCAAGCAAAATCAGCTTATCCCCCGCCCGCTTAAGCTCATTGGAGACGATAGAGGCGCATTTTTCAGTCGTAACAGCAAAGGAGACCAGCGTCGGCGGCACATCCATATCCTCAAAGGAGCCGCTCATCGAATCCTTGCCGCCGATGGCGCCAATGCCAAGCGCCTTCTGCGCGGCAAAAGCGCCCAGCAGCGCCGCCAGCGGCTTTCCCCAGCGAGCGGGTTCCTTGCGCAGACGCTCAAAATATTCCTGGAACGTCAGGTAAACATCTTCAAAGCGCGCACCTGTCGCCACCAGCTTGCAGACGCTTTCCACCACGGCCAGATACGCGCCGTGATACGGGCTTTTCTCGGTGATGAACGGGTTGTAGCCCCATGCCATCAGCGAACAGTCATCGGTGTGCTTTTCCTCCATGGAAATTTTCTGCACCATGGCCTGCACCGGCGTCAGCTGATGCTTACCGCCAAAGGGCATTAAAACCGTGCCTGCGCCGATGGTGGAATCAAACCGTTCGGAAAGACCGCGCTTGGAGCAGACGTTCAGATCCTGTGCCAGCGTCAGATATCCCTGCGTAAAATCGGCAGGGATCGTCTTTGCATAGGGCTGTGGCTTACGCACCAGCACATCTGCGTGCTTTTCCGCGCCGTTGGAATTCAGAAATTCGCGGCTGACATCCACAATAGTGTGTCCGTTCCAATGCATGACCAGCCGCGGTGCAGCCGTCACATGTGCAACTACCGTCGCCTCCAGATTTTCATCGGCAGCCAACTGCAGAAAACGCTGTACGCCTTCCGGCTCGACCACGACCGCCATTCGCTCCTGCGATTCGCTGATGGCCAGCTCGGTACCATCCAGCCCCTCATATTTTTTGGGTACGGCATCCAGCTCGATCTCCAGGCCGTCCGCCAGCTCGCCGATCGCAACCGAAACGCCGCCTGCGCCAAAATCGTTGCAGCGTTTGATCAGTCGGCACGCCTCTCCGTTGCGGAACAGTCTCTGCAGCTTGCGTTCTTCCGGAGCATTGCCCTTCTGCACCTCTGCGCCGCAGGTCTCCAGCGACTGTACCGTATGCGATTTGGAAGAGCCTGTTGCCCCGCCGCAGCCGTCACGGCCGGTGCGGCCGCCCAGCAGAATAACAACATCGCCTGCCTGCGGTCTCTCACGGCGTACATTGGCCGCCGGAGCGGCCGCAATGACCGCGCCGATCTCCATACGCTTTGCCGCATAACCATCGTGATAGATCTCATCAACAATGCCGGTGGCAAGGCCGATCTGATTGCCGTAAGAGGAATAGCCTGCCGCCGCCGTGGTGACAATCTTGCGCTGCGGCAGCTTGCCGGGCATGGTTTCGCTGACCGGTTTCAGCGGGTCAGCCGCGCCGGTCACACGCATGGCGCCATACACATAGGAGCGCCCGGACAACGGATCGCGGATAGCGCCGCCGATGCAGGTGGCCGCACCGCCGAACGGCTCGATCTCGGTCGGGTGGTTGTGCGTTTCATTTTTGAAAAGCAGCAGCCACGGCTCTTCCTTTCCGTCGGCCTCCACGGTGATCTTGACCGTGCAGGCGTTGATTTCCTCCGACTCGTCCAGCTTATCCAGCTTGCCCTCCTTTTTCAGGTAGCGCACCGCCAGCGTGGCAACATCCATCAGATTGACCGGCCCGGTACGGCCCAACTGCCGCCGTGTCTGCAGATAGTCCTCATAGGTTTTCTGCAGCAGCGCATCCTCAAACGTCACATGCTCTAGTGTCGTTTGGAAGGTGGTGTGGCGGCAGTGATCCGACCAGTAGGTGTCGATCATGCGGATCTCCGTAATGGTCGGGTCGCGGTGTTCGCTTTGAAAATAGCGCTGACAAAACAGAATATCATCCAGATCCATGGCAAGGCCGCTGGTGCGAATAAACGCATCCAGCTGTTCGGCGTTCCACTGAAGAAAGCCGGTCAGCGTTTTGACCTGTTCGGGCCGTTCATAAGGCATTTTCAGCGTATCAGGCTTTTCCAGCGACGCCTCACGCGCTTCCACTGGGTTGACGACATATTTCTTAATGTCCTCCAGCTCCTGCCGGGTCAGCTCGCCATACAGAAGATACACCTTTGCGGTGCGCACGGCCGGACGCTCGCCCTGCGAGATGATCTGAATGCACTGCGCGGCCGAATCTGCCCGCTGGTCAAACTGGCCGGGCAGATATTC
>CAKTAM010000140.1 GCA_934527255.1 uncultured Oscillospiraceae bacterium | reverse complement strand
GTACCCGGGTGGGCTGCCCGTCATGCATCAGGCACAGCCAGCCATCGGCATCCAGGCAGGCGCCGTCGCGCACCGTCGACAGACGGGTGAACCAGCGCAGGCTGCCGCGCACATCCGCCTGCATGCTGCGGGTGACGGCGTTTTCCCAGCCCAGCACGGTGCGGCTGTCCGGCGACTGATACAGCAGAATGTTGCGCTTGGCGTCAATATATTCCTGCATATCCTTGTGGTGATCCAGATGGTTCGGGGTCACATTGGTGACGACGGCCACCTCGGGGCTTTGCCGCATACTGATGAGTTGAAAGCTGGAAAGCTCGACGACGGCGACATCATCCGGGCGCACGGTATCAATGATGGGGAACAGCGCCCGCCCGATATTGCCGCCCAGATGCACGGTTTTCCCCGCGGCGGCCAGCATTTTGCTGATGAGGGTGGTGGTCGTGGTCTTGCCGTCCGAGCCGGTCACGGCATAAATGGGGCAGGGGCAGCAGTGGAAGAACAGCTCCATTTCGCTGGTGACGCGGCTGCCTGCCGCCATGGCCGCCTGCAGCGCAGGGGTGTAATATTCAAAGCCCGGCGTGCGCAGGATCCATTCCGCCCCGGCCAGACCATCCAGATAATGCTCGCCAAGGCTCAGCTCAACGCCCAGCTGCTGCAGGGTGGCGGCGTATTCGCCAAAATCCGTCAGCTGCTTTTTGTCGCACAGCACGACCCGTGCGCCTGCCTTGGCAAAGCGGGCGATCAGCTCGCGGTGGCTGACCCCCGCGCCGATAAAGGCCACCCGTTTGCCGCGGATATCCTCATAAAAGGTTCGATAATCCCAATGCTCCCGCATAAGTGTTGCCTCCTTCTTCTGTCTGCATTGGCCCGCAGGGCACGGCCGCCGGTAAGGGCGGTCAGCGGTCGGCTGCACGGCTTTCCGCGCGTCGGCAGGCTTTGCTTCTTTGGCCGGGGTGCGGCTCTGCCGTCCCGGCCGTCATCCGGCGCCGTCGGCACAGCGCCCGGTGTGATAGCCGCGCATCCCCGTAAAACGGCGGCGCTGTCCGGCACATGGCGGATCTTCTGGTACGCCGCGGCCCTGCGCGAAAAAACGCTTTTCCGGGACGCTTCTGTGAAAGAAAATGCAGTATTTGCTCTTTCTTATTATAGCGCGTTTGAAAAAGTTACACAACCTTCGCAGCGGTTTTTCTTGCAAGAAAAAGGGGAGCATGCTATGATAAAAAGAAAACGGCGGCATAGCTGCCGCGGCCGGGCATACCGGCCCAAAAAAGCGCCGCCGCGCGGTTCTGCGCGGCCGGTATGGGGAGGGATGACGGTGAGGCGGTTCTGGCGCCTTTGTCTGGCGGTGCTGGCGTGCTGTGCGCTGCTGTGCGGCTGCAGCAGCGGCGACGCGGTGTTTTACACGGTGGTTTCCGGCACGGTGAACACACTGGATCCGCAACTGGCGCAGACCGATGCGGAAAAGACCGTTGCCGTCAACCTGTTTGAGGGGTTGTTTCGGCTGGGGCCGGACGGCGGCGTGCAGCCCGCCGCCTGTGAAAAATACACCGTCAGTGCAGATGGACTGGTATGGACCTTTACGCTGCGCGAAGGGCTGCATTATAACGACGGCAGCGGCGAGAGCCCGGCAACACCGGTGACGGCGGCGGATTATGCGTTCGCACTGCAGCGCCTGTTTGACGCCAATGTCAGCAGCCCTTACCGCGGGTTGTTTTCCGGACTGGCCGGGGCCGAGGCCGTTCTGGCCGGGGAGGCCGACGTGCAGTCGCTGGGGGTGAGCGCCGGTGATGACCGCACGCTGATCCTTCGTCTGCGCACGCCGGATGACGGTCTGCCGCGCAAGCTGTGCAGCGCCGGGGCCATGCCCTGCAACCGCGCGTTTTATGAGGCGGCCGAGGGCGCATATGGGTTGGATACCGATACCACGCTGGCAAACGGCAAATTCCGCATTTCGCTGTGGAGCGACGAAAACGGCGTGACCCTGCGCCGTCTGGAGGCGGCCGAGGGCATGGTGAACAAGGTGCGTCTGCTGCCGCGCGGCGAAAGCGACGACCCGGCCGCCCGGCTGGCGGCCGGCGAGCTTAGCGGCGCATTTGTCAGCGGCATGCCGCCGCAGGCAGAGACCGAGACCTTCTGTGTGCAGACGCAGGTACTGCTGTTTCACTGCACCGACCCGCAGCTGGCGGATGCGAACATCCGCGCCGGGCTGGCAGGGGTGTTGTATACCGCGCTGCCGGAGGTGACGGCCGAGGGCGTTTCCACGGCGGGCGGCCTGATACCGGATTCGCTGACCTTTGGCGGCGGCAGCTGGCGGCAAAGGGCAGGCAGCCTGCTGAACGAGGCGTTGCCGCAGGATGCCGCGGCAGCCTTCCGCGAGGGGCTGACGGCGGCCGGGCTGAGCAAGCTTTCCGGCGTTACGGTGCTTGTGCCGGATACGCCGGAGGGGCACGCCCTGTATGAGAGCGTGTCGCTGGCCTGGCAGCAGCAGCTTTCGGCGTTCTTTTCCGTGCAGTATCTGCCGGAGGAGGAGATCGAGGCCGCCGTGGCCGACGGCAGCTATCAGCTGGCGTTTGTGATGCGGCGCGCCCGGCAGGAGGATGCGGCGGCAGAGCTGGCGGCCTATACCGCCGCGGGCGACGAAAACCTGACGGGCTTTTCCAGCGCGGAGCTGGACGCCCTGCTGCAGGCAGCCCGGACGGCGGCGACGGCGCAGGAGGCGGCGCAGCAGCTGCGCGCGGCCGAGCTGCTGCTGCTGTCGCAGTGGGCGGCTGCGCCTATTTCGACCCAAACGGAATATTACGCTCTGGCGCCGGGCTTTGCCGGGGTGGCGGCATCGCCCTTTGGCCCGGTGCTGGATTTTACGCAGGCTGTCTGGAGCGAGTAACGCTGTCAGCGCCAATGGCAGAAAGGAAACGATATGTCAGAACGTCATACCTGTGCGCATTCTGCGGATGTCACCCGTCGGCTGTCCCGCATTGAGGGGCAGATCAAGGGGGTGCGGGAGATGGTCGCCGACGGCCGTCAGTGTGAAGAGCTGCTGATGCAGCTGTCGGCGGTCAGCGCGGCGGTGACACAGGCTGCCCGCCTGATCCTGACCGAGCATCTGGAGCATTGCATCGCGCACGGCTTTGCCGTGGGCGACCAGGAGGGCGTGCTGGAAAGCCTGGAGCAGGCGGTCGATCAGTTTGCCCGATTGAAGTAAGCACTCTGTCGGCGGCTCTGCCGCCCGGCGGAAGAAAAAGAAAGAAAAGGAGCCAACCATGCTGGAATTCAAGTTTGATACGCAGCTGCTGCTGGAGGGTGAAAACCTTGACGAGGATGCCATCCACGATGCTATTGCCGCCGCCATTCCGGGCGATTGCCTGCTGGCTGTCGGCGATGAAACGCTCATTAAAATCCACTATCACACCAACCAGCCGTGGCGGGTGCTGGAATACTGCGCCTCGCTGGGGGAGATTTACGATGTGGTGGTGGAAAACATGCAGCGGCAGGAGGCCGGTCTGCCCGGCTGAGCCGTTGCGGCCCGTCCGCCGCTTTTGCCGGGACGCCAGGGCGCCTTGGGGCTGAAAGCCGCCTGCCTGCCGTCCTGCGCGAAAAAATGTCCGCTTTTTTGAAAAAAGCCTCTTGTCAGGCCGCGGTGGTTTGGGTATAATAAAAGCATCCGCAGCGGGCTGCCGCTGCAAAGCCGAAAAGAAAAAACCGAACCTTCGATAAAGGGGAGTAAGAGGCACGGCTCCGGCTGTGCTGCATGGCGTCGTCATCACGGCCGCTGGCCCGGCGTCCTGTGTTTTGTCTGAGACTTTTATCGTGGCTTTTTGCCGCGAGGAAAGTCTCTTTTTTTGCGGCAAAGCGGGCCGTTCCGGGGGTCGGGCAAAGGGGCGGCGCTGCCGCTGGGGGAGCATTCTCCCTGCGGCCTCTGCCGCTGTCCTGCGTGCCGCGCCCTATGGAAAAAGCGTGCCGCGGCACTGCCGCTTTTGTGCGGCGTGCATACCGCTTTGTTCTCTGGCGGGCGGCATGCCGACTTTGAGGTTCGGGGCACAAACGGCAGGGCCGGCGGCACGGTGCAAACAAAGGAGGAAAAACATGAATTTCTGGCAGGGAGTGGCCGGGCTGTTTTCCAATTTCGGAAATCTGACCTGGCAGATGGTCGTCATGTGTGGCATTGGCGGGCTGCTCATCTATCTGGCAATTGTCAAAAAGATGGAGCCCAGCCTGCTGCTGCCC
>CAKTAM010000139.1 GCA_934527255.1 uncultured Oscillospiraceae bacterium | reverse complement strand
CCGCGCATCAGCGGAATGCTGTCCTTTGCAGAAAACGATTTTTCTTACCAGATGAGCATTCTGAAAAGCGCGGATGCCGCAGGTACCGCCTGCAGCCGGTACCTGTTTTCCTATTCGGCGCTGCCCGGCGTCGGCCATTTTCTGCACACCTATGCCTGTGACGGCGACCCCATCCCGACCTTTCAGGGGGAACCCGAGCGCGTGACCATCCCGCAGGAGCTGGATGTATTTGCCGCGCAGCTGTGGGACAATCTGGACGCCGATAACCGTATTTCGCTGTACGTTCGTTCTGTAGAGCTTTCCACGGGTGCAGAGGAAAGCCGTCTTATCAATAAAAACGCTTGAGGAGGTCTGACATGTCGTCGGAAAAGGATCGTTATATTTCGCCGCTGTCTACCCGGTATGCCAGCGCGGAAATGCAGCATGTTTTTTCGGAAAACTTCAAGTTTCGTACATGGCGGCGGCTATGGATCGCACTGGCCCGCGCAGAGCAGCAGCTGGGGCTGGAGATCACCGATGAGCAGATCGCCGAGATGGAAGCACACGCGCAGGATATCAACTATGAGGTAGCGCAGGAGAGGGAACGCCAGGTACGCCACGACGTTATGTCGCATGTGTATGCTTACGGCCGCCAGTGCCCCAAGGCCGAGCCCATCATTCACCTCGGTGCGACCTCCTGCTATGTGGGGGATAATACGGATATCATCATCCTGCGTGAAGCATCGCAGATCCTTTTGAAAAAGGCAGCGCAGGTGCTGAAAAATCTGGCGGGGTTTGCGCAGCAGTACAAGTCGCTTCCGTGCCTTGCCTATACCCATCTGCAGCCGGCGCAGCTGACGACCGTCGGCAAGCGTGCAACGCTGTGGATGTACGAGCTGACGCAGGATATGGAAAACCTCGAGTTTCAGCTGTCGCGTCTGCGTCTGCTTGGCAGCAAGGGTACTACAGGCACGCAGGCCAGCTTTATGGAGCTGTTTGGCGGCGATGAGGCAAAGGTCTGCCGCCTGGAGGAGCTGATCGCTGCCGAAATGGGCTTTTCCGGCTGTGTCCCAGTCTCGGGCCAGACCTATTCGCGCAAGGTGGATGCATGGTTTTTGTCGGTGCTTTCCGGTTTTGCACAAAGCGCATATAAATTTTCCAACGACCTGCGCCTGCTGCAGTCGTTTGAGGAGATGGAGGAGCCGTTTGAAAAAAATCAGATCGGCTCGTCCGCCATGCCGTACAAGCGCAACCCCATGCGCAGCGAGCGCATTTCGGCGCTGGCACGCTTTGTGATCGCCGACAGTATCAACCCCGCCATGACCGCCGGTACGCAGTGGTTTGAGCGCACGCTGGATGACAGTGCCAACAAACGCCTCAGTGTTGCCGAAGCGTTTTTGGCGGTGGATGCGATTCTTTCCATTTATATGAATATCACGGAGGGACTGGTGGTTTACGACCGGGTCATTACCCGCCGTGTGATGGAAAAGCTACCGTTTATGGCGACTGAAAACATTATGATGGAGAGTGTAAAGCGCGGCGGCAATCGTCAGCAGCTGCATGAGGCGCTGCGGGTGCATTCGCATGCGGCTGCCGCCAGAGTCAAGCTGGAGGGCGGCAGCAACGATCTGCTTGACCGCATCGCCGCCGATCCGCTTTTTCCGCTGAACCGACAGGAGATCGAAGAACAGCTGGATCCGGCACTGTATACCGGCCGCAGCGCTTCACAGGTCGAGGCTTTTCTGGCAGACGTCGTGCAGCCCATTCTGCAGCGTTACCGCACGGATGAGGAACTGCACGCCGAGCTGAACGTCTGACGATGACAGGAGGAGAATGGGAATGAAAGAATTTGAACTGAAATATGGCTGCAACCCCAACCAGAAGCCTGCCCGCATTTACATGCAGGATGGCAGCGAGCTTCCGGTGGAGATTCTGTGCGGCAAACCGGGATATATCAACTTTCTGGACGCCTTCAATTCCTGGCAGCTGGTGCGCGAGCTGAAGGAGGCGACAGGCCTGCCGTGTGCTGCCTCCTTCAAGCATGTCAGCCCGACCAGCGCCGCTCTCGGCCTGCCGCTGTCGGAAAAGCTGAAAAAAGCCTGCTTTGTGGAGGATGTGGAGGGCCTGGATGCCTCGCCGCTGGCCTGTGCCTATGCCCGAGCCAGAGGCACCGACCGTATGAGCTCGTTCGGCGACTGGATCGCATTGTCCGATTGCTGCGACGTTACCACGGCGCAGCTGATCCGGCGCGAGGTCTCAGACGGCATCATTGCGCCCGGCTATGAGCCCGAGGCGTTGGAAATTCTGAAAAGCAAACGCAAGGGCAATTATAACATTGTCCGTGTGGATCCGACCTACCGTCCGGCGGCGCTGGAGCACAAGCAGGTATATGGCATCACCTTTGAGCAGGGCCGCAACGATTTTAAAATTGACGAAGCCCTGCTGGATCGGATCGTCACCCAGAATCAGGAGCTTCCGGCATCCGCCCGGCGTGACCTGATCGTCGCGCTGATCACACTGAAATATACGCAGTCCAATTCGGTCTGCTATGCGGTAGACGGGCAGGCCATCGGCGTTGGGGCCGGCCAGCAGTCGCGCATTCACTGCACCCGTCTGGCCGGCGGCAAGGCGGATACCTGGCACCTGCGCCAGTGCGACAAGGTGCTGTCGCTGCCGTTTTTGCCGCAGCTTGGCAGGGCCGACAGAGACAATGTGATCGACGGCTATATCAATAAAAACGAAGAGGACGTCTGCGCCGATGGCATCTGGCAGAAGTATTTTACCCACCGTCCGGAGCCGCTGACGGCACAGGAGGCAGCGGAGTATCTTTCGGATATTCACGGCGTGGCGCTGGGTTCGGATGCGTTCTTTCCCTTCAGCGATAACATCGAGCGCGCGCATCGCAGCGGCGTCTCCTATATTGCGCAGCCGGGCGGCTCCATTCGGGACGATCTGGTAATCGACTGCTGCAACAAATACCGCATTGCCATGGCGTTTACCGGCATGCGGCTGTTCCATCATTAAAACCGGGGAAGGGGTACAGCAATGAAACTGCTTGTTGTGGGCGGCGGCGGCCGCGAGCATGCCATTATTAAAAAGCTGAAAGAAAACCCGTCTGTGACGAAAATTTATGCCGCACCCGGCAACGGCGGCATTGCGGCGGATGCCGAGTGCGTGCCTATTGCCGCCACACAGATCGATGCGCTGGTACAGTTTGCCGTACAGGCACAGGTGGAATACGCCGTTGTTGCGCCGGATGATCCGCTGGTGCTGGGGGCGGTAGACGCGCTGACTGCCGCGGGCATTCCCTGCTTTGGCCCCAATAAGGCGGCGGCCATATTGGAGGGCAGCAAGATATTTGCCAAAAATCTGATGAAGAAGTACGGCATTCCCACGGCTGCCTACGCCGCATTTGACGATGTCAACGCTGCGCTGGCTTATCTGGAGACGGCCCCGGTGCCGGTGGTCGTCAAGGCCGACGGCCTTGCACTGGGCAAGGGCGTCATTATCGCCAATACCCGGCAGGAGGCACGACAGGCGGTCGTTTCCATGATGGAGGACGGCAAATTCGGCCTTTCCGGCCGTCAGGTGGTCATTGAAGAATTTCTTACCGGGCCGGAGGTCTCTGTTCTGGCCTTTACCGATGGAGAGACGGTCGTGCCGATGGTATCCTCCATGGATCACAAGCGTGCACTGGACGGCGACCGTGGCCTGAACACCGGCGGTATGGGTACCATCGCACCTAACCCCTTTTATACGGCAGAGATCGCGGAGCGCTGCATGCAGACCATTTTTCTGCCGACGATCCGCGCCATGGCTGCCGAGGGCAGGCCGTTTCGCGGTTGCCTCTATTTTGGCCTGATGCTGACGCCTGACGGCCCCCGGGTCATCGAGTACAACTGCCGCTTTGGCGACCCGGAAACGCAGGTGGTATTGCCATTGCTGAAAAGTGACCTGCTGACGGTGATGCAGGCGACTACCAACGGAACGCTGGCGCATACGCCGGTAGAATTCAGCAATCAGAGCGCCTGCTGTGTGGTGATGGCCTCGGACGGTTATCCGCAGAAATACGAAACCGGTTTTCCGCTGACAATAGAGCCTGCCGCCGCGCCGTATGTTTTTGTGGCGGGGGCAAAGCGGCAGGCGGACGGCCTTGTGACGGCGGGCGGCCGCGTGGTCGGCGTTACGGCTGTTTGTGATGATCTGCCTGCGGCGGTGGAGGAAGCCTACCGCCGTGTGCAGCAGGTGCATTTTGAAAACGCCTGTTACCGGAAGGACATTGGCGCACGGGCGCTGCAGGCGCTCAGGAAGGAGCACTGAGATGGTTTATCGCGTCTATGTGGAAAAGAAAGAAGAGCTTGCCAACGAGGCCAGAAGCCTGCGGGAGGATATCCGGCAGCTGCTGCGTATTTCTTCGCTGGAAAGAGTGCGGATAC
>CAKTAM010000138.1 GCA_934527255.1 uncultured Oscillospiraceae bacterium | reverse complement strand
GAGCTGAACCGCCCCGGCCGCCGTGCCCGCAGCGCCCGCCGCTGCGCCGGAAAGGCCGCCGCATTCTGGAGGCATTCCAACATCCGCGGGATGTGCACGCCAAAAGGCCGCAGGCTACACGCAGAAAAACAGCCGCCGTGCGGGAAAGCCCCGCGCAGCGGCTGTCTGCCTGTTTTGCCCGGCTGCGCCCCGAATGCGGCGCACGCCAAAGGCTGCGGCACACCGGCGTTACAGCACCTGATAGCCCTCCAGATTTTTTTCGGCCAGCGTCGCCGAGTGGAAGCGCAGCGCGGTAATGCCCAGCGCCTCCGCCTCCGCCACGTTTTCCGGGGTATCGTCAAAAAAGATGGTCTGCTCCGGCGAGAGCGCGTATTTTTCCAGCAGGCAGCGGTAAATGGCCTCATCCGGCTTGAGCAGCTGCACCTCATAAGATGCAATGCCGCCGTCAAACAGCTGCATGAACTCGCGCCCGGCCAGCAGCGCAAAGGTATCCTGCGCAATATTGGAAAGATAATAAATATGGCAGCCGTGCTCTTTCAGGCGGCGCAGCAGGGCCACAGTATCCTCCTTGGTTTTCAGCAGGCGGGGCCATTCATCCAGCACCGTCTGCATTTCAAAGTGCAGGCCATCCTTTTTGGCCTTTTCCAGCATGGCCTGCTCGGCCTGGCGGCGCTCCAGCCGCCCGGCATCCACCTCCAGCCACAGCTTGCTGTCAAACACGTTCTGGTAAAGATAATTTTCCAGCGTTTTGTTGGCAAAGCGGCGGCGCAGATAGGCGCGGGGGGCAAAATCGACCAGTACCCCGCCAATATCAAACACCATGTTGACAAACTGCGGCCACGGCTTTTCGGGCAGATGCGGAAGCCCCTGCAGGAAAGGGATCACCTGCTCCATATCCTTGACGATGCCCTGCGACAGCGCCTCTACCCCGCGGGTAGGGGCATCCAGATCCGGTATCATCACCGAGGGGCAGCCCGCCCGGTGCGCGCCGATGATGCCCGCAGGCGAATCCTCCAGCACAAGGCAATCCTCCGGCGGAAGCTCCAGCTGGGCGGCCGCCTTCAGGTAAATATCCGGCTCCGGCTTGCCGCGGCGCACGGTGCGCCCCGTCACAATGGCATCGAAAAACTCGGTGCAGCCGCTGAGCTGCAGATACCACCGGGCAATATCAGCCGAGTTGAAGGTCTGCACCGCCAGCCGGTAGCCGTTGCGCCGCAGGTAGACCAGCAGCTCCCACAGGCCCGGCTTCAGCGGCAGGCCGTGCGTGCCGATCTGCGTGTGCAGGTTTTTGTACATCTGGCGTTCCAGACGCTTATAATCAATGCGATCGCCGAAAATGCCCTTGAGGTATTTTTCACGATCCTCCGAGCTGCGGCACCGCAGGGCCGAAAGCGTCTGCGGCGTCATGGTCAGCCTGGTATGCCGGGCGGCCAGCCTCCAGCATTTTTCGGCCAGCGGCTCGGTGTCGTACATCAGGCCGTCCATATCAAAAATGACAGCGCGTATCATGGCCATCCTCCTTTTCCCTGTGCGCCGCCCCGGCGGCGGGCAGCCGCAGGCAGGCACGCCCCGGCCAGCGCGGCCGCGGTGTTGGCCGGGCAGCCGGGCTTTTTTCTGTTATATTATAAGTTATTGTACCAAAAGCGGCCCGAAAATACAAGCGTTTGAGCGCCCCGCAGCGCCGCGCCGGAACGCTTTTCAAAATTTTTTCAAAAAATTTGACAGCAAGGCATTGACAAACGTTTTTTCATCGGCTATAATAACTAAGCATTCAGCGATGCGGAATTGTGTAAAGGTAGCACGACAGACTCTGACTCTGTTTGTCTGGGTTCGAATCCTAGTTCCGCAACCAGATGTATGGGGCAGCAGCAAGTTTGTTGCTGCCCCCATTTTTTCGGGGTGTGGCTCAGTTGGTAGAGTGCTGCGTTCGGGACGCAGAGGCCGCGAGTTCGAATCTCGCCACTCCGACCAGGCGGAGTATCATGAAAGAATTTGACATTCTTTGATGATACTCCGCGTTTTTGTATATCCGCTTATTTTGCACGCCGCCGAACGGATCGCAGCGCCCTGCCGGGCTGCTGCACCTGTGCCCGCGCGCCGGAACGGAGAACCGACAATGAGGCTTTTACTGGTAGAGGATGAGGCCCGCATGGCGCAGGCACTGTGCGAGCTGCTGCGGCAGGAGGGCTATGAGGTCGACTGGCGCAGCGACGGTCTTTCGGGGCTGGAGGCAGCGGAAAGCGGCGTTTATGACATTCTGGTGCTGGACGTGATGCTGCCGCAAAAAAGCGGCTTTGAGGTGACAAGGCTGCTGCGCTGCGAGGGGCTGTGCACGCCGATTTTGCTGCTGACGGCCAAGGCCGAGCTGGACGACAAGGTAACGGGGCTGGACAGCGGCGCGGACGATTATCTGACAAAGCCGTTTTTGACCCGGGAGCTGCTGGCCCGCCTGCGTGCCCTGCTGCGGCGCAACCGCGACACGCCGGAGGACACACTGCACTTTGGCGACATTGCGCTGGAGGAAAAGACCTGCGAGCTGCGCTGCATCGCCACCGGGCAAAGCGTGCGCTTAAGCGAAAAGGAATGGCGCATTCTGGAATATTTTATCGCCAACCAAAGCCGCATTTTAACGCGCGAGCAGCTGGCCGTCAAGATCTGGGGCTATGACAGCGACGCCGAGTATAACAATGTAGAGGTTTATTTATCGTTCACACGCAAAAAGCTGGCCTTTGTCGGTGCAAAAACCGAGATCAAGGCGGTGCGGGGCGTTGGGTACGAATTGAGGTTTTCCCATGTTTAAGAAATTGCAGATACGCATTGTCGCCGCCGTCATGCTTTCCATTCTGGCGCTGCTGGCGGGCACGCTGGCCGTCATTCTGGGGGCGAGCTATGCGCAGATGAACACCGATAACCTGCGCCTGCTGGAGCAGTACGCGCGGGAGTATCAGCTGGAGGCACACGGCGACGCCGACGGTGCAGAAGCCAAAGGCCCCACTGGGACGGACGAGGCCCCGCCGCCCCTGCCGGACGAGCAGCCGCCCGAGACGCTGCACAAATTTGACGTATCGACATTTTACGCCGTGGCCCTTGCCGACGACGGCACGGTGCTGCGCACCGATGCCGGAACAGGCACGCTGTATACGGAGGAGACGCTGACGGCCTACGCCCGCGAAATTGCCGCAGGCAGCGCCCAGACGGGCAAGTGGAAAGGGCTGACCTACCTGCAGGCCCGCAAAGCCGGGTATACGCTGGTGGCCTTTATTGACAACGCCATTCTGCAGGGCGGCATGGCGACCGTTTTTCACCACACGCTGCTGTTTGGCGGCCTGGCCGTGCCGGTAGTTTTTGTCATCGCCGTTTTTCTGGCCCGGCGCATTGCCGCGCCGCTGGAGGAAAGCTTTCGCCGTCAAAAGCAGTTTGTTTCCGACGCCGGGCACGAGTTGAAAACCCCCGTGGCGGTCATTGACGCAAATGCCGAGCTACTGGCCCGCGAAATTGGCGAAAACCGCTGGCTGGCCAACATTCGGTATGAAAACGAGCGCATGGGCAGCCTGGTGCGGCAGCTGCTGGAGCTGGCGCGCACCGAGGCCGTTGCCCCGCAGACCGAACGGCTGGAGCTGGGCCGCCTTGTCGCGGGCGAGCTGCTGCCCTTTGAAAGCGTCGCCTTTGAGCAGGGGCTGCGCCTGCGCTCCGAGCTGGCCGAGGGCGTTTTTGTCGAGGGCGACCCTGCCCGCCTGAAGCAGCTGACCTCGATTTTGATCAACAACGCCATCCGCCACAGTGAAAAGGGCGCCGAGGTACTGGCCATGCTGAAAAGCGAGCGCGGCTGGGCAAGGCTTTCCGTCCTCAACGATGGGGAGGAGATCCCGGCCGAACAGCAGCGCCAGATCTTTGAGCGCTTTTACCGCATGGACCCCGCCCGCAGCGACGACGGGCACTTTGGGCTGGGGCTGGCCATTGCCCGCGCCATTGCCGAGGCACACAAGGGGAAGATTCGGCTTGCCTGCCATGACGGAAAGATCGAGTTTTGCGTGCTGCTGCCGCTGGCAAAATAAAAAATGGGGGCCGCCGACGATTTTTTCGTTTTTTCAATCAAACTTCAATCTTGCCGCCGTATAATAAGGCCAATCCAACCGGGAAAGGCCATTGGGGCGGCGCTTTTCCGGCGGATGCAGAAAAGGAGTGAGCTTTGATGAAAAAATTTCTGTCTTATTTGTGCGCGGCGGCAATGCTGGTTTTCCTGACCGCCTGCAGCAAAAGCACCGGCAGCGCCCCCCATGCCGGAGAAAGCGTCACCGGCCAGGTGACAGCCATCAGCGATTCGACCGTTACGCTTCAGCTGGGCGAGCTGACGCAGGCGGAAAACGATAACGATACCAACGGCAACCCGCCCGCACTGCCCGGCAGCACAGACAACGCCTCAAC
>CAKTAM010000137.1 GCA_934527255.1 uncultured Oscillospiraceae bacterium | reverse complement strand
ATTATACGCCGCCCCAGCGTGTTTGTCAACCGGTATTTTCGAAATTTTCAGCCGATTTGCCAAAACCCTTTTGGCTTTTTTGTAAAAAATCACACAGAGACCTGTCAAATTTGACGGAAAGGCTTGACATTTGCGCTTGGGAGAATACAATAATATTGGTATCATTTGATGGAAACCAACCATTCCGCAATGACCAAGGGCGTTCATTGCAACAAGGGGAAAGTGTCCCATTGCTGCAGTACGCTCTTTTTTTGAGCATGAACAGCATGGGACAAAAGCAGGGCCAGAGGCGGTGTATGCCGTCCGGCCGCAGAGGGGCGGCAGCACAGCCGCCGAAAGGAGCGCGAACCATGCTGAACATTTCCATTACCCGCACACAGACGCCAAAGCCGAAGCCGGAACCGGGGCAGAAGCTGGGGTTCGGGAAAATTTTTACCGACCACATGTTTGAAATGGATTATGACCCTGACCGCGGCTGGCACTCTCCGCGCATTGTGCCGTTCTGCCGTCTTTCTCTTTCTCCGGCCTGTATGATCTTTCATTATGGGCAGGAGATGTTTGAGGGGCTGAAGGCGTACCGTGCGCAGGATGGGCGCATTCTGCTGTTTCGTCCGGAGATGAATGCCCGTCGGGCAAACGCCTCCAACCGGCGACTGTGCATTCCGCCGCTGCCGGAGGAGGATTTTCTGGCGGCGGTCGAAGCGCTGGTGCGCTTGGATGCCGACTGGATCCCCACACAGGAGGGAACCAGCCTGTACATCCGGCCGTTTATCATTGCCACCGATGAATTTCTGGGGGTCGCGCCAAGCCGCACCTACCGTTTCCTGATCATTCTGTCGCCAAGCGGCGCTTATTATGAAAGTGGGCTTGCACCCGTCGGCATCTGGATCGAGGATGAATATGTGCGTGCGGTGCGCGGCGGCATGGGGTTTGCCAAGACCGGCGGCAATTATGCCGCCAGCCTGATCGGCCAGGAAAAGGCTCATGAGGCAGGTTATGCGCAGGTACTGTGGCTGGACGGCGTAGAGCGCCGCTATATCGAAGAGGTCGGCGCCATGAACATCTTTTTCAAGATCAATGGCGTTGTGACAACGCCGGCCCTGAATGGCAGCATTCTGCCGGGCGTGACACGGGACAGTGTTCTGCGGCTGTGCGAAAGCTGGCAGATCCCGGTGCAGGAGCGGCGGATCGATGTACAGGAGCTGGTGCAGGCGGCCCGTGACGGAACACTGGAGGAGGTGTTCGGCACGGGAACGGCAGCCGTTATCAGCCCGGTGGGGCGGCTGCGGTATCAGCAGGAGGTCATGACCATTGGCGGCGGCGGCATAGGCCCGCTGACCAGGCGGCTGTATGATACCCTGACGGCGATCCAATGGGGCCGTACAGCGGATCCGTTCGGCTGGCAGCATCCGGTGCCGTAAGAGCAAAAAATGGCCTTGCGTGGGAGGAAGCATGTTGTGTATACTTATGAAGAAGTAATGGAATATATCGAACAGGAGGATGTCAAGTTCATCCGACTGGCGTTTTGCGACCTGTACGGCCGACAGAAAAACATCGCCATTATGCCGCACGAGCTGAAGCGCGCCTTTGAAACCGGTATTTCCTTTGACGCTTCCGCCGTGCCCGGCTTTGGCAGCGCCGTGCGCAGCGACCTGCTGTTGTTTCCGGATCCCTCCACACTGGCGGTGCTGCCGTGGCGTCCTGCCAGCGGGCGTGTGGTGCGTATGTTCTGCGATATCCGCCACCCGGACGGACAGGCGTTCGCGCAGGACACCCGCCGCATTTTACGGCGGACAGTGGCCAAGGCAGCCGCATGCGGCGTTCATTTCCGCTTTGGTGCAGAGATGGAATTTTATCTTTTCGAGCTGGACGAAAAGGGGCACCCCACACGGGAGCCGTTTGACCGGGCAGGATATATGGATATTGCGCCGGAGGATAAAGGTGAGAATGTCCGCCGGGAGATATGTCTGTATCTGGAGGAAATGGGTGTTTTGCCGGAAAGCTCGCACCATGAGGAGGGGCCCGGCCAAAATGAGATCGATTTTCGCTACAGCGACGCGCTGACAGCGGCGGATCAGGCTGTTACCTTTAAAAGCGTGGTGTCCACGGTCTCCATGCAGAACGGCCTGGCGGCTGATTTTTCCCCCAAGCCGCTGCCCGGCGAAAGCGGCAGCGGTATGCATATCAACATGTCCTTGGACTGCGGCGACGGAAAAGAACATACCGAAGCCTTTCTGGCCGGTGTGCTGGAGCACATTCGGGAGATGACCGTTTTCTTAAACCCGACCGAAAGCTCCTACCGGCGGCTTGGCGAAAAGAAAGCGCCGCGCTATATCACATGGTCGCCGGAAAACCGTTCGCAGCTCATTCGTATACCTGCAGCTTTCGGCGAATATCGCCGTATTGAGCTGCGCTCGCCTGACCCGATGGCAAACCCCTATCTGGCCTATGCACTGCTGATGGAGGCCGGGCTGGACGGACTGCGGCGCGGGCTGCAGCCACCGGCAGCCACCAATCACAATCTGTTTGTAGCCGGGCGGGAGATCACGTCGGCGCTGGAAACGCTGCCAGGCAGTCTTTCTGAAGCGCAGGCGTGCGCAGAGGGCAGCAATTGGCTGCCCACCGTATTGGCGCGTGAGGTGATCGACGGGTACTGCAGGCCGGAGGAACGTTGATAAAAAAGAGGGGGCCGTCTCATGCGGGAGACAAAAGGCAGATACAGCGTTCTTGTGGCTTCCGGCTCGCCGCAGGCTGCCAGCTTTCTGAAAGGGCTGCTGCCGCCGGACCGGTTTTCTGCGACAACGATGGTCAACAGCGCCGGAGAGGCGCGGCGTCTGCTGCTGACGACACCCTTTGACCTGCTGCTGATCAACACGCCGCTGCCGGATGAATTTGGCACGCAGCTTGCCGTGCAGGCAGGGGAAAGCAGTGGCTGCAGCGTGCTGCTGTTGGTGAAAAACGATATGTACGAGCAGGTGATGTACCGGCTGGAGGGCACCGGCGTGCTTTGCCTTTCCAAACCGTGCAATGCCCAGATGGTCTATCAGGCCACCCGTATGCTGATCGCCTGCCGTCAGCAGGTGGAGCAGCTGCAGCAGAAAAACCGCAGTCTGCAGGCCAGAATGGAGGAAATTCGCTTGATAAACCGTGCCAAGTGGGTGCTGATCGAGCGTTTTAAAATGGATGAGGCGCAGGCGCACCGCACCATTGAAAAGCAGGCGATGGATACGCGAAGTACCCGGCGCGCCGTGGCAGAAAGTATTCTTCGGATGTATGAAAATTGATGGGAGGAACAGGAAGATGACAAAGTACATTTTTGTAACAGGCGGCGTGGTTTCCGGCCTGGGCAAAGGCATTACGGCGGCCAGTCTGGGACGGCTGCTGAAATGCCGCGGCCTGAAGGTCGCCGCGCAGAAGCTGGATCCTTATATCAATGTGGATCCCGGCACCATGAGCCCCTATCAGCACGGCGAGGTGTATGTGACGGAGGACGGTGCGGAGACCGACCTGGATCTGGGACATTACGAGCGCTTTATTGACGAAGATTTGAACAAGTATTCTAACCTTACTCAGGGCAAGGTGTATTGGAATGTGCTCAATAAAGAGCGCCGAGGCGAATATCTGGGCGAGACCGTGCAGATTATTCCGCATGTGACCAATGAGATCAAAAGCTTTATTTACAATGTCGGTACCAAAACGCGCGCGGATGTTGTTATTACCGAGGTGGGCGGTACGACCGGAGATATTGAAAGCCAGCCGTTCATCGAGGCCATCCGTCAGGTCGGCCTAGAGGTCGGGCGGGAAAACTGTCTGTACATCCATGTGACGCTGCTGCCCTACATTTCCGGCAGCGACGAATACAAAACAAAGCCGACGCAGCATTCCGTAAAAGAGCTGCAGGGCATGGGCATTCATCCGGATATTATCGTGCCGCGCTGTGAAGACCCGCTGGATGCTACCCTCCGGCACAAAATTTCCATGTTCTGCAACGTCAAGCCGGACTGCGTGATCGAGAACTTTACGGTGCCGGTTTTGTACGAGGCACCGCTGATGCTGGAAAAAGGACACTTTTCCGATATTGTCTGCCGTGAACTGGGGCTTCATGTGCCCGAACCGGATCTGACGGAATGGAACGCCATGCTGGACACCATTCATCGCCGCAACAAGTCGGTGACCATTGCGCTGGTGGGCAAATATGTCAAGCTGCACGACGCCTACCTGTCTGTGGCGGAAGCACTGCGCCATGCCGGTTATGTTTACGGCGCACGCGTCAATATCGAATGGGTAGACAGCGAAACGGTCACGGAGGAAAACGTCCGCGAGATGCTGGGCGGCTGTGACGGCATTCTGGTGCCCGGCGGGTTTGGCAACCGCGGCATCGAGGGCAAGATCGCTACGGCGCGCTATGCACGGGAAAACAACATTCCGTACCTTGGCATCTGCCTTGGTATGCAGATCGCCGTAATTGAATTTGCCCGTCACGTCTGCGGTC
>CAKTAM010000136.1 GCA_934527255.1 uncultured Oscillospiraceae bacterium | reverse complement strand
ACTCTGCGAAGTTTTTTGTGCGCAAATTGGGGGGGCAGTCCAAATCTTTTTGTCAGCAAATTTTCCGGCAAACAAAAAAGCAGCCCCGCGGCCGACCGTGAAGGCTCGACCGCGGGGCTGCCTTTGCTTTGCGGCAGCTATCAGAAATACGGTTTAATCGGCGTAGACTTCGGGCTTCAGCACGCCGATATAGGGCAGGTTGCGGTAATATTCGGCATAATCCAGCCCATAGCCGACCAGAAATTCATTTTCGACGGCAAAGCCGCAATACTCGGTGCTTTGCTCGGCCGGGTGCGCCGCGACCTTATCAAGAAAGCAGCAGGCCTTGATGGAGGCAGGCTGGCGCGAGCTGAGCAGCTTGCGCAGGTGACGCAGCGTCAGGCCGGAATCAATGATATCCTCCACCAGCAGTACGTGACGGTTTGTAATGTCATTGTCCAGATCCTTGATAAGCTTGACCACGCCCGTGGAGTGGCTGCTTTCGCCATAGCTGGAAACATCGATAAAATCCATATCAATGTTGCATTTCAGCTGGCGGCAGAGATCGATATAGAAAAACGACGCGCCCTTGAGAATGCAGACGACGACCGGCCGCTTCTCTTTGTATTCCTCCGTCAGCTGTGCGCCCAGCTGCGCGACCCTTTGGGCGATCTGATCGGCGGTAAAAAGAACCCGTTCAATGTCGTTTTCCGGTGTTGTAATGTGCATGGTTGCTTTCCTTTCCTGTGCGTGCGGCTGCGTGTCAGCCGCTTTTCTTCAGTATACCCCAAAAACGGCCCGCGCGCAAGCCCTGCCGCCCCGGCGCTTTTGTGCGGCAGGCAGCCGCTGACCGGCGTTTTGAAAAACGGCGCGGCGCTTTCCACGGCATGCCATCCGCCGGTCAGTCCGCCGCGCGGTAGGCCGCGCGGATGTTGTCGCGCAGCTCGGCCGCGATGGCCCGCTGAAAGGCCAGCCCCTGGCAGAACAGGCCGTCTGACATCAGCTTCATGGCGCCGGTCTCCAGGTTGACCGTGCCGGTATAGCCAATTTCGCCTAGGGCGCGGCACAGCTCATCCCATGGGATGGTGCCGCCGAACGGCAGAAAGTGATTATCCCACGTGCCGCCGTTGTCGTGCAGATGCACGCAGCGCAGATGCCGCCCCAGCGCACGCGCCATGGCGGGCAGCTCGCCCGTGGGCAGAGCCCAGTTGGCATGCCCGCTGTCCAGGCAGGCGACCAGATACGGGGTATCCAGCTTTTCAAACAGCCGCAGAAAATGCTCGGCGCAGCTGTAGGGCACCCGCGTGTCGCCGCCCGGCATATTTTCCAGCGCCACCTGTACCCCCACCTGCTGGCCCAGCGCGGCGTATTCCTCGCACAGACGGTCGGTCAGGGTATAGGAAATCTGGGGGTCCCGATCCCACCCAACGGGGATGACCGGGTGCACCACGGCGACCGGCGCGCCCAGCACCGCCGCAGCGCGAATGGCGCGCTTGATGGCCGCCGTAAAAAACTGCAGTTCCTCCTCGGTGACATGATCCGGCGGCGGGTTGTAGGGGCAATGGATCTGCCCGATGCGCAGCCCGGCTGCCTCATATATCCGGCGTTCGTTTTCAAAATAGGCAAAGAAACGGTCATCCGGCTGGGTATACAGCCCTGCAAACGGCTGATACTGCCGGTGCGTGCCCAGATAATCCACCGCTTCAAACCCGGCCTCGCGCAGCGCCCGCGCTGCGCCCTCACTGCCGAAGCGGTCGGCAGCCGGGCCGGTGGTAATGCTCAGTTCCCACATGGTCTTTCTCCCTTTCCGGCGGCAATGCCGCCTGTCAATGAACGGTGCGCCCCATCAGCTCAAACAGCTTCTGTGCGCCAAGCTCCACACATTCCAGCGCGCTTTTTCCGCAGCCGGGCTCGTCCACCTCCAAGATGGCGGCCTGCACGCCGACGGCCTGCGCCGTGCGCAGAATAGGCGCAAAATCAATTTCGCCCCAGCCCAGCGGGCAAAACTCGCACCCCGGCGCAGGCGCTGGGGCCCCGGCAGGGGCGGGCGTACGGCGGTAATTCTTTACATGCATCAGGGGAATACGCCCCGCATAGCGCTGCAGATACTCCACCGTGGAAGCGCCGCACAGCTCGACCCAGCAGGTATCCAGCTCTCCGCGCAGTGCAAACGCCTCATAGCTGACATCCAGGCTGCGGCGGCCATCCGGCAGGCGCTGCAGGTCAAAATCATGGTTGTGGTACAGCATGGTCAGGCCGTATTGAGTGCGGGCCAGCTCGGACAGACGGGCCACATCCTCGCGCGTCTGCTCAAAGCGGGCGCCGCCGGGGCGCTCCTCCGGCCGCATATGACAAATGACGACATATCGCGCCCCCAGCGAGGCAATATCTTCAAAATTACGCTCCGGGCCGTCCAGCATTTCGCGCACATCGGTATGGCACGACCAGACCTCCAGCCCCAGCTGCCGCACGGCGCGGCGCACCTCGGCCACGGAATGCCCCGCATACCACGCCAGCTCGACCCCGTCAAAGCCCAGCCGGGCCGCGCGCTCCAGCGTGCCCGTCAGGTCGGCCTGCATGGCCTCGCGCAGAGAGTACATGGCCAACAGTGCTTTCATCTGCTGCATTGCTTTTCTCCTTTTTCGCTGTTTTTCTTATCATACCCGATGTACCGCCGTTTTGCAAGGCCCGGCGGCAAAAAAGCCCGGCCGCCGCCCATGACAAGCGCGCCGGAATCTGCTATAATAGGGGTATTGCGGTCGGCGCAGCTCTTTGTTTGCCGCAGGCGGCGCTGCGCCGCCTGTGCAGAATTTGCAGCCGCGCGACGGGCTGCGGCAGGAAATCCCATTTTTTCTCTGCGGATGACCGCTTTGCCCCGCCCGCAAGCCTGCCGCTGCGCCAATGGTGCAGCGCTGCAGCAGGGCGCTTTTTCCTGCCGCAAACGGCCCATTTCACTCTTGACAGAAAGGCTTCGCCATGAACACCTATACCCGAAAAGTACAGTATTACGAAACCGACCGGATGAACTTTGTCCACCACTCCAACTATATCCGCTGGTTTGAGGAAAGCCGCATCGACTATCTGGAAAAGGCCGGACTTCCGTATGAGCTTCTGGAGGGAAAAGGCTTTCTGAGCCCGGTGCTGGGCGTGCAGTGCCGGTACCGGCATTCGTGCACCTTTGGCGACACGGTAAGCATTACCACGGCGCTGACCGCCTTTGCCCCGGTGCGTTTTACCTTTTCGTACCGCATCATCAACCGGGAAAGCGGCGCGCTGCTGGTCACCGGCAGCACCGAGCACTGCTTTTTGGGGCGGGATGGCCGCGTGCTGGCGCTGCGGCGCGCCGACCCTGCACTGGCGGAACGCTTTGCGCAGCTGTGCCGGGCTGACGCTGACGCCTTTGCCGCAGCCAACGCTGCCGACTGAACCCGGCCCGGCAAAGCGCCAACCCAAAGGGCGGCCCGCTTTGCGTCCCTGCCAAAGGCTTCTGCGTTTGCAGCGCGCTTTTTTACCGGGTCGGCGCTGCCAATGCCGACCGTGCCCGCCGACGGGCGGCCTGTGCCGCCCATGCTGCGCCAGCCGCCCGGGCAGGACTGCCGTTTTTTGCACATAACAACGCATAACAAAAGGAGAGCCCCTTCGCCGCGCTGCCGCGACGGAGAAGCTCTCCTTTTTTGTTCCAAGCCTTACTGCAAAGCCGCTTACAGGCGGAACGCATCCCGACGGGTAAACGCCTCTACCAGCGCCTCCACGCCAAACACGATCAGGCACACCGCCGCCAGCTGGCTGAGCTTCTGCAGCGTCAGGAACGAAAGCGCCGGGCTGCACAGCAGCAGCACCCCCAGCACCAGCCCAATGATATTGACGGCCAGCGTAAAGGCATAATAAAACGGCGTTTCGACCCGGCGCAGCAGGTCGGTATGCGTCAGGCCGCTGATGCTGTGCGCCAGAAACCACACCGGCAGAAGCAGCGTCAGCGCCCATTTGCCAAGATCGGGGTTGGCCACCAGCAGCAGGCCGCACATAACGCTGAGAATGCCCGCCAACAGCGACATCATGGGGCCGAAGCCGGTAAAGCGGGGCAGCTGCACATATACCACAATATCGCCAATGCCCAGCAGCACCGCCAGCAGGCCGTACAGCACGACCAGCCCTGTCAACGTGCTTTGCGGGCGCACCAGCGTAAACACACCGGCCGCCGTCAGCAGCAGACCGCACAGAAAATCGCCCCAGCTGAAACGGGAACGCTTTTTCATTTTGCCACGCTCTCCTTTCGGTTGAGGATCTCCATAAACTCGCTGCCGGTGATGGTCTCCTTTTCGTACAGGTAAAGGGCCAGCTCATCCAGCAGGGCACGGTTGGCCGCCAGCAGCTGCCGCGCTTTTTCGTGCTGGGCTTTGACCGTTTCCACAACCTTTTCGTCAATGCGCTTTTGTGTATCCGCCGAGCAGGCCAGCGAGGTATCACCGCCCAGATACTGGTTGCTGACGGTCTCCATGGCCACCATGTCAAATTCCTCGGTCATGCCATAGCGCGTGACCATGGCACGGG
>CAKTAM010000135.1 GCA_934527255.1 uncultured Oscillospiraceae bacterium | reverse complement strand
CAGCCTCCTGATACGGCTCGACCTTGGCCAGAGCAGCCTTGCGGGCCTCAACGGTGCGGGCGCAGATCATCTCGCGGACGGCCTTGATGCGGTCCTCAGCAAAGAACATGTGCTCGGTACGGCACAGACCGATGCCCTCGGCGCCCATGTCAACGGCGTTCTGCGCGTCGGTCGGGTTGTCGGCGTTGGTCAGCACCTTCAGCTGGCGGGCAGCGTCGGCCCAGCCCATGAAGCGCTTGAAGTTGGCGTTCTCGGTGGAGGCAACGGTGGCGATCTGACCGGCGTAGATGTTGCCGGTGGAGCCGTCGATGCTCATCCAGTCGCCCTCGGCGAACTTGTGGCCGTTGATCTCGAAGGTCTTGGCCTCATAGTCGATCTTGACCTCGTTGTCGTTGCCGCAGCCGGAAACGCAGCAGGTGCCCATGCCGCGGGCCACAACGGCAGCGTGGCTGGTCATGCCGCCGCGCACGGTCAGAATGCCCTGCGAGACCTGCATGCCAACAATATCCTCGGGGCTGGTCTCCAGACGGACCAGAACCACTTTCTTCCAGCCGTCGTTCTTGACCTTCTCCTCGGCGTCCTCAGCGGTGAAGACGATACGGCCGCAGGCAGAGCCCGGGCTGGCGGCCAGACCCTTGCCGACCACTTCGGCGGCCTTCAGGGCGGCGGCGTCAAACTGGGGATGCAGCAGGGTATCCAGCTGCTTGGGCTCCACGCGCAGCACGGCCTCGCGCTCGGTGATCATGCCCTCGTCGACCAGGTCGCAGGCGATCTGCAGGGCGGCCTGCGCGGTGCGCTTGCCGTTACGGGTCTGCAGCATGAACAGCTTGCCGTCCTCGATGGTGAACTCCATATCCTGCATGTCGCGGAAGTAGTTCTCCAGACGGGTAGCGATGGAGACGAACTCATCGTACACGTGGGGCATCTGCTCTTTCAGGTGGCTGATGGGGGACGGCGTACGAATGCCGGCCACAACGTCCTCGCCCTGCGCGTTGATGAGGTATTCGCCCATCAGCTGCTTCTTGCCGGTGGCGGGGTCACGGGTGAAGGCAACGCCGGTGCCCGAGTTCATGCCCGAGTTGCCGAACGCCATCTGCTGCACGTTGACAGCGGTGCCCCACTCGTAGGGGATCTCGTTCATCTTGCGGTAGACGTTGGCGCGGGGGTTATCCCAGGAGCGGAACACGGCCTTGACGGCGCCGATCAGCTGCTCCTTCGGATCCTGCGGGAACTCGCTGCCCTGCTTCTCCAGATAAATGGCCTTGAACTGCTTGACCAGCTCCTTCAGGTCGTCGGCGGTCAGCTCGGTGTCCAGCTTGACGCCCTTGGCAGCCTTCATCTCGTCGATCTTCTCTTCAAAGAAGCTCTTGCCCAGCTCCATAACAACATCCGAATACATCTGGATGAAGCGGCGGTAGCTGTCGTAAGCAAAACGGGGGTTGCCGGTCTTCTTGGCCAGACCCTCAACGGCCTCATCGTTCAGGCCCAGGTTCAGGATGGTATCCATCATGCCGGGCATGGACTGACGCGCGCCCGAACGCACGGAGACCAGCAGCGGGTTGTCGATGCTGCCGAACTCCTTGCCGGTGATCTCCTCCAGACCCTTGACGTGGGCGAAGATGTCGGCAGTGATCTCGTCGTTGATCTGACGGTTGTCGGCATAGTACTGAGTGCAGGCCTCGGTGCTGATGGTAAAGCCCTGAGGAACCGGCATGCCGGCAGCGGTCATCTCAGCCAGGCCGGCGCCCTTGCCGCCCAGGATGTTCTTCATGGTGGTTTTGTCACCATGGAAGGCGTCGTTGCCTTCGCTGAAATAGTAAATGTACTTCTTCAAAATTTACTCAACCTCCATACAGTATTTTCAGTAACTGACAGAACACAGAGAAAGCAAAAAGAGCGCAACAAAAAAGCGCGCTTGTCCTTTTTGCTTTCTTATTGTACCAAAAAATTGTTCTGAATGCTAGTCTTTCCCGGACGATTCTTTCACTTTTTTCGGCTTTTTTTCGGGAAAACGCCCTCGGAGGTGAGGCACCCCTGTCCGGCGGCCGTTTTTGACGGCGGGAATTTGCGCCCAAAAGCCGAAACAGCCGCACAAACGCCCCGGCAAAAGGGCGAAGCCGACGGGGAAAAAAGAGGCGGGACGTTCGGCGGGGACAAAAGGGGAAAAGCGTCCCCGCTGCCTGCCGCGCCCTGCACAAGATCGACCGCGCACGGCCGCAGGCGGCGCGGGCCCTGCTGCGCGGCGGAAAGCATCCGATTACACGGCACGGCAGAAAACATCCGCCCGGCGGCCCGAGCGGCAAGCGCGCCGCCCCCTGTGTGCCGCCTGCCGCCGGGCGGGCGCATGCCTCCTGCGGCGGCCGCGGGCCCCTTTGCGGGGCATCTGCGCATTTTTCGCTTGCAAAGCGGGCGGAAAATCGGTACAATAGGAAAGCAGATTTTCCGGGCGCGCTTTGGCTGCCCGGCAGAAAAGAGGAATACCATGGCATCCGTTTTTGCACGCCGTTCTTCGGGCGTGAGCACCGGCGGCGTGGAAGCGCTGGTGGTGGGGCTGGGCAACCCCGGCCGCGAGTATGAGGGCACCCGCCACAACATCGGCTGGCGCGCGCTGGACGCCGCCGCCGAGGCTTGGGGAGCCAGCCTGACCCAAAGCAAATTTCACGCGCTGGTGGGTACGGCCGTCGTGGGCGGCCGCAAGGTGCTGCTGATGAAGCCGCAGACCTTTATGAACGCCTCGGGCGACGCGGTGGGCGAGGCCGCCGCTTTTTACAAGCTGGCTCCGCAGCAGGTGATCGTGCTGTCGGATGACATCAACCTTGCGCCGGGGGTGCTGCGCATCCGCAAGGAGGGCAGCGCAGGCGGGCACAACGGGCTGAAAAGCATCATTGCGCGGCTGGGCAGTCAGGAATTTGGGCGTCTGCGCATCGGCGTGGGCGAAAAGCCCCGCCCGGATTATGACCTGGCCGATTGGGTGCTGGGGCGGTTTTCCGCGCAGGAAAACGCCGTGCTGGATGCCCGTATGCCGGACATTGTGGCGGCGCTGGAGCTGATGCTGGCCGGGCAGACCGACCGCGCCATCAGCCGCTATAACGGCGCGGGCCGCCCGCAGCCCGGCCGCCCGGCCGGGGATTGAGGCAGACGCCGAGGTATTGTCTGCACGGCCGCCCCGGTGGCCTTTGGAAGAGGGGCGGAATGGACGGGCTCGGCTGCTGTACTGCGCACAGGCCCGGCTTTCCGGCTGCCGCTACGGGCGGCGGCGCTGCCGTATTCCGCCCGCCGTCCAGCCATATTACCGCACGCATGGGCATGTGCCGGGCAATATGCCCGGCATATGACCCTACCACATAGAAAAAAGGAACGGGACAGTCTTTCAGGCTGCCCCGCGCTGCCATTTGGGGCCGCTTTGCCGGCATCTGTTTTGCAAGGGAGGAGATCACATGCTGACCCAGTCGCTGAAAAACACCGCCGAATATAAAAAGCTGCTGGATGCCGTGACCAACGGCCGCTGCCCGGCGGCGCTGTTTGGGCTGCCGCCCGCCGGGCGCGCCCAACTGCTGTGCGCGCTGGCCGAGGATGTGCAGCGCCCGTTTGTGCTGCTGTGCCCGGGCGAGGCCGAGGCCACCCGCTTTGCGCAGGATCTGAACACGCTGGGGCTGCCCGCCGGAATTTACCCCGCGCGGGATTTTGTGCTGCGCAACATCGAGGGGCAGAGCCACGAGTATGAATATCGCCGCCTGCAGGTGCTGGGTGATCTGGTGGGCGGGCGCATCCGGGTGCTGTGCGCCAGCGCCGAGGGCGCGCTGCAGTACACCATGCCCCGCGACGAGTTTGTGCGCAACACCCTGACGGTGCGCGCCGGGGCCGAGCTGCCGCAGCCTGCCCTCATCCGCCGCCTGCACGACGCAGGGTATTACCGGCGCGACAAGGTGGAGGGCCCCGGGCAGTTCAGCGTGCGGGGCGGCATTGTGGATATTTATGCCCCGGATATGACGCTTCCCGCCCGCCTGGAATATTGGGGCGATACCGTGGAAAGCATCCACACCTTTGATCTCATCAGCCAGCGGCGCGACCGCCCGCTGGAGAAAATTTACCTTTCGCCCGCGCGGGAGGTGCTGTTTGGCAGCGCCGAGGATACGCTGGCCTTTCTCACCCGCGCCATCGAAGCGCAGAAGGGCGCCGCGCGCGAGCAGCTGGCCCGCGCCGCACAAAGCGAGCTGGCGCAGCTGCGCGCGGGGCTGATGCCCGCCAGCCTGGACAAATTTCTGGCGCTGCGCTACCCAAAGCCCGCCACCGTGCTGGATTACCCCGATGACCCGGTGCTGCTGCTGGATGAGCCGGGCAATATCAAAGAGGCGCTGGACGCCGCGGCCTGGCGGCTGGGCGAGGAGCAGCGCGGCCTGCTGGAGGAGGGGGTGCTGGCCCCGCAGCTGACGGCCATGACGGCGGATTATCCGGCCCTGCTGCAATGGGTGCACCGCCAGCCCTCCATTCTGGAGGATACCTTTACCCGCAGCCTGAACGACGTCTCGCTGAAAACGCTGCTGTCG
>CAKTAM010000134.1 GCA_934527255.1 uncultured Oscillospiraceae bacterium | reverse complement strand
GCATGGGCCGGTTTACCGGCGCGAGATCGCTCTGTATGATGAAAAGCGGGAGACGGTGGCCGTTGGTACGACCTTTTCGGTTGTGTTTGATCTGGCTACCCGTCATATCTGTACCGACCGTGCCGTGCTGGCAGATCTGAACCTGCCGGAGGGGGAAAAGCTGCTGCAGGCAGACAGCCGCTTTACCGCAAAGCCGGATTTTGTCGAGGTCGAGCAGCGCACGGCGCGGCCCAGTTGGCAGGACGGTCTGGGACATGTAAATAACGGCCGCTATGGCGAGATCGTGTATGATGCCCTTACCGGTTCGGAGCGGCAGGCGCTGCACGGGCTGAAACGGTTGGATGTCTGGTTTTTGGCCGAAATGCGCCCCGGACAGAGGTTTTCGGTGCAGAAAGCGTCCAGCGAAGGCGGCGTTACCGTCAAGGGCGTTCTGCTGCCGGAAAATCGGGATTCCTTTGTTATGCAGCTGACCTTCTGACGGCAGACACATTTTGCAGGCCGCATAGGAAGAATAAAAGAAGGAAAAGAAGAAAAAAGGAGCCGTTTTTGATGGAATGGAAGCTGTGCTATGCCCCAAACGAGCGCTGCGGCGACCGCGAATTTCTGACCGTTGACGCGCTGCTGCAGTCGGGCTACGACTGTATTCCGGCCCGGGTGCCGGGGAATTTTGAGCTGGATCTGATGGCTGCCCAAAAGGAGCACGACCTTTTCTGGTCAACGGATACGCTGCGTGCGCAGCAATGGGAGACCACGCATGTGTGGTATTTTACCACCTTTGACGCGGCGGACGATCAGTATCTGCATTTTGACGGCATTGACACGGTAGCGGATATTATTCTTAACGGCCGTGTGGTGCGCCGGGTGGAAAACATGTTTTTGGAATACGATGTGGACGAGCCGCTGCTGCCCACCGGCAACCAGCTGATCGTGCACATCCGCCCGGCAGTACTGGAAGCGCGCCGTCGTCCGCTTCCGGCCTGCTGCAGTGCATTGACCTATGGGTTGGAGGGGCTGTATATCCGCAAAGCGCCGCATATGTACGGGTGGGATATCATGCCCCGCATCGTCAGCTGCGGCCTTTGGCGGCCGGTGCGTCTGTGCACCCGACGGCCGGACGCCATTGCCGAGGCATTTCTTTACACCAGACGCGCTGTGCCGCAGCAGGATGACCCTGCTTTTGGCAGCGCCGAGCTGGGGCTGCACGCTGTATTGAACCTGTCGCGTGACAGTTTGGAGGATTACCATTACCGCCTGACCCTGCAGGGGGAGGACGAAGCGGATTCGTTTGTCTTTGGCGGCCGGTTGTATCACAACTGTATCAGCGAAGTGCTGCAGCTGCCCAACTGTCGGCTGTGGTGGCCCAAAAACACAGGCAAGCCGCATCAGTATCAGGCGTGCCTGCAGCTGCTGCACGGGCAGCAGCTCTGCGATGAGCGCCGTTTTTCGACAGGCGTGCGCACGGTAGAGCTGCAGCGCACTGAGGATTGCGAGGGCCCGGAGGGCGGCGAGTTTGTTTTTCGCGTCAACGGCCGCAAAATTTTTATTATGGGCACAAACTGGGTGCCGCTGGATGCTTTTCACTCGCGCGATGAAGAACGCCTGCCGCAGGCGCTGGCTCTGCTGGAGAAAACCGGCTGCAATATGATCCGCTGCTGGGGCGGCAATGTGTACGGCAGCGAATCGCTGTATGCGTTCTGTGATGCACACGGTATTCTTGTCTGGCAGGATTTTGCCATGGCCTGCGGAGTCTACCCGTTGGAAGAGGCATTTTATGCCATGCTGCGCCCGGAGGTCGAACAGATCGCCAAGCGTCTGCGCAACCATCCGTCGCTGGCGCTTTGGGCGGGCGATAACGAGTGCGATATGGCCTATGTGTTCTGGCAGGGCCTCCTGCGCGAGCCCGGTAATAACACCGTTACCCGCACCGTTATTCCGCAGGTGCTGGAGGCACACGATTTTACACGGCCGTATCTGCCCTCGTCGCCTTATGTGGCGCGCCGCGCGCTGCTGGCCAGCACGCTGACCCCCGGCGTGCTGCCGGAGGATCACCTCTGGGGCCCGCGGGATTATTTCAAGGGCCCATACTACACGCAGAATCAGGCGCATTTTGCCAGCGAGACCGGCTATCACGGCTGCCCGTCGCCTGCGTCGTTGGCCCGTTTTTTGCCGCAGGAGGCGCTTTGGCCGATACTGGATGAAAACGATGACCCCAACGAGGCATATCTTACCCATGCGGCCTGTATGGAGCCGCAGCCAGGAAAACCGTTTTCGTACCGTATCCCGCTGATGGTCTCGCAGGTGCGCACACTGTTTGGGCAAACCGGCGATACACTGGCTGATTTCTGCAAAATGAGCCAGATCTCGCAGGCGGAAGCAAAAAAATTCTTTATCGAGCGCTTCCGCATGGGAAAATGGCAGCGCACCGGCATCATTTGGTGGAACCTGCTGGACGGCTGGCCGCAGATATCGGATGCCGTAGTTGATTATTACTACACCCGTAAGCTGGCGTTTTCTTTCATCTGCCGCAGTCAGCAGCCGGTGTGCCTGATGCTGTCCGAGCCGGACGAGGCGGGCGTATACACGCTGTACGGCGTGAACGACCTGCCGCAGGCGGCAGCGCTGCGCTATACTGTGCGGGATGTGACGGACGAAGCCGTGTTGGCCGTTGGACGTGCCGTTGTGGAGGCGGACGCTGCCACTCCGCTGCAGCAGCTGTCGGCGCCGCCGCATCATATGCTCCAGCTTTTCTGGCAGTCGGAGGATAGTGCACAGAGCATCTGCGGCGATAACCACTACTACACGCAGCTGCGGGATGTCAGCTATCCGGATTACCTGCGCGATCTGGAGCGCTGCGGCTATGCCGCATGGGAGGGCTTTGAAGAACGCTGACCGCGTGCCGCCCCATATCAGCATACGAAACAAAAGGATGCATTCCGGCAGGAATGCATCCTTTTGTTTGTCAGAAGAATGGCGAAAAAGAATATCCCCCGGGCCTTTTGAGCTCGGGGGACGCGGATAAAGCAAAAACGCAATTACACTTCGGGAACGGTGACTTCCATCTCATGGCCGCTTTCGGCGGATTTGACGATCGCGTCGATAATGGCCTGGTTGTAGACGATCTCGATGGAGGGGACGGGAGCCTTGCCGCCGGTCTGCACCGCATTGATGAAGGAGCGCAGCTTTTTGTAGAACAGCTCGCCGTCATCCTGCGCCAGAGGGATCTGGCAGGACACCGGCTGACCGGCAACGTCCTTATAGATGGTCATCGGCTTGTCAAAGCTGCCGTTCCAGCACTCGGTGGAGGGGATGCGCAGGCCGCCCTTGGTGCCAAGGATCAGCGCGTCGCCGCAGGTATCCATATTCATATCCCACGAAATGCGGAAGTCAAGAATGATGCCGCCCTCCAGGCGGATAAACGCGGCAGCAAAATCATCCACCTCAAATTTTTTGGCATATTCGGGATGGGCGGGGTAGGTAGCCGGGTTGGTGCCGAAGAAAGCGGATTTGTAGCCCGAGACCGTCAGCGGCTTGGGATAGCCGACGGCGTTCAGCAGCATATCCAGCGAGTAAGCGCCAATGTCGCCGACTGCACCGATACCAGCAGTGTCCTTCTCAATGAACGAAGTGCCGAACGGGGTAGGAATGCCGTGACGGCGGCCGCCGCCCGCCTGCAGATAGTAGATGTCGCCCAGCTCGCCGGATTCGACAATCTTTTTGATCATCTGCATGTTGGCGCTCATGCGCGGCTGGAAGCCGATGGTCAGAATTTTACCGCTGGCCTTTTCCGCCTTCATGACCTCGATGGCCTCATCCAGCGTGACGGTGAACGGCTTTTCCAGCATGACGTTGACGCCATGCTCCAGCGCATAAATGGCGCAGGGGGCATGCTGGCAGTTGTAGGTGCAGATGCTGACGGCGTCCAGCTCCTCGGCGTCGATCATGGCGCGGTCGTTGGGATAATAGTGGACGCCCTTCACGCCCAGACGCTCCATCAGCGCTTCGGCCTTGCCGGGTACCAGATCGGCTGCCGCAACGATCTCCACGTCGTCCATTTTCTGGTATTCGACGATGTGAGCTTCCGAGATCCAGCCGGTGCCGATGATGCCGACGCGGATCTTTTTGCCGCCGGCGGCGGAAATGCTGGTGTCGGTTTCCTTGAATTTGTTCAGAATGTCTGCCATAACAGTTGGACTCCTTTTCCTTTTTTATACTTCATATGATACAGCCGGCGGCGCAGCCAAGCCTTGCCGTCGACAGCGGGCACGGTTTTACATCAGCGATTTCAAATAACGGACGCTCATGGCGGCGCATTCCATCGGGGTGCGCTCCAGGCTGGGCATATCCTGCTCTACGACCACCCATTTTGCACCGGCTTCCTCGGCAGCGTTCAGAATGCCATAGAAATCCTGCACGCCATAGCCGACCGGACGGAACTCAAACGCTGCGGCGTCGGCGCTGGCTCCGCCGTTGTCAATGCCGATCAGCGCATACATGTTTTCGGTTTTGCTGCCGACAAAATCCTTCAGGTGCACGACAGGGGCGCGACCGGCATATTTGCGCAGAT
>CAKTAM010000133.1 GCA_934527255.1 uncultured Oscillospiraceae bacterium | reverse complement strand
GAGCAGACCGACATTGCCGTACTGAAAATTGAAGCCAGCGACCTTGCGTATGCCACAGTCGGCGATTCGGACAATCTGGTGGTCGGCCAGGACGTCATCGCCGTGGGCAACCCGCTTGGTGAGCTGGGCGGCACGGTGACCAGCGGCATCATCAGCGCCGTCAACCGTCAGATCACGGTGGAAAACACCACCATGACGCTCATTCAGACCGACACCGCCATCAACCCCGGCAACTCCGGCGGCGGCCTGTTTGATGCCGAGGGCAACCTGATCGGCATTGTCAACGCCAAGTACAGCGAGGCCGGCGTGGAGGGTCTGGGCTTCGCCATTCCCATCAACACGGCCATGAAATCGGCGCAGGATCTGATCAGCGTCGGGTATGTGACCGGCCGTGTGAGCGTTGGCCTGAACCTGCTGGGCATCAACGACCAGCAGACGGCCTTCCAGTACCGCGTCAACCGTCTGGGCGTGTATGTTTACTCCACTGCGGAAGATTCCAGCGCCGCCAAGGCAGGGTTCCGTACCGGCGACTATATCGAGTCGATCGACGGCACCGAGGTTTCGACGGTGGATGAGATCAAGACCATCTTCAGTGAGCACGAGATCGGCGATACCGTCACCGTCCATGTGCTGCGCAACGAGGAGGAGCTGGATCTGCAGCTGGTACTGACCGAGTACGCCCCCTCTGACAGCAACAGCTAAAGCAAACGGTCTGCACCGCAGGCCGCCCCATATGCCAAAAGCGCCCGAAAGCTTTCGGGCGCTTTTTTTGCGTAGATGAAAGCTGCAGCGGCTATCCGGCCAGCAGCTGCCGCAGCTGGCTGCCCAGCTGCTCGGCTTTTTGGTCTGCCCATGCAAAGCGCATGGCCGGTCGATAGCATTGCTCCAGCGCATCGTGCACCTCACGCGCCTGCTGCATGCAGGCACAAGCCTCTGCCAGCAGCGCATTCTCCTGCCGGAGCAGCTGCTGCAGGCGCTGCGGCGTGGCAGGCGCCGCCCCATATACCGAGCGCAGGTCGACCTCATGCCCCGCCGCGGCGGTAAAGCGGTGCGCAGCGTTGGAGGTCACAAAGGCCACGCGCTGCCGCGGCAGCAGCAGATGCTCCAGCTTGCTTTCCGGAAACAGACTGCACCGGCAGACGGTCACCAGATAACCGCGCTCCAGCAGCAGCCGGCGCAGCTCGGCCAGCAAAAGCGGCGCGGCGGCGCCCCAGTCATCCTGCAGCACATAGACGGTATCCGCCACGGCCGCCACGGTCTGTCCGTAAAACAGCACGCCATCCGGCGTGACGGCGCACAGCCCGCGCAGCCGTTCTTCGCCGGGCGTGCTTTGCTGCGGCCAGCCGTCGGCAAGCCATTCCGCAGCCAGCCGCCGTATACCGGCCGCATCGCAGTGCGGTGCAACCTGCTGCAGGCGAACGCTTTGCACCTGTGCGGCAGCCGCCAGCCAATGCACCGCCTGCCGGTGCAGCGCGGCATTGCGCGCCGCCAGCCCGGCCGCCTGTGTCGTCTGGCCGCGCAGCGCCTGCACGTCAAAGCCCTCGCCAAGGTCGACCAGCTGCTCCACACAGCCGGGCAGCCGCGCTTCCATGGCGTGCGGCGACGTTGCATCGGCCAGCATCAGCTTTTTTTCGGGGTGCAGCACCGCATCCAGCGATTTGGGGTCGGAGGAGCAATGCACATACTCCCACTCGCCGCCCGCCAGCTGCGCAGCGCGCCGCAGCAGGGTCGATTTTCCGCTGCCCGGCCCGCCCTTGAGCAGCCATACCCTCCAGTCGTTTCCATACGCCTTTTGAAAATAGCCGTAAAACCCGGACGGTGAATTTGCGCCCAGAAAATAGTGCTGTTCACTCATGCTGCGCTCCCCTTTCGCTTTTCTGCCAACAGCATATGCCGCCCACAGGCGAAACGTGCGGGCGGCGTTGATCTCTACGGTGCGGCCCCGAGATCCTCATAAACGCGGTGCGAGATGGAAAGCACCGTACGCCCGCGGGAGGCCCTGCGCAGCGCGGCGAGAACACGCGCCTCGGTAGGTTGGCGGTGATCTCATCCAGCAGCAGCACCGCTTATGCAGTAAACAGGGCAGCAAAAAAGGTCTGCCGCAGAGCGGACAGGCCAAAAAGGGTATGAAAAAGCAAGCCTTCTCTTATCGCTTCAAAAAGCGAGCCGGAAAGGCGTTCTCGTTATGCTCAATTTTAGACGATTTTGGGGGTTCCACGCTTTTTATCGATGCTTTCTTTACTTTTTCGCAGGTTGATGCTACAATTTAATATGTATGGATATACCTTTATCGAAATGAAACTACAACATAATCGGGATTCTGTTTCTGGGGGAGCGGCGCGTGACAAAACAAGTGAAATCCAAACAGCGGGTGGCGGACCACGGCGAGGTATTTACCGCCGAGCGGGAGGTCAAGGCGATGTGCGACCTTGTAAAAACCGAGACAGAGCGCATCGACAGCCGTTTTCTGGAGCCTGCCTGCGGCGACGGAAATTTTCTTGCCGAGATCCTGTCCCGGAAGTTGGCTGTTGTGAAAAAGAAATACAAGAAGTTCCCGATGGACTACGAAAAAAACTCCGTTCTGGCCGTCAGCAGCCTGTACGGTGTGGATATTCTGCAGGACAACTGCGAGGCCTGCCGGGAGCGGCTTTATCGGATGTGGGACAAGGAGTACAAAGCCGTCTGCAAAAAGGAGGTCAGCGAGGACTGCCGCCGCTCGGTGCGGTTTATTCTGTCCCGCAACATCGTCTGCGGCAACGCCCTGAGCCTGATGCGCGTGGACGAAAACCAGCAGGACACCGGCGAACCCATCGTGTTTTCCGAATGGGCCTTTGTGACCGGCTATCAGCTCCAGCGCAGCGACTACACCTTTGCCAAACTGATGCAGGGAGATGACGAGGCACGCGACCTGTTCGGCAGGAAAAAGCGCAAACAAAGCGCAGAGCAGCTGACGCTATTCGACGCTGCCGAGCCTGCCGAGAGGCCCAGCGACGAGGGTGAGTTCCTCAAGAAATATGTGACGCACTACAGGATGGTATGGGAAAATGAGCAATGATTTTTACTCCGGCATTTATAACCCGGACGTTCTCACCTGCCTTGCCAATCTTTCCAACGACGAGGTGTTTACCCCGCCGGATGTGGCAAACGCCATGCTCGATATGCTTCCGCAGGAGCTGTTTTCAAACCCCAATACCAAATTTTTAGACCCGGCCTGCAAAAGCGGTGTTTTTCTGCGGGAGATCGCCAAGCGGTTGCTGACCGGGTTGGAGCCGATTCTTCCCGACCTGCAGCAGCGTATTGACCACATCTTTCATCACCAGCTTTACGGTATCGCCATCACCGAGCTGACTAGCCTGCTCTCCCGCCGTGGTGTGTATTGCAGCAAGTACCCGAACAGCGTGTATTCCGTCTCCCACTTTGACGATGCAGAGGGCAATATCCGCTATAAGCGGATTCCCCACCGCTGGAAAAACGGGAAGTGTGTTTTTTGCGGCGCCGCCCAAAGCCAGTACGACCGGGACGAGGCGCTGGAGACCCACGCCTATGAGCTGATCCATACCACCAGGCCGGAGGATATTTTTAAAATGAAGTTCGATGTGATTATTGGCAATCCGCCGTATCAGTTAAGCGACGGGGGAAATGGGAAAAGTGCTAAACCGATTTATCAGTTGTTCGTTGATAGTGTAAAGAAGTTAAATCCCCGCTATCTTTCAATGATTATCCCCTCTCGTTGGTTTTCTGGTGGAAAAGGATTAGATGAATTCCGTAGGGAGATGCTTTCTGATCGTCGGATAAGTAAACTTGTGGACTACGAAAACTTCAAGGATGTATTTCCGGGTGTTGACCTTGCCGGTGGAGCGTGCTACTTCTTATGGGAACGCGATTATCAAGGAATATGTGAAGTAACCAACTTCAGAAAAGATAAATCAGATACTATGAAACGGTATCTAGATGAAAATGAGGTGTTTATTCGCCAAAACATGGCCGTGGAAATAGTAGCAAAAGTTCAGAAGCAGCACAAAGTTTTTCTTGATGGACGAGTATCGGCAAGAAAACCCTTTGGACTTCCTTCAAACTATGTTCCCCGCAACACTGGCATACCTTGTTGGTATGTTCAAAAAATTGGCTACAAATATGCCAATGCCGATGATGTTACAGATGCAAAAAACTACCTTGGCAAGTGGAAGTTTTTAATTCCTGCAGCACCGATTGCAGGACAAACCGATTTTAGCAAACCGGTCGCCTTCTTCTATGACGGCAATACCCGAATAGCCAAACCCGGCGAGTGTTGCACGGAGTCTTGGCTTGTTGCAGGTGCATTTGATACAGAGGAAGAAACCATCGCCTACAAGTCCTATCTACTAACCAAAACCGTAAGATTTCTTCTATTACAAACTGTTGTTTCTCAACACATATCGACACGCAGCTTTCGTTTCATTCCCGAATTAAGAGACTATGTAGGTTTATATACAGATGAACGGCTGTGTGATATGTGGGGAATTACTTCTGAAGAATTTGAGTATATAAAATCCCGAATCGGAGAAATAGGAGGAAATACAGGTGCCTGAAATGGATTTCTTCCCCCAGCGGCCGGCAGTCCATCCGATGATTTATGCCTATCGGGATAGAAGCCCCGACTATGAC